>JAKLDR010000049.1 GCA_022703445.1 Planctomycetota bacterium | reverse complement strand
ACACGGTCGGCGGCACAAAGGGCGTGGCCGTCTACTCCGACTACATCGAGGTCAGGCCGGAGACGGCCTACAAGCTCTCGGTGACGGTCAGGAGCAGCGTCAAGGCCGACGACTTCTTCTTCCCGAAGATCTTCGTCAAGGGCTACGCCGAGGTGAACGGCGAGCTGCGCGAGGTCTACAACACGTATCTCGCCTGCCGCCTGGGCGAGGTCGACAAGTGGACGGCCTTCGAGCGCGACTTCCACCCCACCAAGCGCACCCCGGCGGTGAAGAAGATGCGGGTCATGATCTACGCCTACTGGCCGCCGGGCGTCTACCACTTCGATGATCTGAAGATCGTCGAGACCAAGGAGAAAGCCGAGTGAGAGCCGCGCCCTGCCTGGCCGCAACCTGCCTGACCACCGTCCTGCTTGCCGCCGCGCTGCTTCCGGCCGCCGCCGGCGAGGAGGCCGCCCGCAAGGCGGCCCCGCCGCTCGACGATGGCCTGGCCCGGCGATTGCCGGCGGCCTTCGGGCGCGCCGACCTGATCGCCCTGGTCAAGGTGACCGAGCTCGGCGACGCCAAACCCCCGGGCGAAGGCCTGGAGGGCGACGAGGCCCAGCTCGCCCAGATCTTCGGCGTGCCCAACATGTGGGACAAGATCAAGAAGCGCCAGGTCGCCGTGGAGGTCGAGGAGGTCCTCAAGGGCGAGAGGGACGTCCGGGACCTCAAGACCGTCAAGTTCCGGGTCTTCACCAGCCTGGCCACCGGCAAGGAGCTCGCCCTGGTGGTGGCCGACGCCGCGGAGATGTCCCGGACCACCTCCTTCAAGGCCCACTACCGCAAGCCGTCCTTCCCGCTCACCCTGGCCAAGGGCGGGCGGGCCATCGTCTTCCTGCGGGCCGCGGACAAGCCGGCCGCGGAGGGCAAGCCCGCCGAGAAGGTCTGGTCGCCGGCCGGCCCGCTGATGGGCCCGGAGGCCGAGCGCCTGACCGCGGCGGTCCGGGAGATCCAGAAGCAGGTGACCGAGTGGGAGAAGCTGCCCAGACTCCAGGCCGAGGAGACGGAGGCGGTCAGGAAGCTGGTCGGCGAGCTGGTCAGCGAGGACTTCCCGACCCGCGCGGCGGCCGCCAAGGGCCTGGCCGCCAAGGGCTGCGCCGACAAGCCCCTGGTCGAAGTGGCGATGGTGGAAGCCCCCGACCTCAAGGCCGAGGACCGGGTCGACCGGATCGCCGCCGCGGCCCGGCTGGCCTCGGCCGTCCGGGACCAGCTCAGACAGATGGCCGAGTGGGACAGCCCGCCGAAGCTCTCTTCCGATGACGAGGCCGCCGCCAGGAAGCTCTTCGCCGAGCTGGGCTCGGCCGACTTCCGGGCGCGGGAGGCCGCCACCAAGGCCCTGGCCGCCAAGGGCCGGGCGGTCCGGGCGCTGCTCGAGGCGGGGATCAAGTCCGGGGGCGACCCCGAGGCGAAGAGCCGCGCCGAGCTGATCCTGGAGGAGCTCAGGCCGCCGGCGCTCAGGCTGGAGCTGGTCGCCGGCCTCCTGGCGACCCCCGCTACCGAGTGAGGCGGTTGCATCGCGGGGGCGCCCAGGTTACGCTACCGGCCGACGGAGTCCGGCGGAGCAGATTCCGGGTTGCGATGAGGAGAACGTTCATGCGCAGTGCGATTGCGGTCCTTCCGTTGGCGATCCTGGCATTGTCCCTGGGGGCCGGCCGGAGCCTGGCCGCCGGGGTGGCGGTGGGCGTGGAGGTCGGCGGCGGAGCCGCGGCCCCGGCCGGCGCGGAGCTCAACGAGGCCCAGCTCAAGCAGGTGGCCGCCGCCACCGGCCAGGCCGACCTGGTCGCGGTGATCAAGGTCACCGAGGTCTCCGAGCCGAAGAAGGACGACGCCGCGGATAAGAAAGACGACGCCGAGGCCAAGCCCAACGTCCTGGGCCTGGGCGTCGTCCGGATGGGCGGCGGCATGGGCGGCACCGAGAAGCTCGTGAGCGCCGAGGTCACCGAGGTGCTCCGGGGCGACAAGGAGGTCAAGGCCGTCCGGATCCAGGCCAGCACCTTCAAGAACGGCGCCACCGAGATGATGCTCGTCAACCTGGACCAGGAGTGGAAGGACCCCAACGGCGCCATGGTCCGCCGCTTCAGCCGCCAGACCACCGTGCCCTTCACCCTGGCCAAGGACAAGACCGCGCTGGTCTTCCTCAAGGCCGTCGAGAACAAGAAGGGCGACGACGGCAAGGATGCCGGCGACGCCAAGCCGGCCGTGCGGCTCTACAAGCTGGTCCTCCCGCTGCTCGACGGCGTTCCGGAGAAGGCCCTGGCCGCGGCCCGCGAGGCGGTCAAGCGCCTGGCCGACTGGGACAACCCCCCGAAGCTGTCCGCCGAGGATCAGGCCGCGGTCGAGAAGCTCGTCAAGGAGCTGGGCAGCGACGACTACGCCACCCGCGAGGCGGCCACCAAGGCGCTCTCCGCCAAGGGCCCGGCGATCAAGCCGCTGATGGAGGCCGCCGCCAAGGGCAGCGCGGACCCGGAGGTCAAGCAGCGCGCCGGCCAGGTGCTCGAGGCCATCAAGCCCGAGAGCCTGAAGCCCCCGGACCCCTCGGCCGGCTTCGGCTCCGGCGGCGGGGTCATCATGATGCAGAACGGCGTGCAGGTCCAGGTCCAGGGGGGGATGTAGCCCCGGGCGCCGGTTCTATTTCCTGGGCACGAAGACGAAGTTCAGCATGAAGTTGTGCTTGTCGCGGGCGAGCCGGAGCTCCCCCGGCGCGACGTCGCGCCTCCATACCTGAAGCTTGTCCCGCTTGCCCGAGGCGGGGTCCCCGCAGACCGCCGGCTCCGGCAGGAGCTGCCACCCCGCGGCTTTCAGCTCCGCATTGCCGGCCCGCGAGCCGCCCAGCGCGTATACGGTGCAGGGCCTGAGCACCGTGATCCGGAAGAGCTGGTCCTTCGGTCCCGGGCCGTACCAAGGACCGAACGTGCGGGGCTGACCCTCCAGTTCCGGGGGGATCTCCAGGAAGACCGCCTTCTTGTCCCTCTCCACCAGCGCGCCCTTGCGCATGCAGTCCGGGCTGCCGGCCGGGGCCAGGACGAACTTGCCCTGTCCCGTGTGGCTGAGCAGCAGGACCAGGCCGGACTCCGCCGGGACCGGCGCCGCGCCGGAGCCGCTCGGTGGGCCGGCCGGCCCCTCCGGGCCGGGCCGGGCCGGAGCGGTCGCCGCCGGTTCGGGCGCCCCCCCCGAACGGGCGCGGAGCAGGCCGACCGCGGCTCCGACCAGGAGCAGCCCGGCGGCGACGGCCGCCCCCGCCACGAGCGCGGCGCTCCGGCGGCCGGAGGCGGGCAGCGGCCCCGATGTCCGCCGGCCGCCTGCGGAGTCCGGGGCGGCGGGCGGCACCTGACGTTCCGGGCCCGGGCGGTCCACCGGAAGGATGGGAGTGGTGACGGGCGTGTCGCGGCCCGGCAGGCCCGACGGGCGCCCGGTGCGGACGCCGGAGGCCGGCGTGAGCAGCGACCGGCCCCTCACCGGCTCGGAGGCCGTGACCGTCGTGCCGCTGTGCTCCTCCGGAGGGAGCTGCCGGTAGCACCTGGGACAGACCGGCTCGCCGTTGCGCACATAGTGCCGGCCGTCGTCCGCGCCGCCCGGCGGCACCATCTTGCCGCAGATGGAGCAATAGACTATTTCCATGCGCCGGCCTACCTGATTTCCGCAACCGCCTCGGCGGCACAGGTCAGGTCCACGCGCAGGACCCGCCGGTTGACGAAGTCGCTGACGTAGACGCCGCTCCTGCCCAAGCTGACCGCGTAGGGCCATCCCAGCGGGATGCGGCCCGCCGCTCCCGAGTCGTCCGCGTTGCCGTACTCGCCGAAGATCAGGAGCGGATTTCCCGCGCCGTCGACGACCCGCACCGCGAAGAGCCCGGCGTCGGGCATGAAGACCCGCCCGTAGCCGTCCACCGCGAAGCGGCTGGTGTAGCAGTGGCAGAAGGGCCCGTTGGGGACGATCGAGAAGCCCGGCGCGGCCCAGAGCGCGTCGCGGGCGTAGACGTCGGTCTTGTTGCCGGCGGAGAGCTTGAGCAGCTCCCCGGCGTCGGCCGGCGGCCAGGGGTTGGCGGCGTCGACCTTCTTGGGGTCGGCCGGAGGGTAGCAGAGCGCCCCGCCGGCCGGCCTGAACTTGATCACGCTGCCGTACATCGCGGCGTAGCCGGCCGCCGCGGGCGTATCCCGGAGCTCGGCCGGGACGAGCCCGTCGGCCGGCCGCGCGGCCGAGGCCACGTAGACGTTGCCGGCCAGGTCCACCACCGGCGCGCCGTCCTCGCCGCGCAGCCCGCGCACCAGGATGCGCTCCTTGCCGTCGGCGGCCAGCGCCCGGACGGAGTAGTCCTCGTTCTCGCGGCGGCCGACGATCACCGGCTCGCCGCGCGGCGAGACCGAGAAGCCGCGCGAGCCGGTGTTCTCGTGGCCCCAGTGGTTGGCGGCGATGTCCGGAATGACCGCCGCGCCGCCGGCAGCGAAGGGCGAGGGCTTCCCCTCGCGATCGTACTGGTCGAGCTTCGCCAGGCTCTTGAAGTAGTGGACGTAGTTGTAGACGACGAGCTGCCCCTGCGGCCCGGCGGCCACGTCGCCGCCGCCCACGGGGAGGACCTTGGCCTCGCCGGTGAGCCCGTCCACCCGGATGATCCTGCCCTCGGAGTAGGAGTGCACGAAGACGTCGTCGGAGACCGGCGAGGCGGCCACCTGGTAGACGTCCGGCAGCGTCCGGAGCTTGATGACCTCGACCGGCTCGGCGAGCTTCGCGCCCAGGTCGACGACCTTCTCGACGCCGCGCCGCGTGCCGTAGGCCCGCTCGGCGATGTTGCGCGAGAGCCAGAGCGTCGGCTCCTGGCCGGAGGCGTCGAGGGTCATGGTGCAGTACGGCCGGCCGACCTCCACCGAGGCGGTCGGGGCGGCGGGGGCGGCGGCCGGGTCGAAGCGCGCGAAGCGGAAGACCCTGCTCTCGACCTTCATGTCGGCGGGCTTGTACTTGGTGTTGCTGACCGGGAACCAGGAGGCGGCCGCCGGGTTGTTGGCCGAGCCGGCCGGCGGCTTCCAGTTGAGCACGTAGACCGCGCCGGTCTTCTTGTTCACGACCACCTGGTCGGGGCACTCGACGTCGAGCTTGCCGGCCCACTTGCCGTCCTTGTCGAAGACCGCCACGCGGTTGTTGCCGTGGTCGCAGACGTAGATCCGGCCGTCGGCGTCGGTGTCGACGCCGCGCGGGGCGTTGAGGTGGGTCTCGTCGGCGCCGGCCTTGCCCAGTTCGCCGATGAAGGGCTTGGGCGGATCCTTGTCGTCCCAGCCGACGCGGAAGATGGCGTGGAGCGGGGCCGTGGACAGGTCGTCGTTGCTCCCGCCGCGCTTGAGCTGGCCCGAGGTGTAGACCCACTGCTCGTCGGGGGAGAGCGCCGTGAAGCACAGGCCGTAGGCCATCCCCTCCGAGGAGGTGACCGGCCCCAGGTAGCTCGCGCGCGGGGTGCCGCCGGCGGTGTCGAGCACCAGCAGCCGCTGCACCAGCCGCCCTCCGGCGTTGTGGGTCGACGCCGAGTTGACCAGCACGATCCAGCCTTTCGAGGTGATCAGCATGCGCTGGGGCCGCAGCCCGATGCTGTCCGGGTAGATGCTGCGCATACCGAAGTGCTGGATCTGGGGGATGAGCCGCCCGTCGGAGAGCTTGACGCGCGGCAGGCCGGCCAGGCGCTCGGGCGGGAGGCTCGCCGGGTAGGGCGCGACCGTCCGGACGTACTTGCCCTCCCGGGTGTAGGCCTCGATCAGCCAGGTGCTCTTGGTCTGGGCGTGCTCCTGGAGCACGTAGACCAGGCCGTCGGGCCCGACCGTCGCGGAGCGCGGCGACCAGCCGATGCCGCGCTCGTCGAGCAGGACTTTGCCGAGCCGGGCGGCGGTGCCGAGCCGCACGCGGACCTTGAAGGGTGCGGGGTGGCTGGTGGACGGCGGAGGCTGACCGAAGTCGTCCTTGCCGTCCCAGACGAACTCCTGGGTCAGGCCCGCCTTGAGCGGCGCCGGCGGCGCCTTCTCCCCTCCGAGCACCCCGGCGGCCAGGTGGCGGACGACGTTTCCGGCGGCGTCGAGCACGGCCACCTCGCAGTCCGTCGGGGCCGAGACCGCGAAGCCGATCTTGAAGGCCTCACCCGCCTTGGTCACCGACGGCTTGCCGGTGAAAGCCGGCTCCGCCGCCGCGGCGGCCAGGCCGCCGGCGAGCAGCAGCGCGATGCAGAGCCTGGCAGTCCATCGAACCCGCATGGTTTCTCCTCCCGGCCCGGTGCCGGGGGAGATTATACACCGGCGGCGGCGCGCTGCAGGGTTCCGGCCGCATCCGGGGGGAGATCGGCCAGGAGTGTGCCGTTGGCCTCGATGCGCGCCGGGAGCCCAAGCGGCGACTTGCCGGTCAGCGCCCGGAAGAAGGCGCAGGCCGTCAGGTAGGTTCCGGCCGGGGCGGCGTGCGCGCCGTCGGCGTCGTAGAGCTCGATCTCCGGGTGCCCGCGCCGCACCAGGCTCCAGGCGGCGCCCGCCGGCACCAGGAGCGCGCCGCTCTCGCCGGCCAGGCGGGCGTGGGCCGCGTCGAGCTCGTCCTGGTCGCTCTCCGGCGCGTCCTTGCGCTTCCAGGTGGAGTAGATCAGGGCGCGGGCCCCGGCGGCCCTGATGCCCGGCTCCAGGGCGGCGCAGCCGGCGGCCAGCGCCGCGTAGCCGTCGAAGGGGTGGGTCTTCTGCTGGAGGGCCACGAAGTCCCAGCGGTTGCCGGCCAGGGCCAGCCGCGTCCCGCCCTCCGCGGCGTGCCAGGCCAGGTCCCGGCCGTCGGCCGCGCACAGGGCGGCCTCGCACTCCGGGCGACCGGACGCGGAGTCGACCAGAGCGCGCACCAGCCCGGGGAGGTCGTTTCGGGAGGTGTGGCTGTTGCCGATGAAGAGGATCCTCACGGCTGTGGCCAGATCGAGCGGTCCGGCTTCGTCTCCGGCCCGGTCACCCGGACGCGGGCGCGGGACGGGGCGCTCGGGAACCGGCCGACCGAGCACATCAGGTGCATGAGGGCCTGCGCGGTCAGGCGCTCGCGGACCTGGGCGCAGGCCGCGTCGGCGTAGCAGTTGTTGAGTTCAAGCGGATCGTCGGCCAGGCGGTAGAGCTCGCCGGAGATCCGCCCGGCGGCCGGCAGGGCTTCACCGAGACGGCCGGGCAGGTGCAGGATCAGCTTCCACTCGGCGGTCCGGTACATGACCGCCGGGGCGCGCTGGTACTCCTCGTAGCCGCGGCCGTGCATCTCCGCGAAGGAGCCGGGGCGGACCGCGTCGGAGAGCAGGCTGAGGCCCGGGAGCGCATCGGGGATCTCGAGCCCCGCGGCGTCGAGCAGCGTGGGCACGACGTCGACGAGCTCCGCCGGCCGCTCGTCGACCATTCCGGGGCTGGCGACGCCCGGACCGGCCACGATCAGCGGCACCCGCACGCTGCCCTCGTAGAGCGAGTACTTGGTCACCCGGCCGCGGTCGCCGAGCATGTCGCCGTGGTCGGAGGTGAAGAGCACGAAGGTGTTCTCAAGCTCGCCGAGGGCCTCGAGGCGGTCGAGCACCCGGCCGAAGAGGCTGTCGGTGTAGCTGCACAGCGCAGCGTAGCGCAGCCGCGAGCGCCGGCGCTCGTCCGGCGACATCGCTGGCCAGATCTCCTCGAAGCGGTGGCCGGCGACGTGCCCGCCGGGGACCGGCTCGGGCGGCGGGTTGTCGGGGAAGTCGGCGAGATCGTAGAGCTCCTCGAAGCCCGGGGGCACGAAGAGCGGCACGTGCGGGTAGTCCAGGCTCAGGTACATGAAGAAGGGTCGCGCCGGGTCGCGACCGCGCTCCAGGAAGTCGAGGGCCTTGTCCGTCAGCCAGCCTTCGGCCTGCCGCTCGCCGGGGATCGCGCTGGTCGCGCCGACGTAGCCCGGCACCGACTCGCCGCCGGGGCCGCCGCCGGCCTGTTCCTTGGCTACCGGCCCGTGCCAGTCCGGCCGGTCGTCGGCCATGTACAGGCCCCCGGCCTCGTCATTGTTGGGTCCCTTCGAGCCGCGCAGCGCGCGGACCTCGAAGCCGCGGCGCGAGCCCTCCACGGGGACGCCGGGCATGACCGCCTCGCCGATGTACCAGTGGGTCTTGCCGAAGCCGGCGGTCTGGTAGCCGGCCGCGCGCAGGCGTTCGGCGAGCGTCGGGACGGGCATCTCCGGGTCGCGCGTGACCATCTGGGCGTTGTGCTTCACGCCGCACTGGAAGCCGTAGAGCCCGGTCATCATCGAGTAGCGGCTGGGCACGCACATGGGCACGTTGCAGACCGCCTGCGAGAAGCGCACCCCGCGGGCGGCGAGCCGGTCGAGCGCCGGAGTGCGGTAGACGGGGTTCGCCGAACCCAGCGCGTCGTGGCGCTGCTGATCGGTCATCAGAAAGAGGATGTTGGGGCGCTTGGTCGCGGGCATCGGGTCTCTCCCGGGCCTCACTTGATCCCGACCGTCTCGGCAGCCGCGAAGGTCTTGGCCAGGCGCATCAGGCGGATGTTCAGGATGTCAGACACGCAGATGAAGTCATCGTCCGCGTCCACGCTGTTCGGCCAGGCCATGGGAATGTCCTTGGTCGGCACCAGGTCCCCGGGCAACCCGCCCAGCGAGTCGCGGTTGCCGTAGGTGCCGAAGCTGAGCAGCGGATTTCCTTCGTTGTCGATGACCGAGACTTGCGACAGCAGACAGGCGGGATAGTAGATCCGCCCATGTCCATCGACCCCGAAGCGCGGAGTCCTGTTTGCCGATGCGAACGCGCCATAGAACACATCGTATACCTTGGCCGGTGCCGCTGGCTCCGTTGGAAACCAGTCGCCGCCCTCGCCTGTGCCAGTCGGGGCGTACTTGATGATATGTCCCGTGGTGCGACTGAAGTCCTTGTCCTTGTCGAACCCGGCAGGCACGTCCTTGGGCTTGCCGTCGCACAAGCCGACGTACAGGTTGCCGCGAGGATCGAACCGGATGCCCCCCGAGTTCAAGTTCTTGCCTCCGAAGCCAGCGAACTTCAGGTGCAGCCATGGTGTTCTGGCCGGGTCGAACTTGAAGAAGTGGAGGGGCCCGCTGTAGTCGGTGTGTTTGCCGCCGTCCGCCAGCACGACACCCAATGACGCGAGCCCACCACCCGGTGCGGCGGCCATGCCGCGCTGCCCGAGGCCCTCGAAGATCCATGCGCAGGTGATGCCCGGCGTGAGCGCATTGCTGGGACCAACCGGCGCGGGGGCGAAGCATTCCCCGTCCATCTTCCATCGGCTGACCGGACGGCCATAGTGGTTGAGCGCATAGAGCATGCGCCCTTTGTGGTCGATGGCGATGCTCGCCGCGGGCAGTCGCGTCTCGGGAGAGCCGATCACCCGGCCCGCGACCGACACATCGGCCTTGGGTTCCACCATGCAGAGCTCGAACTTGGGATCCTTCCAGTCCCGGACGCGAAAACAGTACGACTGGCTGTCGGCGACGTACGCGTCCCCGGTCTTCTGGTCCACCATCATGTGCTGCAGGTCCAGGGCGCGCTGGGGCCCGGCCTCGTAGAAGTCCTTCACGAGCTCCAGCGCCGCCCCGGCGTCCCGGTACACGCGCACCGGCAGGGTCGTGTAGGCCACCCAGACGAAGACCTCGTTCTTGTCCTGGGCAAGCGCAAGGAACGAGCTGTCCCTGAACTTGCCGAGGCCGTTGCGAACGGGCGTGGTGACCATCGGCTTGTCGTCCTTGGACCAGTCGCCGAACTTGAGCAGCTTCAGTTCCCCCTGGCCGCTGTAGTTGCCGGTGCGGGTGGTCACATAGAGGGCCTTGGTTTTCGGATGGGCCGCGATGGCATCCGGGTTCTCCGCCGGAATCGAGCGGACGACCTTGCCGGCCTGGTCCAGGACGACTACGCGGCCGTTCTGCCGGTCGCAGACAAACACGTGCCCCTCGGTGTCCAGGGCCACGCCATGGAACGCCGCGTAGGGATTGGTTGCACAGTTCCCGGTGCGATCGGGAGTCAAGTCCTTCTCGTCCAGCGCGAAGAAGAGCGTGGCCTTGCGCGTGGCCACGTCCATCTTCCATACCTGTCCTTTGCGCCAGGGTTCGGCGGTATTTGAGGAGGATTTGCCGGGAGGGGCGAACTCCCCGCTGACGTACCGGGTCTTGCCGTCCGGGGTTGTCGCCGTGAAGAACGGGCCGTGGCCCGGAATGGGATCGCCATCAAATACCGGCTCCGGATTGAACTGGCGAAGCGTGCCGTCGGTTCCGATGGTCATCTGGCGGCTTCCATCCGGACAGCGGTTGGCCACGCACAGCGTGCCGGACACCGGCGTCGGCATCAGGCGCGGCACGCCGGCATTGGACAGCAGCGTCCATACGGGGGTGGCCGAGGACCAGCCGTAGCCGGCCTTCAGCGTGAAGGTCCCGTCCGCCCGCACATTGACACCCCAACCCTGCACATCCTCTACGGGTTTGCCGGCGGGAGGAGGGAAGACGGTGCGGCGATAGTTGCCTTTGGCGTCGTACTGGCGGATCGTCGGCCCCATCCCGATGGAGGTGATCTTGCTCAGGACGTACACGTTGCCGTCGGACTTGGCCTCAAGGCCATACAGCCCCCACTGGGCATGGTCCCCCTGAAAACTCTGTTCAGACCAGAAGGCATACGGGTCGCCGCCGACGATCCGGTCGAGCCTGGTGCCCATGCCGGCGCGGACGCGGACCGAGAAGGGTTGAGGGTGGAGAGTGGAAGGTGGAGGTTGGCCGTAGTCGTCCCTCCCGTCCCATTCGATGCTCTGGGCGAGCCCGGGCTTGAGCGGCGCCGGCGGCGGCACCTTGCCGCCGAGGACTCCGGCGGCCAGGTGCCGAACCACTTTGCCCTGGGCGTCAAGGATGGCCACTTCAACGTCGGTGGCGGCGGAGAGAGCGAACTCGATCTTCACGCCGCCAGGCCCTGAGCCTGTCGAATGGTCGCCGGCCTTGGCGACGCTCGGCGGCTTGGCGAACTTGGCGGGCTCGCCGGCCGTCGCCACCAGCGCCAGGCACGGCCCCAGACTGGCGAGCAGGATGATCCTGATCATGGCTGTCTCCTCAAATCCGCTGGCGTTACTTTCCGCCCGTGGCCTTCGCCACCTCGGCGGCCAGGGTGTAGAGCTCGCCGTCGCGGCGCGCGGCGCCGCCGGCGTACGCGGGCAGGTCCCACACGCTGGGGGACTCCGGCCCGGCCTCCTTGATGGCCGCCACCATGGCCTTGGCCCGGTCGTCGAGGACCTTGTTGGCCCTGGCCTCCAGGTCCCCGGAGAGCTTCTTGGCCTCCAGGGCCTTCTGGATGAAGATCATGGCCTCGCACAGCTGGATGCCCTCGCGCATGGCCTCGAAGCGCTCGGTGCCCAGCGGGCCGGCGTCGCCGGCGCCGAGGATGGCCAGGGTGGCGTTCTCGGGGCCCTGGGCGAAGGCGCTCCAGTCGCCGTCGCGCCAGCGGCCCTTGGCGTCCTTGATCGGGAAGTGGTCGGCGCCCACGCACTCCAGGCCGTCGTTGCCCTTCATCAGCGCCTCTTCGTGCTTGGTGTGCAGCGTCCAGAGCGAGGGCCAGCTGCGCTCGCGGTACTGGCAGCGGCCGTGCGTGCAGTGGGCAATCCCGGGCTGGAACCGGCCGGCGTACTGCCGCGGATAGGGCCCGGCGGTCCACTTCTTGTAGGGGTCCAGGGTCCCCTCGTTCCACACCGTGGACTGCACGAAGACCGGCACTATGCTCCCGTCGAGCGTCGGGTACTTGAGCTGCCGGCCGTGGGTGACGTCCAGCCCCCTGACGTCAGGCCAGATGGACTTCATCATGCTGGCCAACTCCTTGGTCATGCCGCCGCAGTAGCACATCCAGTTGGGGCCGGCGACGTCCATCCAGCCGCGCTTCTCCAGGCGGACGCGGATCTCATCCATGACCGGCTTCCAGAAGGCCTTCATCTCCTCGGAGCCGAGCTTGGTCGGGCCCATCAACTCGGTGACTTCCTTGGTGCCCGGGTCCAGCACCAGCACCCGGCTGTGCGGGTAGTCGGTGCTCTCCCCGCCGCCGCCGTTCCTCGGGCCGCGCCACATGTTGAGCCGCACCGGGAAGGGCTTGCCGAGCTTCTTCTCCGCCAGGTCGCAGTACCTGTCGAAGAGCGTGAAGTCGTACTTGTAGGAGCCATCGGGCTGCTTGATCCACTTGATCATGGTGTCGGCGTTGTCGCGCGACGGATAGTACCTGGTCACGTCGATGATCAGTTGCCGGCTGCCGAGCTCGAGCATCCGCTCCATCGAACGGCCCATCAGCTCGAAGTGCTTCTCGGACCAGAGCTCGACACCGTAGTGCTTGGCGATGGCTTCCGGGTTCGTCCAGCCGATGGTCCGCACCCGGAAGTCCTTGGGCTCGGGCAGCTGCCAGTCGTACACCTTGACCCTGACGGGCACGGCGGTCGCGGCCAGGCCATCGGCCTCGAGCGAGAGCCTGCCCTCGTAGTCGCCGGGAGCCGCGTCGGCCGGCACACGCACCGTCACCCAGGTCGGCACGATCGCAACCGGCGCGGTGTTCTTCGGGGCGAAGTTCATCTTGGCCTCGCCCTTGACCGGCTTGGCGGCCAGCGCCGGCACCTCGGCCGGGGCGGCCTCGAGCAGGCGGTCGAAGCGCTGCGGCGGCATGAAGCTCGTCTCGGGGCGCGCCAGGTCCGCGAAGCGCACCTGGATCCGCGCCGCCGGAATGCTCCCCTTTCCGCCAGCCTGGGCCAAGTCCCCGACCGAGGCCTTCAGCCCCTTGATGGCCGCGCCGTCGCGGCTGAGCACTACGAAGCCGGAGGCCACCCCGTTTCGCGGGGCGAGCAGCTCGATGGGCTTCAAAGCCTTCATCGCCGGGTTGGCGCCGGAGAAGTCGCCGGCCGACACCGTCTGCCAGGGTTCGACGTTCCAGACCTGCACCGCGCCGGCCGGTTCGGCTCCCAGGGCCGCGGCCCCCAACCAGAGCGCCAGACATCCGATCATCACCGACCTCAACATGGCTGCATCCTCCGCTCCAAGTTCCCGGTTCTCAGTTGCCAGTTGTCAGTTGCCAGTTGCCAGTTCCTCGCGCGCGCTTCCGTCGAGCCTCGAGTGGAGCTACTTGCCCCCCGCCCGGGCAGCCTCGCCGGCCAGGGCGAAGAGTTCGGCCTCGCGGTCGCGCCAGCCGCCCAGGCACTGCCCGGTCATCCAGAAGCTGCCGTCCTCGCCGGGGCCGACCGGCCGCGGGCTGTTGTTGCGGAGCTGCTGGCGGGCGCGCTCATCGAGCAACGTCTTGATGCGTCCGGCGAGCTCGGCGCCGACGGCCTTGTTCTCCAGGGCTTTGCGCAGCGCGATGACCGCCTCGGCCACCTGGATGCCCTCCCGGAACATCTCCGCCCGGCAGCCGAAGTCGGCGCCGTCCGGGCCGGGGCTGGTCAGAGCCAGGATGTTGACCCGCGGGGTCACCGCCCCCTCGCCGGTTGCGCAGGTGGTCAGCGGGCGCCTGGGGTTGTCGGTGGGCATCGGCCAGAAGTCGCCGCCGACCGTGCCGACGCCGCGCAGGTTGCCCTGGGTGGCCGCCTCGGCGACCATCCGGTAGCGCATAAGCGGCGACTCGCTGTACAGCCGGGCCTTGAGAAACAGCGCGCCCCAGCGCGGGTTGACCAGGCTGACGAACTTCTGGCCCGGAGCCCAGGGCTGCGGATAGGCCCCGCGCCCCTCCGGGAAGTAGTTCGGGCGCCGGGCCCAGGGCACCTCGACGTCCGGGTCGTACAGGGCGCCGGCCCCCCAGACCCAGACGTTGACCGGCACGGGCATGCCGGAGAACTGCGTGTCGGGGGCGTGGCTGTTCTTCATCCACTTGCCGTCCGGCCAGATGTTCTTGACCACACCGACCAGCGCCTTGTCCGGACCGTTGCAGTAGGTCAGCCAGGAGATGTAGGTGTTGTCGAACCAGCCGCGTTTCTCCAGCCGCTTGCGCAGCTCGGCGAAGACCGGCTTCCAGAAGGCCTCGTTCTCCGGCGTGCCGTAGGGCGGCTGGCGCAGGTCCTCGAGCTGTTTGCCGTCCTGGTCTACGACGGTAACCGCGGCCGGCGGCCACTTGGGGCTGGCGGGGTTGTCGCCGGGGAACTCCCAGGCGACCACCAGCAGGAAGTCGGGCTTGCCGCAGGCCTTCTCGTAGGCGTCCATGTACTTCTCGGCGATGCTGAAGTCGTAGTCGTACGTCCCGTCGGCCTTCTTCACCCAGCGGACCATGCCCTGGCTGTTGCCCCAGCCGTGGGCGTGGGCCACCAGCGGCACGGCGCACATGCGGTTGCCGAGCTGGCGCAGCGCCTCCAGCGACTTCCCGATCAGCTTGAAGTGCTCGTCGCTCCAGGGCTTGACCTTGTAGTGGCCGGCCACCGAGTCGGGCGACTGCCAGAGGGTGTTGATCACGGTGAAGTCGGCCGGGGCGGGCACCTTCCAGTCGGCCACGCTCAGCTCGACCGGCACGTCGAACTTGCTGCCGCCGGCCTCCACGACGACCGTGCCCTTGTAGGCGCCGACAACGGCGTCGGCCGGCACGCGCACAGTGATCCAGAGCGGGGCGAGTGCCGAGGGCGTGACGCCGGCCGGAGCCTCCCGGGCCTCAAAGGCCAGCGGGGCGACCTGCGCCGGGGGAGTGGTCAGCAGCGGGTCGAACCGGTTGGGCCGGGACCAGGTGTTCGCCGGCGCGGCCGGCTGGGCCCAGCGGACCTGGACGGCTGAGGCGGGGATCTTCGCCTTTCCGTCGGCGGTGGCGAGCTCTCCGGACGTCGCCTTCAGGCCGGCGATGGCCTTGGAGGAGCTCAGGATAACCTGGCCCGAGAAGACGCCGTTGCGGGCGCCGACCAGCCGGACGGGCGCGAGCTTCTCGACGGGCAGGGCGAAGTCCCAGACCGCCAGAGTGTCCGCCGGGGCGACGTTGCCGATGCGCACCTCCGGCGTCGGCCCGGCGGAGGGGACAAGCCCCGCGGCCGACGGCGCCATCAGGACCGCCGAGGCGACCCCGACGTGGGCCCAGACGTCGCGGAAGTTCTTGTCCGAGGCCGGGGCGTCGTAGACCAGCTCGCTGACCGGCGCGGCGTGCGCCTCGATGGCGATGACGTTGAGCCCCTTGCGGAGCAGCTTGGCCGGGACGGTCACGCCGGGCGAGCCGCCCGAAGTTAGCGTACGGGTGCGGGCCGGGTCGATGCGCTCCCTCATCTTGGGATCGCGCCCGTAGTCCCCCGGGCCGTAGAGCTTGCCGTCCGGGCGAAGATAGGCCTCCTTGGCGTAGGGCGTCGCGGGCGAGTCGACGGTCAGGTCTCCGGCCGGAAGGTCGCCCCGGGCGACCTCGACGCCGTTGACCAGGACGCGCACGCCGCCGTAGTAGGCGACGTTGAGCCGCAACTCGCCGACGGCCGCCGGGTCGGTCACCAGGAAGGCCCCGCGCAGGCAGACCAGGCGCCAGTCCTGGCTGTCCCAGAGGGCGGCGGCGGCTCCCTGGATACGGGGCCACTCGCTGTCGTCGAACGTCGGGGCGGACCAACCGACAGGCCCTGAGACCCCGGCCGAAGGGTCGGCCGGCGGCAGGGCCGAGCCGCGGACTGGAACGGCCTTGCGCTCGGCGTCCTTCAGGTCGTTGCGCCGGGGCTCGCGCAGCGGCCCGGCCTTGCCGTCGGCGTCAACCACAGTCGGCGTCCGCCAGGTCATGAGCCCGCGGAAGGACCCACAGGACAGGTCCAGCACGCGAACGCCGCCGGGACTGGCGGGGGCAGGCTCACCGGCACCGGCCGGTACGGCCGCCAGTCCGAGGGCCAGGGCGCAGAGGGCGGTGCGGATCGTTCGCATGTCTCTTCCTCCAGAGGTTCGGACGGGCGAGGTCAGGACGGCTGAACCGGGGCCGGGACCCCGGGCTCGAACTTGAGCCGGGTGGGCACGCAGACCCGGACCGGCTCGGTGCCGCGGTTCTCGCTGCGCTCCACGAAGACGCGCAGCGCGCGCCTGGCCATCAGGCCGGCGTTCCAGGTCACGGCCGGCGGCACCGCCCCGACCGGGAAAAGCGAGCGCAGGTGCAGGTCGTAGCACTCCTCCACCACCCAGGCGACCAGGTCGAAGTCGCGGCCGATGACCAGGCCCAGCTCCCGGGCGGCCTCCCGGACCGCCAGGGGACCGGCGGGTCCGAACGCCAGGACGGCATCAGGGCGCGGGCTCCCGGAGAGCAGCCCCCTGGCGGCGGCCAGCGTGGCGGCCGCGGCGGCGGCGGCGTCCCCCTCGGGCGCTACGACGGTCGCGACGTGCCCGTCGGCGATCCTCAGCCCCTCGGCGCCCAGGGCCGCGCAGGCGCCAGCGAAGCGCTCGCGCGCGTGAGCGAAGCCGCCGAGCGGCCCCAGCCAGGCCACCGTCCGCCGGCCGCGCCCGAGGACGTGCCGGGCGGCGAGGAACCCGCCGCGGTAGTTGTCCTGGATCACGACGTCGACCTCGGCGTCCTCGAACCAGGAGTTGACCATCACCGTGGGGAAGTCGGCCTTGAGGACCTCCCCGAGGAGTCCGGCGTCCCAGGTCTCCAGCACCACGCCCCAGAAGCCGCCCCCGGCCAGACGCTCGGCTACGCCGGCATCCAGCAACTCACGGCAGTTGATGCCCTGCACGGAGCCGCCCAGCGCGGCCACCTCGCTCCGGATGGCCAGAGCCAGGGCCAGGCTCACCGGCTGGACCGCGCTCGGGTCCTCGCCGACGTTCCTGGTCACGAAGGCGATGGGCCTGAGGCGGCGCGCGTCCTTCTCGGTGACGATCCGGA
The DNA here is from genome assembly GCA_022703445.1 of Planctomycetota bacterium. GTDB lineage: Bacteria > Planctomycetota > SZUA-567 > JAKLDR01 > JAKLDR01 > JAKLDR01. The sequence continues at coordinate 15,681 of JAKLDR010000049.1, read as the reverse complement.
AGCCGGCCCGGGGCTCGCCCACCAGCAGCCCGTCGCCTTCGAGGATCTTCAGGCCGCGGCGCACCGTCTCGGCGGAAACGTCCAGTTCGCTGGCCAACTCCCGGGTGGGGGGCAGGAACCCGCCCTGCGGGTAGTATCCCGAGGTCAGCCGGCTGCGCAGGCGCATGACCAGGTTGGTGAGGTTCCGGCCCTTGACCTGCTGAGTGCTGTTGAGTTCGACGTCCATCCCTTACTTCTCCTGCCCCAATGTGCCTACCCACGACACTATACACTGTCGCTGCACGATAATTGTCAACAAAGTCCAGGAAACTCGACCGGAAGCCCATATTGATGTAATATACATAAGAACAATATGATAGGTATAATGAAACAACTCCTGAATGGATCTTGGCGATGTATCATGGAAGTGTAGCCAGCCTGACAAGACCGAAGTCATAATGCCCGATTCTGCCATTTTTGTGCGAACCGACATGACAATCTGGCGTTAGTCACCACGTACAGTGTCCGAGTTCCGGGCACACCGTGGCAGAAGCAGGGAGACAATCATGGCCACCTCGACCGACCTTCGTTCCGCCATCCAGGAAGTTCAGAACCAGCTGCCGCCCGACCAGGCGCGGGCCGAAGGGGAGATGCCCCTGGAGGGCGAGGCCGACTGGAGGGTGCAGTTCGGGCGCCGCGTGGGCGCCATGCCCTGGTGGGTGATCTCGGCGGCGACGCACGCGGTGCTCTTCCTGCTCATCGCCCTGCTGGCCACCGCGGTCGCACCGGTCAAGCAGGACGAGGTGGTCATCAGCACCGACGTGGTCAAGCAGAAGCCGCCGGAGTATGACCCCAACAAGAAGCGCGACATCTTCAAGAACGTCAAGGACATTCAGTCCGAGGCACAGGTGGAGACGCCAGTGGTCGTCCACGAGAAGATGGACGAGTCCGAGACGGTCGAGACCGACAACAACATGGACAAGCAGACCGCCCGCGGCAACGAGGACGCCATCAGTGACATTCCGCTGGGCGGCACCGGCACGGTGGGCTCGATCGGCGTGGGCGGCGGAGGCATGGCCGGCTGCTTCGGCTACCGCGATGGCGGCAGCCGCAAGAAGGCCGTGGGACGCTTCGGAGGCAGCACGGCCACCGAGAGCGCCGTGGAGGCCGCGCTCCAGTGGCTGGCCCGCCACCAGGAGAAGAACGGCTGCTGGAAGATCACCGGTGGCGCGGCCGGGCGCGAGAACCTGGGCATCACCGGCCTGGCCACGCTGGCCTTCCTGGGCGCCGGCTACACCCACAAGAGCGGCAAGTTCGCCGACAACGTCGACCGCGCCCTGAAGTACATCGTCGGCAAGCAGGCCGACGACGGCAAGCTGATGGGCGACGGGACGCATCGCGGATACATCGGCTACAACCACGCCATGGCCGGCCTGGCTCTGGTCGAGGCCTACGGCATGACCAACGACGCGGCGCTGCAGAAGGCCGCGCAGAAGGCGGTCGACTACAGCAAGTCCCACCAGGACCCGTACAAGGGCTGGCGCTACAACCCCAAGGACGCCGGCGACATCAGCGTCACCGGCTGGTTCGTCATGCAGCTCAAGAGCGCCAAGATCGCCGGCCTCAAGGTCGACGGCGGCTGCTTCCAGGGCGGCATGAACTTCGTGGACTCGGTGAGCAACAAGGAGACCGGCCAGGTCGGTTACACCGGCCCGGTCAACGGTCACGGCGGGCCGCGGCCCCAGGCCGGGGGGATCTACCGGCGCGAGGCCATCGGCCTGGTCTGCCGGCAGTTCATGGGGGCCGGGCGCGACGACGAGATGGTCAGGAAGGCCGCCGCCTGGCCCTCTGGCGCGGCCCCGACCTGGGAGTCCTGCGACTTCTACTACTGGTACTACGCCACCCTGGGCATGTTCCAGATGGGCGGCGAGGACTGGAGCAAGTGGAACAAGGCCCTGAAGCCCACGCTGGTCGACAACCAGCGCAAGGGCGGCCCGCTCGACGGCTCGGAGAACGACGTCGACGGCTCGTGGGACACCGACAAGGACCGCTACGGCAAGGAGTGCGGCCGGGTCTACACCACCGCTCTCGGCGCCCTGTGCATGGAGGTCTACTACCGCTACCTGCCGATGTACACGAAGTAGGAGCGGTCCGCCGGCGTGCCCCCGCTGGTCAGCCCTTCCCCGAAAGGTGGCGTCCCAGGGCGATAACCTGTTCGATGTCCCCGTTCGGCGGCAGGATGTCGCCGACGTTGAGAATGCAGCGGCCGCCCAGCGCCGCCAAGATGCGGTCGCCGAACGCCAGGATCTCGCGGTCCGGTAGGCGCTGGCAGAAGAGCGTGGCCGGCACACCGCAGTAGGTCTTCATGCCCGGCGGCAGCGCCGCGGCCAGCTCCTCTACCTCGTAGTTGAACATGGGCGCCGGCGTACACCCGTCGAGCAGGTCGAAGCTGGTCTGGCCGAGCAGCGGAAAGAACCCGCGGAAGTTGCCGTCCAGGTGGGTGGATACGAGTTTCCCGGCGTCGTGGAGGATCTTTACGATCTTCCGGTAGTAAGGGAGGCAGTAGCGCTCGTAGTGCGGCGGCGCGATCAGGTTCTCGTCCGCGTGGTCCGACATGATCACCACCGGCGCCGGACCGGCCGCCGCCAGCTTCACCAGTTCCAGGTCGCTCTGCTCCTGCAGGGCCAGGAACTCCTCGATGCGCGCCGCGTCGTCGAACAGCGCGTAGGCCGCCTGCTCGAAGCCCATGTACTCGTGCACCAGCTTGCCGAAGGGCGAGCGGTCCAGCGGCAGGTCGCCGACGCCCCGGTCGCCCATCTCCGCCATCGCGGCCCGCACCGCATCGTAGCGCGGCTCGTAGCGGGTGGCCTCGACCGCCAGCCGAACGATCTCCAGGTCGGCCGGCTCCTTGCAGAAGTGCTCCACCGGGCACCACGAGCCGTCCGCGGCCAGCAGTTCGCGCCGCACCAGACTGCCCCGGGGCGTGCGCAGCCGGACCACGCGCTCGCCGCCCTGTTCGCGGACCTCCCGCTCCACGCCGCCGACGTACACGCGCCGGAACCAGCCGTAGTGGTGGATCGGCAGGCCCCAGTCGAAGCGCCTGTAGAAGTCCAGCAGCGTGAAGTCCCGGTAGGCCTCCGGCATGCTGCCGGGAGACTTGTGCACGGGGTCGGCGTCGCTCATGAACGCCCCGGCCCCGCCCGGGCGCGGCTTGCCGGGCTCCCCGCGGCGCGCGCCGTACCAGTCGGTGATGTCCGGGAAGAAGGGAACCGACTCCACCCGCTCGCCCCGCATCACCGCCATGAAACGGTCGCGGTGCGATCCGGAGCTGCTTCCCCGTTTCGGCTCGATCATGCGGTTCATTTATATTCCGCTTCTGCCGGATGTCCACCGTCTCCTCGGCCGCACGGTCATCCAGAAGCTGGCCAACCCAGGCGCAGTGGACCCGAAGTCACTTCTCCACGGGTGCCGCCGGCTTCTCCGGCACGTACCGCAGCTTGTGGCAGTCCAGGTGGATGTTCATCGTCACCAGGTCCAGCTCCGGGCTGTACTGGCAGTAGCCGTTGGGCAGCTCCCCCGCGCCGGCCTTGAGGGCGCTCCACTTCTTCTCGGCGGCGTGCCAGACCATGGTGTCGTCGCCGGTCGGGCCGGTCACCAGGTAGACGTCGTGCTTGGGGATGTAGCAGACCCCCTTCCAGTTGATGCGCTTCTCAGCCGGCTTGTCGGCCGAGCCGCTCTTGAGGCGCTCCGCCAGGGGGATGCCCAGGTCCCAGCAGTCCGGGAGCTTCTCGAACTTCCGCTCCTTCGGATCGTAGGTGCATACGTCGGGGCCCTTGCGGAAGACCCACAGGCCCCGCTTGGTGTCCCAGGTCGAGCGGGCGTGATAGACGCTCATGCCCGGCTTGTTGGCCGGCGGGGCGGCCTTCCACTCGCGCTTCTCGAGGTCGAACTCCGCCCCGTTGCCACCGCCGTTGTCCAGGAAGAGGAGCTTCTTGCCCTCCGGCCAGTAGGTCAGGTGGGTTTCGTAGAGCGAGCGGATGGGCAGGCCCAGCTTCTTGGGGCTGCCGTCGATCCGCGTCCAGGCCTTCTTCTCGAAGGAGTACTGCCAGGTGTTGTCGGCCTCGGCCTCGATCAGCGCCCGGCCCTCGGCACTCGGCTCGCCCCCGAGGCTCCGCATGTAGGCGCCGAAGAGCATGTACACCGAGTCCTCCTCGGGCACGTAGCAGATGCCGTCGTAGGTGTGCCGCGGGTTGGGCGTGGGGTGCTCCTTGTTGGCCGGCAGCGGGTTGGCGCCGCCGTAGGAACCGCCGCTCCAATTGGCGACCTCCACCACCCGGGCCGTGTCCGACTTCAGATCCCATTCGACGGTGGTGTTGGTGTAGAAGCCCGGGGTTAATCCGGCGGCCTTGGAGTGGATGCCGGTGCGGATGAGCACGTTCCCGGTCTTCGAGCGGAAGACGCTGTCCGAGTAGCCGTCCGAGAACATCCACGCGGCGCCCTGGACGTTCGAGGTGGCCAGCGCCGCCTTCTGGTCGATGGTCACCTTGGTCCAGGCGTTGGCCGGGAGCTCCGCAGGCGCCGCCGGAGCCGGGGCCGGAGCGGCCTCACCGGCTAACGCCGCTGCGCCCAGGAGGAGCGCGACGGCCAGTATGCCTCGGCAGGGCGCGGCGAGAAGACGCGCAACGGCAACATTCAACATGAAACACCCAACACGCCCCTCGACAAACTTCTGCTCGGGGCCCTGAGCATTGTCGAAGGGCAACATGCAGTGAGTCAGCGGAAGGGGCCGATCATTCTGTCGTTGGCCTTCGCGTTGTTCCTTATTCACCATCGCCTTGCCTCCTTGATTTGCTCTGCATGTTGTATGTTGGGTGTTTCATGTTGTGTGTTGGCGTCATCGCTTGGCGCCCTCACTTTATCCCCACCGTCTCCGCCGCCGCGAAGGTCTTGGCCAGCCGCAGCAGGCGGATGTTGACGATGTCCGAGACGTAGATGTAGTCGTCGGTGGCGTCGACGCTGTTGGGCCAGGCCATGGGCACGTCCTTGGTGGGCACCAGGTCGCCGGCGAGCCCGCCGGCCGAGTCGCGGTTGCCGTAGGTGCCGAAACGCAGCACCGGATTGCCCTCGTTGTCGATCACCGAGACCTGCGGCAGGAGCGAGGTCGGGTAGTAGATCCGGCCCCAGCCGTCCACGCCGAACCAGGGAATGCGGGTGAACCGGGTTGCGATGACTCCGTAGTGCACATCGTAGACCTTGGTCGGGGCCTCCGGCTCTTTGGGGAAGAGGTCGCCGAGCGGCCCGGCTGCGGCGAACTTGAAGATGCGGCCAGTGGACTGCGCGAAGTTTTCGTCCTTCTCGAAGCCCTTGGGCGGGTCCTTGACCCGGCCGTCAAGTTTTCCGGCGTAGAGGTTGCCGCGCAGGTCGAAGCGTGCGCCGCCAGAGTGGACGCTCTCGCCGAAGCTCTTGAAGAGCAGTCCCTCGCCCCAGGGCGCCCTGGCCGGATCCGCCCGGAAGAAGCGGAGATACCCGCCGTAGGTCGGTCCGGTGCCCAGCGCGTCCATGGTCACGACGCTGCCGTCCGGCGCGGCGGCCAGGCCCCGGTCGCTCATGCCCTGGCCGATCGCCCAGGCGTTGGTGAGCTGTGGAGTGAAGGCATTGACACCGCCGATCGGGGCGGGGGTCAGGAACTCCCCGTCCAGCCGGTAGCGGGCCACCGGGCTCCGATCGGCGTGGCCGTAGAGGAATCGGTTGCGCGTGTCGACCGCAAGGCTCAGGGCGCGCAGAGGGGTCTTCTCGTCCTGCATCAGACGGGTGAACTTCGGGTCCTTCCAGTCGGCGAGCCGGAAGCAGCAGGTGCTGAAGCCGTCCGGGATGTAGATGCTGTCGGTCTTGGGATCGACCACGAAGTGCTGGAGGTCCAGGGCGCGCTGCGGGCCGGCCTCATAGAAGTCCTTGACCAGCTCGAGTTCCGCGCCCTTGTCGCGGTAGACGCGCACCGGCAGCGCGGTGTAGGCGACCCACAGGTATGTGTCGGCTCCCTTCCCGGCCATGCGCAAGCAGGTGGCCTGATCGTAGGCCTGCACCGGGCACAGGGGCAGCGTCGCCGACGGGGCGGTGTCCTTGCTCCAATCGGCGAATTTCAGAAGTTTGAGTTCGCCCCTGCCGCCGAAGTGGCCGGTGCGGGTGGTCACATAGAGAGCCTTGGTCTTTGGGTGAACCGCCACCGCGTCCGGATGCACCACCGGGATCTCGCGCAGAATCTTGCCCCCGGCGTCTAGGACCAGGACCCGCTTGTTCTGCCGGTCGCAGACGAAGACGCGGCCCTCGTCGTCGACGGCCACGCCCTGCAGCGCGGCGTAGGTGCCGTATAGGAAATCGGCGATCGGCGACTTGCCCCGGGCATTCAGGTCGGCGATGACATCCTTCTCCGGCAGGGAGAAGAAGATCTCGGCCTTGCGCGTCGCGGCGTCGACCTTGTAGACCTGGCCGTCGCGCCAGGGGCCGGTCTGCTTGGCACCGGTCCGGCTGCGGCCGTCGCCGGAGGCGGCGTAGACGCCGGCCAGATAGAAGCTCTTCCGGTCCGGCGACATGGCCACCTGCATCGGCCCGGTCACACGGGCATCCTTGTCTCCGATGGGCGGCTCGTTGACCACCTGGCCGGCGAGCGCCGGGTTGGCGGCGATCGTCCCGTCGGTACGGATCTTCATCAGCCTGAAGTCGGACTCGAGCAGCAGTTCGTCCCCGGCGTCCGAGGGCAGCAGCCGGGCGATCTTGCCGCCCGGGCCGCAGATCAGCGTCCTGGAGAGCGCCGGCTCTCTCAGGTCGTTGTACTGGAAGGTGTAGGTGCCGTCGGGCTTCTCGATGATCCCCCAGCCGCGGACCTCGTCCGGCTTTCTGCCGGCCGGCGGCGGATAGACGGTGCGCAGGTACTCGCCGGCGGCGGTGTAGGCGCGCAAGACCGCCGGTCCCCAGTTGTTGGCGTTGCCGAGCACGTAGACGGTGCCGTCCGGCTTGGCCTCGATGCCGGTCAGCCGCCAGGCGGCGTGGTCGCCCTGGGCCATCTCCTTCGAGTAAAAGGCGTAGGGGTCGCCACCGACGATCCGGTCGAGCTTGGCACCCATCCCGGCGCGGACGCGCACGCTGGCGCCCGCGACCGGTTGGCCGTAGTCGTCCTTGCCGTCCCACTCCAGGCTCTGGGCCAGACCGGGCTTGAGCGGCGCCGGCGGCGGGTTCGCGGCGCCGAGCACCCCGGCGGCCAGGTGACGCACCACGGCTCCCTTGGCGTCGAGGATGGCCACCTCGACGTCGGCCTGGCCGGAAAGCGCGAAGCTGACGGTAACCTTGCCACCGGCACCGCCCACGGCAGGCTTGGCGCTGAAGGCAGCCGGCGATTCGGCGGACAGGGCCGGCACGGCAAGGCAAGCCACAAGACCGACCAGCAGGTAATGGCGCATCGGCATCTCCTTCGTCCTCGAGGCGTCTATTTCCCCGCAACGGCCCTGGCCACCTCGGCGGCGGTGGCGTAGAGCAGGTCGTCGCGCTCCCAGGCGCCCTTGGCATACTCAGCAAAATCCTCAAAGAGCCAGCCCCCGAACTTGGGGCTGACGAGCCTGCTGCTCGCGGCAACCGCCTTCGCCCGATCATCAAGCACTTGGTTGGCCTTGGCTTCCAGGTCGCCGGAGAGCTTCTTGCCCTCAATGGCCTTCTGGATGAAGACCATGGCCTCGCAGAGCTGGATGCCCTCGCGCATGGCCTCGAAACGCTCCGAGCCGATCGGCCCGGCGTCGCCGGCGCCGAGGATGGCCGAGGTGGCCGCGCCGGGACCCTGGGCAAAGTCCACCCACTTGTCCCGCGTGTAGCGTCCTCTGGCGTCCTTGATGGGGAAGTGGTCCGCGCCCACCGCCTCCAGGCCGTCGTTGCCCTTGAGGAGCGCCTCCTCGTGTTTGGTGCGCAGCTTCCAGAGCGCCGGCCAACCCTGCTCGCGGTACTGGACGCGTGCGTGGGTGCAGTAGGCGGTCTCCGGCTTGAGCCGGCCGGCGTACTGGCGCGGATACGGCCCGGCCTTCCATTTGGCGTAGACGTCCAGGGTGCCCTCGTTCCACACCGTGGACCCGACCATCACCGGCACGGAGACGCCCTTCTCCAGGGTGTCGTACTTGAGTATCCGGCCGTGAGTCATGTCCGCCCACTTCCCGTCCGGCCAGATGGACTTGACCATGCTGGCCATTTCCTTGTTCGGACTCCAGCAGTAGCTCATCCAGCCCAGGGCCGTGACGTCGAACCAGCCGCGCTTCTCCAGCCGCGGCCGGAGCTCGTCCAGGAACGGTTTCTAGAAGGCCTTCATCTCCTCCGAGCCAAACTTGGTCGGCGCGGCCAGATCGGAAACCTGTCCGGTGGCGGGGTCCACCGTCAGCACCGTTGCGTTGAGAAAATCATAGGTTTCATTTTCCTTGTCGCGGGTGCGCGGGCCGCGCCAGATGCTGATGCGCACCGGGAAGGGTTTGCCGATCACGCTGGCGGCCAGGTCGCAGTACTTGTCGAAAAGGGTGAAGTCGTACTTATAGCTCCCGTCCGGCTGCTTGACCCACTTGACCATGGTGTCGGTGTTGTCCCGCGCCGGGTAATCCTTGGTCACGTTGATGACGACGTGCCGGCTGCCCAGCTCCAGCATCAGCGCCATGGACCGGCCCATGAGCTCGAAATGCTTCTCCGACCAGAGCGGCACCTTGAGGCCCACGTCGTTGTAGTGTCTGGCCAGGGCCTCCGGGTTCATCCAGCCGATGGTCCGGACCCTGAAGTCCTTGGGGTCGGGCATCGCCCAGTCGTGGACCTTGAGCTTCACCGGCACGACCGTGGCCGCGAGTCCCTCGGCCTCGACCGTGAGCCTGCCCTCGTAGTCCCCGGCCGGGGCGTCGGCCGGCACGCGCACCGTGACCCACACCGGGACGGTGGCCACCGGGGCCGTGCTCCTGGGCGTGAATGAAACCCCGTACTCCGCCTTGCCCGCCACTGCCGTCGCGACCGGCACCTCGGCCGGCGCGGCCTCCAGCAGGCGGTCGAAGCGGTGCGGCGGCATGAAGCTCGTCTCCGGCCTGGCGATGTCCGCGAACCGCACCGCGACCCGCGCGGCCGGGATCCGCCCCTGGCCCTTCGACGGGCTCAGGGCGTTGGGCGGTGAGCTTGTCGAACCGCCTCCGCCCGGCATGGTCAGGTCCCCGACCGAGGCCTTGAGCCCCTTGATGGCCGCCCCGTCGCGGGTGACCACCACGAAGCCCGAGCAGACTCCGTTGCGGGTCCCGAGCAGCTCGACGGGTTTGAGCGCCTTCATTTCCGGGTTGGCGCCGGTGAAGTCGCCGACCGCCACGGTCTGCCACGGCGCAGCGTTCCAGACCTGCACGGCGCCCGGGGCAGCGGCTTCGCCGCCGACCGCCAGTGCGCCCAGGAGGAACGCGGCGGCCGCCAGTATGGTCAGCTTGGACATGCTTCGGTCTCCTTCCCGCCGACGAGGCGGTGTGTGGGTGTGTGCGTATGTGGGTGTGTGGGTACGCGCGTCGTCAGGACACACACTCACAAACCCACACACTCCCCTTCGGACCCTCTTACTTGATCCCCACCGTCTCCGCCGCCGCAAAGGTCTTGGCCAGGCGCATCAGGCGGGTGTTGACGATGTCCGAGACGTAGACGTAGTCGTCGGTGGCGTCGACGCAGTTGGGGTAGGCCATGGGCACGTCCTTGGTGGGCACCAGGTCGCCGGCGAGCCCGCCCATCGAGTCGCGGTTGCCGTAGGTGCCGAAGGCCAGGATCTCGTTGCCCTCGTTGTCGATCGCCGCGACCCGGGACTGCAGCGAGCTGGGGTACCAGATCCGGCCCCAGCCGTCGACGCCGAACCAGGGGGTCCGGGTGAAGTTCGGGCCAATGGCCCCGTAGTGCACGTCGTAGACCTTGGCCGGCGCGGCCGGCTCCTTGGGGAAGAGGTCGCCCAGCGGCCCGGTGGCCGCGAATTTGTAGATCCGGCCGGTGCTGCCGGCGAAGCTGCCGTCATTCTCGAAGCCCTTGGGCGCGTTCTTGAGCCTGCCCTCGAACTTGCCGGCGTAGAGGTTGCCGCGCGGATCGAAGCGCGCGCCGGCGGCGCGGACCTTCTCGCCGAAGCTCTTGAAGAGCAGCCCCTCGCCCCAGGGCGCCTTGGCCGGGTCGGCCCGGTAGAATCGCAGGTAGCCGCCGTAGTCGGCGCTCGAGCCCAGGGCGTTCATGGTCACCACGCTGCCGTCCGGCGCGGCGGCGATGCCCCGGTCGCCCAGGCCCAGGCGGATCCGCCAGTCGTTCGAGATCTGCGGAGTGAAGGCATTGGCGCCGCCGACCGGGGCGGGCGCCAGGAACTCCCCGTCGAGCTTGAAGCGGGTCACCGGCCGGCGGTCCTGGTGACAGTAGAGGAAACGGCCCCGCGCGTCGACGGCCATGCTGATGGCCAACAGCGGCGTCTTGGCGTCGACCATGCACCGCGTGAAGGCCGGATTCCGCCAATCGGCGATCCTGAAGCAGTTATTGAAGCCGTCGGGGGTGTAGACGTTCTCGGTCTGCGGGTCGACCACGAAGTGCTGCAGGTCCAGGGCGCGCTGCGGGCCGGCCTCGTAGAAGTCCTTGACCAGTTCGAGCTCCGCGCCCTTGTCCCGGTAGATGCGGACCGGGACCGTGGTGTAGGCGAACCAGACCAGTACCTCCCCGTCCTTCTCGTAGACCGCCAGGAAGGTCTTCTCGTGGCCGTACCAGTTGATCGGGCACTGCTTGATCACCTGGACCGGCTTGTCGTCCTTGGTCCAGTCGTTGAACTTGAGGAGGGTGGCCTCCGCGCCCCTGGAGGCGTAGTTGCCCCACCGGGTGGTCACGTACAGCGCCCTGGACTTGGGATTGACCGCGATGGCATCGGGGTGCATCACGTTGGGGATCTCGCGAACGAGCTTGCCGCCCTTGTCCAGGACCACGATGCGCCTATTCTGGCGGTCGCAGACGAAGACGTTGCCGGCGGCGTCGACGGCCACGCCGGCCAGGGCAGCGTGCGGGCTGTAGCGGTCGTCGGCGATCGGCGAGGCGCCGCGCGCCTTGATCTCGCCGATCACGTCCTTCTCCGGCAGCGCGAAGAAGGGCTCGGCCTTGCGCGTGGCCACGTCAACCCTCCAGACCTGGCCGTCGCGCCAGAATCCGGTGGTCTGCACCGCGCTGCCCTTCCAGTGGTCGTCGCAGGCGAAGAGCCCGCTTGCGTACATGGTCTTGCCGTCCTGGGAGTTGGCCGAGAAGAACGGGCCGGTGAGCCCGCCCTTGGGGGCTGGCGGTTCGGGGAGCGCGGCCACGGGCCGGTAGTCGCGCAGAGTTCCGTCCGTGCCGATGGTCATCGTCTGCTGGGAGTCGTTGCACAGCGTCAGCTTGTCGTTCTCCGGCGTGGGGAGGATGCCGGCGAGATGGGCCCGGCCCCAGAAGATCAGGGTGGTGCTCGGCGAGATCGCCTCCAACTGGCCGTACTTGGGCGCGTAGCTGCCGTCCTCCCGGACGGCTACGCCCCAGCCCTTGACGTCCTCGACCGCTTTGCCCGCGGGGGGCGGATAGACCGTGCGCTGGTAGTTGCCCAGGGCATCGTAGCGGCGGATGGCCACCGGCCCGTAGTTGCTGATCAGGCCCATGACGTACACGTTGCCGTCGCTCTTGGCCTCCAGGCCGGTGATGGCCCAGGCGGAGTGGTCGCCCTGGCCCATCTCCTTCGAGTAGAAGGCGTAGGGGTCGCCGCCGGCGATCTTGTCGGGCTTGACGCCCATGCCGATGCGGACGCGGACGCTGGCACCGGCGACCGGCTGGCCGTAGTCGTCCTTGCCGTCCCACTCCAGGCTCTGGGCGAGCCCCGCCTTGAGCGGCGCGGGCGGAGCCTCCTTGGCGCCCAGGACGCCGGCCGCCAGGTGGCGGACCACCTTGCCCTGGGCGTCGAGGATGGCCACCTCGACGTCGGTCGCCGCGGCGACGGTGAACTGAATGGCCGTCTTGTCGCCGGCTTTGGCCACCGTCGGTTTGGCGCTGAACTGCGCCTCGCCCGCGAGGCCAACGGATGCGCCGGTCAACACGAGAAGAGCGCAAAGCAGCCTGGTCATCTTCGACCTCCTATCTCTCAGTGAGACTCAGACGCGCCGGCACGCAGACCCGCACCGGCTCGCCGCCGCGCCCGGCCCGGCGCTCGGCGAGCAGCGTCATGGCCCTTTCGACCATGCTCGAGGCCTTCCAAACCACGGCCGGCGGCACGGGGCCTGCGCCGAAGAGCGGCCGGTAGGAGCCGGCCCAGCCCTCCTCCACCGTCCAGCCGACGGCCCGAAGCCCGGCGCCCAGGCCGAGGCCGCGGTCCTGGGCGGCCCGGGCCAGGGTCTGCATGGCGCCGGCGCTGAAGGCCAGGACGCCGTCGGGCCGGTCCGACCGGTCGAGGAGCTCAGCAGCCTTCGCCGACGCCTCGGGGCCCTCGACGTCCGCGCAGAGCGCCTCGTCGAAGCGCATCCCGGCGGCGGCCAGCGCCGCGACCGCGCCGGCGAAGCGCTCGCGGCTGTGGTAGAACCTGCCGAGCGCGCCGAACCAGGCGATCCGCCGGCAGCCGGAGTCGAGCAGGTGGCGCGCGGCCAGGAAGCCGCCGCGGTAGTTGTCCTGGATCACGACGTCGACCTCGGCGTCCTCCCAGCAGCTGTTGATCAGGACCAGCGGCAGGCCGGAGCCGCGCAGCGCCTCGAGCAGAGCGCGGTCCATGGTGTCCAGGGCCGCGCCCCAGGCCCGGCCGGCCCGGAGCTGCTCCAGAATCACCGCTCCGCCCGCGCCGGCCGAGTGGACACCGAGGACGCTCGAACCGGCCTGCGCCGTGGTGCGCTGGAAGGCGTCAAGGATCGCCAGGTTGGCGGGCTGGGCACCGGTCAGGTAGGCGTCGTGGCTGGTGACGTAGGCCACCGGACAGTGCCGCGCCGCGTCGGCTCCGGCTCCGGCGCCCGACGACACGCGGAAGCCCTGGCGGGCCTTGGCGGCCACCAGCTTCTCGCGCTCCAGAATCTTCAGCCCGCGGCGGATGGTTTCTGGCGATACGCCGTACTCGCTGCTCAGCTCGCGCACGGGCGGCAGGAACCTGCCGGCTGGAAAGCGCCCGGAGGTGACGGCGGAGCGGATCTTATCCAATACTACTGCGCAAGCATCCCTTTCTGCGTTACTTACCGATCTCATCAGCCATCTCCAGCCAGCGTGCCTTAGCGGTGACTCTACGAGCCTCTACGTGACACATATACAACGCTGGGCAGGAAAAGTTCGCACAAATCCGCAGATGCGCAATTGACAGCGGCATGGCCGTCTCGTACTTTCCTCCGGGGCGGCCCGAATCCGGTGCTGGCCCTGACCGGAGGGAGCCCATGGCCACAGGCGCGCGCTTCCCGTTCATCATCATCCGGCTCTGGCCGCAGCACCACCGGAGCGAGGCGGAGCTCCGGGAGCTGCTCTCCGCCCTGAGGCGGCACCGCCGGGCCTGCGACGAGGTCTGGTTCGCCACCGAGATTGGGTTCCCGCCGCTCGAGGAGCACGCGCGCTCCGCGAGGCTGATGGCGGCTGCGGCGGAGGAAATCCGGGCCCTGGGGATCGAGCCGGGGCTGCAGATCGCCAACACCCTCGGCCACGGGCTGAATCTCCTCGCCGATGACTCCGGCGCCGAGTGGCCGATGATGGTCGACGCCGACGGCCGGACGGCTCCGCCGGCACCCTGCCCGCGCTCCCCGGAGATGCTGGCCTACAACGCACAGCTCGCCCGGCTCTACGCGGCCTGGGGGCCCTCGTCCATCTGGATCGACGACGATCTGCGGATGAGCTCCCACGGGGCGCTCGGGCACGGGTGCTTCTGCCCGGCGTGCCTGCGCGCCTTCTCGGCGGAGCAGGGGAGGAAGCACACCCGCCGCTCGCTGGTCGCGGAGCTGCACCGACCGGCGGCCGGCGCGCTCCGCCTGGCCTGGACCAGGTTCGGTGCCGCGAGCCTCGCCGGGATCGCCGGCGCGATCGCCGGGGCGGTGCACGCCGTCGCGCCCGAGTGCCGCCTGGGCTTCCAGCAGATCGGGCACGAGCAGTTCATGTACTCCGGACCGGACTGGAGCCCGGTCCTGGAGGCCCTGGCCCGCAGGAGCCGCCACCCGGCCCGCGCCCGGCTCGGGCACGGCTACTACACCGACCACAGCCCGCGGGGGATGGTCGGCAAGGCCTTCATGATCTCTCGGCAGGTTTCCCGGCTGCCGAAGTGCGTGGACCAGGTCTGCCCGGAGATCGAGGGCTTCAACCACAACGCCCTCGGCAAGACCGCGCACGGCCTGGCCGTGGAGTCGACGCTCGACCTGGCCATGGGCTGCAACAGCCTCTCGTACGCGATCCTCTGCTCCGGGCACGAGCCGATGAGTTGGTACGAGACGCTGCTCGCGCGGATCGCCGAGCACCGGCCGTTCTGGGAGGGCTTCCTCCAGGCGAGCGCCGGCACGACGCCCGGCGGGCTTGAGGTGCGCCTGGGGATGGAGCACGTCGCGCGCGCCACCCAGCCCGGGGAGAAGCCCTTCGCCTGGTCGACGGTGAACCTGGACCGCGCCTACAACCTGGCCTGCCTGGGTCTGCCACTGGGCACCTCGGCGCGGGGGGCGAGCGCGGTGCTGCTGCCCGCCGACGCCGTGCCCGGCCTCTCGGACCGGGAGCTCCGCCAAGTCCTCTCCGGCGGCGTCATGATGGACGGCCTGGCGGCCATGCGGGTCCAGGAGCGGGGGCTGGGCCGGTGGCTCGGCGTCCGCGTCGAGCCGACCGCCGCCCCGCTCCCGTTCCGCGAGAGGATGACCGGCGACCGTCTGAACGGCGCCTACGCCGGGCGGCACTGGGATTCGATGGGCGGCCCCGCGGGCGCGTTCATGCTCGAGGCCGCGGCAACGGCGTCCGGCGTCCGGGCGCTCGGCCACTACGAGGACCGGCTGGGCGCCGTCCGGGGGCTCGCGACCGTTCTCGCCCGGAACCGCGCCGGCGGCCGGGTCGCGGTCTTCGGCTACTTCGGCTGGGAGAGCGCGCCGAGCGGCGCCAAGCGCAACCAGTACCTGGCCGCGGCGGACTGGGCCAGCGGCGGACGCCTGCCGGCGATCATAGAGGAGCCGGTCCAGGTCATGGCCGTGCCCCGCCTCGGCGCCGACGGGCGCCTCGCGACCCTCTTCCTGCTCAACGCCAGCATCGACCGGACGCCGGCCTTCCGGGTCCGGCTGCGCCGGCCGCGCTCCGGCAGGGTCGAGTGGGTGACGCCCGGACGGGCGCCGGTCCGGCTGGCCGTCGAACGGGGTAGGGGAGAGGTGGCCGTGCGGGTCCCGCCTATGGCGGCGTGGACGGCCGGGTATCTCCGGGTGCGATAGGCGTTCCGCGCTGCGGGTTCGCGGCCGGGGACTCCGCGACTCTCCTGCGCGCCGCCCCCCTCTTGCGCGTCGCCGCCGAGACGCTGGAGAAGATCAGGGGCGAGGAGATTGGGAAATGACCCGGCCCGATGTCCTTCGCACCTGTCTTCCGAATGATACCAGGGTCATTTAATTCTCTGCGTATGAGAGACGATAAGTAGAAGACGACATCAGGGGGGCCTGGAGGAGAGTGGTGAGCGATTCGGGTCAAGAGATCACTCTATGGGATTTGCTGGGTCGGGTGAAA
>JAKLDR010000048.1 GCA_022703445.1 Planctomycetota bacterium | reverse complement strand
AGGACCGGCTGCTCAACGCCTTCCTGGCCGGCACGGTAGACGAGGCGGTCTTCAATGCCAAGTCGGCCGAGCTGAAGGCCCAGCAGGCCGAGGTGGAGCGTCAACTGGACGGGGCCGGGGCGATGACTGAGGAGGCCGGCAAACTGGCCCTGTCGGTCTTCGACTTCAGCCAGAACCTGGCGGAAATCTGGCGCGGTTCAAACTCGGCTACCAGACGGCAGGTGTTGGAAGCAGTGAGTTTGAACCGCACCCTGAGCGACACAAGCCTTTGCCTTACAAAGAGAAAGCCGTTCGACTTCTTAGCCGAACGGCCTGTTTTAAAGATTGGTCGGGGCGACTGGATTCGAACCAGCGACCTTGTGGTCCCAAACCACACGCTCTAGCCAAGCTGAGCTACGCCCCGACCGGGTGGCAGCATTATAGCTGGCTGCGAACCGCCGTCCACTGCCCTGCAGGCCCCCTGTGGCGGCGCCTCTCGCGGCCGACTGCCCGGCGGAGCCGCTCCCTTACTTCGCGTACATCGGCAGGTAGCGGTAGTAGACCTCCAGGCACAGGGCGCCCACGGCCGTGGAGTAGACCCGGCCGGCGCGCTGGTCGTCCTGGTCGAACTTGGGGTCCCAGGAGCCGTCCTTGTCGTCCTTGGAGCCGTCCATCGGCCCGCCCTTGCACTGGTTGGACACCAGGGTCTTCTTCAGCGGCTCGTTCCAGGCCTTCCAGCTCTCGCCGCCCATCTGGAACATGGCCAGCGTCCCGTAGTACCAGTAGTAGTAGCTGGTGCGGCCGCCGCCCGGCCAGGACGGCAGGGTCTTCTGCAGATTCCCGGCGCACTTCTTCAGGGCTGGATCGTCGGCCGGCGCGCCCATGAACTGGCGGCAGACCATGCCCACCGCGGTCATGCCCTGCAGGCCCTTCTGGCGACCGGTGTAGCCGAACCAGCCGTCGGAGCTGCTCACCTCGTCCAGGAACTTGCCGGCGCCCTGGAAGCCGGCGCCGTCGACCTTGAGCCCGGCGATCTTGGCGGACTTCAGCTGCATCACGAACCAGCCGGTCACCGAGGTGTCCGACTCGTGCCTGGCCTTGTAGCGCCAGCCGGAGTAGGGCACCTGGTGGACGTTGATCGAGTAGTCCACGGCCTTCTGGGCCGGCTCCTTGAGGGCCTCGTCCCTGGTCATGCCGTAGGCCTCGGCCAGGGCCAGGGCGCAGATGGCGTGCTCGTAGCCGATGCGCTCGACGGTCGGGGCCAGGCAGCCGTCCTTGCCCTGCTGCTTGACGATGAAATCCACGCCGCGCTTGACGTTGTCGGCGAACTGCCCGTTCTTGTGGGTGTAGCCGGCGCCCAGGAAGGCCAGGACCGACAGGCCGGTAACGCCGCGGTCGACCGGCCAGCCAGCCTCCCAGCTGGTGGCCTTCCAGGAGCCGTCCTTGTCCTGGTGGCGGGCCAGCCACCGCAGAGCCGCCTCCACCGCGCTCTCAGTGGCCTCGGAGCCGCCGAAGCGCCCGACCGCCTTCCTCCGGCCTCCGCCGTCGCGATAGCCGAAGACGCCGGCCATGCCGCCGCCGCCCACCCCGATCGAGCCGACCGTCCCGGTGCCGCCCAGCGGGATGTCCGAGATGGCGTCCTCGCTGCCGCGGGCGGTCCGCTTGTCCATGTTGTTGTCGGTCTCGAAGACCTCGGACTCCTCGGCCTTCTCGTGGACCACCACCGGGTTCTCCACGGTGGTCTCGGCCTGGATGTCCTTGGTGTTCTTGAAGATGTCGCGCTTCTTCTGCGGGTCGTACTCCGGCGGCTTCTGCTTGATCACGTCGGTGCTGATGATCACCTCGTCGCTCCGCATGGGCGCGACGGCCGTGGCCAGGAGCGCGATCAGCAGGAAGATCACCGCGTGGGCCGCTGCGGAGATCACCCACCAGGGCAGGGCCCCGGTGCGGCGCGCCATGCCGCCGAGCGCCGTGTCCTCCCCGGGCAGGGGCAGGGCGCCCTCCGCCGGCTCCTGGCCGGCCGGCAGCCGGCTCTGGACTTCCTCGATGGCGGAACGCAGGTCGGTGGACGTGGCCATGGCGATCTCCTCCAGCAGGGACGCGGATGAGCCCTGTACAGGCTGGAACGGATGATAGCCGGAAGGTTCGTCTCAAATTGGAGAATAAGTGGTCCACTCTTTTCCGGCCCGGGCCGCCCTTCCGGCGCTTCCCGATGGCCGAGGGGCCGTGTCAGCTGCTTTGACGTCAGCCCGGCCGAGCGGACCAACGTCGGAACCGGAGATTGTTGATTGGTGATTGCTCATTTCAGAAGGGCGGAGAAGGGGCGGAGGCCAACCTCAACAATCTCCGGTTCGCCGTTGTCCGCTGCCTCCCGGTGAACACCACGCCCACGACTGGCGTGTCACCAAGGCCCTGGGCCGGCTTCCAAGGAACGGACGCAGACCCCATGGCCGACCACAGAGGCAAAAAGCCTTGACCCCTCCTCTCCGGAGGTGTAATATCCCCCGGGCTCCTACCAGAACGCAGGGGAAGATGCCATGCCTAAAATAATCATGCGCCAAGGACAGAACGCCGGAACCGAGATCCTTCTGGACGGCGAGAAATTCACCCTCGGCCGCCGCAAGGCCTGCGAGATCCCGGTCGGGGACGTCAAGGCCAGCCGCAACCACGCGCAGATCTTCCGCCAGGGCAACCGCTTCTACGTGCGCGACCTGGCCAGCCGCAACGGCACCTTCCTGAACGGCGAGCGCCTGGCCGGCGACAGCGAGCTGTCCTTCGGCGACAAGATCAGCATCGGCGACACCATCATGGAGTTCGCCGAGGAGTCCGCCGGCAAGCCCATCGACTTCGAGATCCCCGGCTACCAGATCATCGAGCGGGTCGGCGAGGGCGGGATGGGCATAGTCTACAAGGCCCGGCAGGTCTCCATGGACCGGGTGGTGGCCCTCAAGGTGCTCTCCGAGAAGTACAGCTCCAACGGCGAGTTCATCGACCGCTTCATCCGCGAGGCCCGCGCCGCCGGCAAGCTCAACCACCCCAACGTCATCCACGTCCACGACGTCAGCCGCGCCGGGGGGCGCAACTTCTTCAGCATGGAGTTCGTGGACGGGCCCTCGGTCAAGAAGCTGCTCAAGCAGTCCGGGCGCCTGCCCGTCGGCAAGTGCATGGAGATCATCGTCCAGGCCGCCAAGGCGCTGGAGTTCGCCCACGAGAACGGCATCATCCACCGCGACGTCAAGCCCGACAACATCATGCTGACCAGCGAGGGCATCGTCAAGATCGCCGACCTGGGCATCGCCAAGAGCTTCGAGGAGGAGGACCCCGCCCAGCAGCCCGGCAAGCGCCGCGTGCTGGGCACGCCCCACTACATGGCCCCGGAGCAGGCCATGGGCAAGGCCCTGGACCGCCGGGCCGACGTCTACTCGCTGGGCGCCACCTTCTACCACATGCTCACCGGCACCACGCCTTTCAAGGGCACGACCGTGGCCGAGCTGCTCAAGGCCCACGTCCAGGAGCGGCTGGAGCCCGTCCAGCACCTCAACGCCGAGGTGCCCGACGCGGTCTGCTTCGTGGTCGAGCGCATGATGGCCAAGCTCCCCGAGAAGCGCTACGAGAACATGACCCGGCTGCTCGAGGACCTGGAGCGCGTCCAGCGCGACTCCGGCACCGCCCAGATCGAGCGCCTGGCCCCCGAGGACTCCACCATCATGCGCGCGGTGGACGCCAAGGCCGCGGCCGAGGCCCGGGGCCGGGCGGCGGCCGCCGCCGGCCAGGTCCGCGCGCCGGCGCGCTCCGGGGCCGGCCTGCGCGTCGCCACCCTGCTGGTGGCCGCCGCCCTGGTGGCCATCCTGGCCTTCGTGGCCATCGTGCTCTACAAGAAGGTCCGGGACGGCGGGTCCGCCCCGGACGCCGGCGGCTCGACGGGCGGCACGGGCACGACCGAGCAGAAGTCCGAGGCCGCCCAGGCCCTGGACCGCCTGCGGGCCATACCCGCCTCGCGGGAGGAGGAGATCCTCCGCGAAGCCGTGGCGCTGACCGGCCGCTTCTCCGGCACCGAGGAGGCCGCCGCCGCCCAGAAGATGATCGACGACATCAAGGCCCGGCAGGCCCGCCTGCTCGAAGCCGAGGTGGCCAAGGCGGTCGAGGCCGCCGAGAAGGTCGACAAGGACAAGCCCAACGACCTCGAGGCCCGCATCCTGGCCTGGGACTCCATCGCCAAGCACGAGAAGTTCGCCGGCATGGAGGTGGCCAAGCGCGCCGCGGCCGAGGTCGCCGCCCTGCGCGGCAGGCAGTCCGCCGCCGAGACCGGCGCCCGCCAGAAGAAGGCCGCCGAGGCCGAGGAGAAGGTCAAGGCGGCGCTGGGCGCCAAGGACTTCGTGGAAGCCGCGCGCATCCTGACCATCTTGGCCGCGGAGTTCCCGGAGGCCGACGAGGGCAAGCGCGCCGCCGAGCGGGCCAAGGAGATCGAGGCCGCCGCCGACAAGCTGCTGGCCGACGCCGAGAAGTCCGCCGGCGCCGCCGCCGACGCGGGGCGCTTCGACGAGGCCGCCAAGATCCTCAAGGACCTGGAGGCCTCGGTCAAGAACGCCAAGTGGCTGCCGGAGGTCCCCAAGAAGATCGACGCCATCAAGGCCAAGGCCAAGGAGGCCTTCGACAAGGCCTACAAGCCGGTCGAGGACCTGGCCAGGAGCGGCAAGCTGACGGACGCCTCGCGCGAGGCCCGCAGCCTGCTCGAGCGCTACCGGGGCACCCCGCAGGAGGCCCAGATCCGGGAGCTGCTCGAGGGCATCGGCCTGCAGCCGGCGCTCTTCCGCAAGGTGGTGGCCGCCATCGGCAAGCAGGGCAGCAAGGAGATCACCTTCAAGCCCGAGGCCACGCTGCTGCCCGGCAAGTGGTTCGTCCATTCGGCCGACGAGGACAAGGTCACCCTGACGAGCCCCTCGTTCCCCGGCGCGGACAGCCCGCTGCTCTGGGCCAAGCTCTCGGCCAAGGACTCCTACGGGATCTACATGATGTACATGACCGCGCCGACGCCGGAGGACCACCGTGCGCTGGCCTTCTACTGCGCGATGCGCGGCCTGACCGCCGAGGCCGAGAACCACAGGAAGCTCGCCGGTGAGGGCAAGTAGCCGCGGGCCGCGCCCGGGGTCCCCGGCCCTGCGTCTGCCTCTGCTGCCCCGGCTGCCCCTGCTGGCGGTCCTGGCGCTGTCGACGGCCCTCCCCGGACGGGCCGCCCTGGCCAACGACCGCGTCGACTTCGAGCTGACTCCCGATCCGCGTCCGCTGGAGTCCGTGGATCCGGCGCGCGCCGGGCGGATGGCCGAGCTGGGCTCGACCGCCGAGCGGATCCGCGGGCTGAAGCTCGTGAACCGCCCACCGTGGCTGGTCAAGAGCCCGCGCGAGGTCTACGCCTTCATGCTCCGGGGCATCCAGGCCGAGGCCACCCCCCGGGAGGTGGAACTGGCCACCAAGCTGTACGCGGCCTTCGGTTTCTGGAAGCCGGACTTCGACCTGCTCAGCGCCCAGCTCGACTCGCTCAGCGGGGCGGTCCGGGCCTTCTACAACCGCACCGACGACGACTTCACCCTGGTCCGCGCGGCCGGCCCGGGACGCACCGGGCTGGGGCGGGGCATGGACTCCGAGGAGGAGGCGGAGGTCGTCCACGAGTACACCCACGCCCTGCAGGCCCACAGCGGCCTGATGGCCGGCCTGCCCATGGCCGGAGGCAACGACCGCTCGCAGGCCTCCCGCGCCCTGGTCGAGGGCGACGCGGTGCTGGCCATG
This sequence comes from Planctomycetota bacterium, assembly GCA_022703445.1. GTDB lineage: Bacteria > Planctomycetota > SZUA-567 > JAKLDR01 > JAKLDR01 > JAKLDR01. The sequence goes on along the minus strand of JAKLDR010000048.1, from coordinate 27,005 downwards.
AGCGTGCAGCTGGTGGAGAGCTCCACAGGCCGACAGGGGGCCGATCCGGCGGCGGTCGGCCGGGTTCTCGGCATGATCCGCATGAGCATGGCCAGCATGATCCAGAGCCCGCTGCTCCGGAAGTACCCGCCGGTCATCGGCGCCAGCCTGATCTTCAGCTACACCGGCGGGTCGTCCTTCGCGGAGGCCGCCTACAAGCGCGGCGGCTGGGCGGAGGTCAACGGCTGCTACGCGGTGCCGCCGCTTTCCACCGAGCAGATCATCCACCCGGAGAAGTACTTCCTCCCGGTGCCGGAGGATCCGGTGCACATCGAGCCGCCCGACGTCCGGGCCGCGCTACTGCCGGGGGCGCAGATCGTGGACCTCGACGCGCTCGGCGAGATGGAGATCACCGTGCTGCTGGCCGGCTTCGTGCCCCAGGCCGAGGCGCGCAGGAGCGCGGCGGGGTGGGGCGGCGAGCTGTACGCGGCCTTCGAGCGCACCGCCGGGCCGCGCAGGGGCGAGATGGCCCTGGCCTGGCTGACCGTCTGGGACACCGAGGCCGACGCCGCGGAGTTCTTCGAATCCTACTCCAAGGCCCTGGACCGCAAGTGCGGTCTCGAGCGCCGGACCGTCAAGGCCGGCGAGCTCCTCGACTGGCGCGGCCCGGGGGCCGCACGGGAGTCCCGCCTGGAACGCCGCGGCCTGGCGGTGCTCTCCGTGGAGGGCGCCGACGAACTCGAGACCGCCGCCCTGGCGGCCCACTTCTGGTCGCTCAAGCGCAGCCCGCCTCCGCCGCGCCGCCGCGCCGCTCCGGCCGCCCCGGTGGGGCCGCTCGCCCCGGCCGCCCCGATCGCGCCGTGATCATCGAGGACAATTCCGGGTTCCACGAACCCGAGCACCGCGAACTGCCGCCCGGTGCGCGCTGCGCCCGCCATCCCGACCGGCCGGCGGCCGCCGCCTGCGATGAGTGCGGCCGTCCGGTCTGCGCCGAGTGCGCCCCGCTGAAGGGCGGCGGGCACTCCTTCTGCAGCGACTGCCTGGCGGCCTCCCGGCTGGTCGACGCCCAGCCGGTGGTCCTGGGCGCGCCGGCCGACGGGGCCGCCCCGGCCGAGGGCCGGTCGCCGCCGGCCGGAGGGCGCCGCGGCCTGCGGCTGCTGGTCGGCCTGATCCTGCTGGCCGCCGCCGCCGCGGTCCTGGCCTGGGCCACGCTCTCCGGACGGCTGTGAGGCCTGCCAGGCCGTGAGCGAGGCCATCCCCCCCGACGGCCGGGAGCCGGACGCGCCCCCGGAGGCCGAGCGCCGGCAGCTGGCCGCCTTCCATCAGGCGATGCTGCAGTCGACGCCCCGCACCTACTTCTCCTGGTCGCTGATCGCCGCCAACGCGGCCGTCTGGCTGCTGATGGTCGTGCGCGGCGCCGGCGCCATGGACCCGACCGGCGAGGAGCTCATCGCCTGGGGCGCCAACTACGGCCCCATGACGCTCGCCGGCCAGTGGTGGCGGCTGCTCAGCTCGGCCTTCCTGCACATCGGCGTCGTCCACCTGCTGGTCAACATGTGGGCGCTGTGGAGCATCGGGCCGTTCGTGGAGCGCCTGCTGGGCAACGCCCGCTACCTCGCGCTCTACCTGCTGGCCGCGCTGGGCGGCAGCCTGGCCAGCGTGGCCTGGAACCCCCAGATCATCAGCGCCGGGGCCAGCGGCGCGCTCTTCGGAGTCTTCGGCGCCTTCATGGCCAACCTGATCCGGCACCGCCGGGAGATCCCGCCCAGCGTGCGGGCGTCGATGTGGAAGAACGTGCTGGTCCTGGGCGCCATCAACATCGGCTACGGCCTGATCCGCCCGGGCATCGACAACGCCGCGCACCTGGGCGGCCTGGGCACCGGATTCCTGGCCGGACTGGTCCTGGCCAGGCCCCTGGCGCCGTCGCCGGCGTTCCGCGAATGGGGCCGCGCCGCGCTGGCCGCGGTGACCGGGGCGGGCCTCCTGGCCCTGGCGGCGACGGCGCTGCCCAAGGCGGTGCCGGACGTCCGCGGCGAGGTCCGCATCGCCATCGGGGAGATCCAGAAGGCCGACCGGGACTTCGCGGACTGCACCGCGCGCTTCGCCCGCAGCGAGCTCTCCGGCTCCGGATATGCCGCGATCATGGACCGGGACATCCTGCCCGGCTACCGGTCCGCCCTGCGGCGCCTCGACCAGCCCGAGGGGCTCTCCAAGTTGCCCCCCGAGGCGCGGACGTCCGTCGGCGTGCTCGCCGAATACGCCCGGGCCAGGGTCTCCGCGCTGACCACCCTGGTCGGACTGTTGCGCTCCGCCGTCCCCGGCTCGCCCGAGGAGGAGCAGGCCCGGAAGGACGCCAGGCAGGCGCTCAAGCCGAAAGCCGACAAGTAGCGCGCCGCCGGGCGCGCTTGAAGTTCCCCGCCGCGCGGCTTAGGATTCGTCATCCCGTACGTCTCCGGGAAGGATCCGAACGCAAGGAGCGCCCCGCATGTCCGTGATCACCCCCCTGCTGTCCGAGAAGGAGAAGGCCCGGTACCTCGAGGCCGCGCGCCTGGGCGGCCGCTGGCTGGTCAACAACCAGAACGCCCCGGGGCAGACCTGGGGCGGCGTCAGGCACAGCGCCGACGAGGGGCGCTTCATCTACGAGTACTTCCCGGCCACCGGAGACTGCCGGGGCATGGGCGTCTGGGGGCAGGCCCTGGCGGTCTGCGGGCTCTACGCCCTGGCCAAGGTCCCGAACCCGGACGGCGCCGACTTCAGGGCCGCGGCCGAGCTCGGCACCGGCTACCTGCTCAGCCTCCAGTTCCTGGACAGCCGCCGTCCCAAGGGCTACGGCGGCTTCCGCGAACAGACGCCGCAGCAGGCCTGGAGCTACCCGCGCGACGGCGCCACGGGTTGCTTCGCGCTGGCCCAGCTCTACCGGGAGACCGGCAAGGCCGAGTTCCTCGAGCGCGCTAACCTCTTCTGCGAGTGGTACCGGCGCCACGGCTCCAACGCCGCCGGCTGGCCGCACGACTACTTCGACTTCGAGACCGGCGAGGGCAGCTGCAAGATCCCCGGCGACTGGCAGACCGGCGGGTCGCTGGCCTACTACTACACGGCGCAGGCGGCCAAGGACCGGCACTGGCTCGAGGAGGGCTTCCGCCCGGCCATGGAGCAGCTGCTGACCATCGGCGACCCGACCGACGCCGGCTACCACCCGCACCTCTGGCACGGCGAGTGCCGGATAACCACGGGCAACGGCGACTTCTCGAACGTGGCCCTGGTCGCCGCATACCTCGCCTTCGAGGACGAGCGGTATCTCAAGCTGCTCCGCCGGCGGCTGGACCTGCTCCTGGGCATGCAGGACGCCGACGGGTCGCTGCCCAACTACGGCAGCACCTTCGTCTTCGCGCTCGACGCCCTCGACTTCCTGGAGCTGGTCAAGGCCAGGCGGCTCCCGGACAAGACCGAGCGGCTCGTCGACGGGCTGCTCCGCGCCGCGCGCTTCGGCCTGACCCTGCAGGAGACGGGGCTCCGCGACCGGCGGGCCTACGGCGGCATCTACGGGCAGTCCAGCTTCGGGGTCAGCCCCGACCGGGTCCACCAGCGGGACACCAACTACGGCATGCACCTCTACCTGCGCCTGGCCGGCCACGAGGCGCCGGTGGTCTCGGCGTTCGGGTGGTAGCGCCGCGCGCCGCGTCGCCCCATGCCCACCGTCGAGGAGAACCGCTCCGCCTGGGACCGGCAGCATGACTGGGGCCGCTCCGGCGCCGAGTGGTCGGAGGCCTGGGGCGGGCCGGTCATGCACTGGCACGGGACGATCCTGCCGAGGATCCAGGCCTTCCTGCCCGCGCCCGCTATCCTGGAAATAGGCCCGGGCTTCGGGCGCTGGACCGGCTTCCTGGCGGAGCGCTGCGACCGGCTCCTGGCCGTGGACCTCTCCGAAAAGTGCGTGCGGGCCTGCCGGGAGCGCTTCGCCGGCCGGCCCGGAGTGGAGTTCCTGGTCAACGACGGCCGGTCGCTGGAGATGGTCCCCGACGGGAGCGTCGACTTCGCCTTCAGCTTCGACTCGCTGGTCCACGCCGACGAGGAGGTCCTGCGCGGCTACGTGCTCGCCCTGGGCCGGAAGCTCCGGGGCGCCGGCGCGGCCTTCATCCACCACTCCAACCTAGGCGCCTACCCGCGCTACTACCGAGCCTTCAGCGCGCTGCAGCGCATCCCCAAACTCACCGGCCTGCTCACCAGGCTGGGGCTCGTCGACAACGTGACCTGGCAGTGGCGCGCGCCGGGCATGTCCGCGGGGAAGATGGCGCGATTCGCCGCCGAGGCCGGGCTGGTCTGCATCGCCCAGGAGCTGGTCACCTGGAGCACCAGGCGCGTGCTGGTCGACTGCCTGACCACCCTGGTCGGGCGGGACTCGCCCTTCGTCCGGGAGAACCGAGTGCTGGCCAACCGCGCCTTCATGCGCGAGGCCGGCCACCTGGCGCGGCTGGCCGGGCTTTACGACCACTCGCCGGCCGAAAGATCGCGGGCCGGCCCGGGACTCACCCCGGGCACCGAACACAAGGAGGGATAGCCACATGGACCCCGTCGTCCACTTCGAGATGTCCTACCGGAACGGCAAGCGTCTGGCCAAATTCTACGGGTCGGCCTTCGGCTGGCGCCTGCGCGACCTGGGCGCGCCCATGGGCAACTACGTCATCGCCACCACCGTCGAGACCGGCGCCAAGGGACCCAAGCGCCCCGGCGCGATCAACGGCGGGTTCTACCCGCGCAGCCCGAAGGGCCCGGCGCCGAGCCCGTCGCTGACCATCGCGGTGAAGGACATCGCGAAGGCGGTCAAGAAGGTCAAGGCCGCCGGCGGCAAGCTGCTCGGCAAGCCGGTGAGCATCCCCGGCGTGGGCCAATATGCCGCCTTCACCGACACCGAGGGCAACCGCGTCACCATGCTCGAGCCGATACCGCACAACTGGCACGCGCCGAAGAAGAAGTGACGTAGGGGAGGGGGAGGGAACATATGGCAGCGACTACGCCAGATCTCGGCGGCGAGGGCAAACCAGGCATGCCTGGCGACCGGCACACGCTGCTGCGCTGGCAAGCACTGGGGGCCGTTGGCCTGCTCACCATCGCGTTGTCCGTCTACTACTTCCGCTACCTCGTCAACGAAAGCCCAGACATCTCCCGGTGGCCTCCTTTCAACTGGCTTACACTGGCCTTTCTGATCATCCTTTCCCTGTGGGCCGGCCCGGGCATCGTCAAGCTCATAGTCAGCTACATCCGGCATCGGGCCGCCATCAAGTTGGACGCAGACGACAAGCCGCCGAAACACCGCCGCATCACCTGGTTCGAATGGCAGATGATAGACGCTTCCTGGGTGGGCATCATCGTCCTTGCGGTGCTCCTAAACGGCCTGGGGCTGACCGTGGGAGTGTGTGCCCTGGCAGTCTGCAAGGAACAGCGGGCCAGGAAGAAGGCGGCGGTGCTTGCTGCGTTGGGCGGGGTCATCACGGCCGTTGGGATTATCTCCGCCATCAGCAAGCTGCAAGGCTAGCACTGCGGGCGCCAACGCCGCCCGATTCCTGATAGGGACGGGCCCAACGATCCTCGTTTCGCAGCAACAGGAGAACCCGGACCGGGGCATCCGGCCCGGGTTCCCGTTGGCTGATCTGCAGGGCCCCTTGCGCCTCTTGCGCTTCTTTGCGGCTCTTTGCGGCTCTTTGCGGCTGAGAGTTCTACCCCGCCGCGAACGGCCCCTTGTCCTTGGTCTTCTTGAGCCCGATGCCCACGGTGACCTTGCCGCTCCCGCGCCGGCTGACCTTGCCCAGGCCCTTGGTCATCCACGCCGGAATGAAATCCTTCTCGGCCAGGGCCATCTCGTCGGTCATCGCCCGGAGCTCGGCCGGAGCGCAGACCGCGGCGCTGAGCGGGTCGAGCTGCATGGCGTGGTAGATGCTCTCGCGGTCGCGGTTCTTGAGGCCCCGGACGACCAGGTCGTAGACCCGCATGTGGCTCGCGCAGACCGCGGCCATCTGCGGGGGCAGCTCGCCGAACCGGCAGGGGTTGAAGCCGGCCTTGTTGACGAGCGTCGCCACCTCGACCACGCCGTCGGCCGGGAGGTTGGGGATCAGGCCGGCGTTCAGCACCGAGCCGTAGATCACCTTCGGCCGGTTGAGCGCATGGGCCTCGATGATGTCGCTGGCGTACTCGTGGCCGCGGTTCAGGTCCATCTTGGTGAGGTCCTTGGCCAGCTCGTCGCGCCGGCGGTCGCAGTCCTTCCGCCACTGCGGCCAGTTGTCGGCGTAGAAGCTCGACCCTCCGCGGTAGCCGTCGCGGGCGTACTTCTTGAGGAGGTCGGCGCGCTTGCGGTAGTAGGGCAGGTACTCGCTCAGGTGCCCGCTCGACTCGGTGATGAAGGCGCCGAAGTGGAACATCATGTCGAAGCGCACCGGGTCAGACTCGTAGACCTCGCGGTCCTCCCGGGCGCGCTTGAAGATCTTCGGGTAGAGGTCGCGCCCGTTGTGGCTGAGCTCGGTCAGCCAGGCCAGGTGGTTGATCCCGCCGCAGCGCCAGCGCATCTCCTCGAAGGGCACGTTGGCCACCCGGGCCATCTTCTTGCTGGTGCCCTGGACCGAGTGGCACAGGCCCACCACCTGGGCGCGGGTCGAACGCACCGCGGCCAGCGTCATGATGCTCATGGGGTTGGTGTAGTTGAGCACCAGGGCTTCGGGGCAGAGGCGCTCGATGTCCGCGAGGATGTCTAGCCACGCCGGAACGGTGCGCAGGGCCTTGAAGATGCCGCCCGGCCCGATGGTGTCGCCGATGCACTGGTCGATGCCGTACTTCAGGGGAATGTCGTTGTCGTGCCGGACGCAGGCCGTGCCCGAGACCTCGATGCAGTTGATCACGTAATCGGTGCCGGGCAGCACCTTCCGGCGGTCGGGCGTGCCGGTGACCTTCCAGTCGACGCCGTGCTTGGCCTTCATGTGTTCGGCCAGCTTCTTGATCAGCCGGGTGGTGATCTCCAGGCGCTTGCGGTCGATGTCCACCAGGCGCAGCTCGCCGCCGGCGAGGTCCGGGATGAGCATGACGTCGCGGAGCACTCCGGCGGTGAACCCGCTGCCGGCCCCCAGGAAGGTGACGTTGGGCTTGACCGTGGCCATCTTCGATCCTTTCTTCTCCCGCCGCCTGGATTGCACATCTGTGTGCGCGCCAGGCGGCTCTTTCCCCAAGGTTACCCCGGTTCTCTCCAATGGGAAGTGGCATTTGCTTGATATGGGATGTCTATCTGTGATATGATATGGCAGGGCAACTCCCGGCTCGACGTCGCTATCGGTATCGCTATCGGAGCGAAGCTACCGCCTCGCTGCGCTCCGATACCGATAGCGATACCGATAGCGGCGGCGACGTGGGGCGGGACGCCCCTCACCCTTTCCCTCTCCCGCAAGGGGAGAGGGAAACTGAGAGGAGGAACGTCTCATGTACCACTGGACCGTCAACTTCGAGACCCTGGAACCCATGCGCAGCCTGCCGCGGCTGCGGGTGGCGGCCAGCGAAACCCAGCTGGACGGAGCCTATCACCTGGAGGGCCGCCGCCGGCCGCGGGACAACTACATCCTCTTCAAGTACACCCTGGAGGGGGAGGGCGCCTTCCGCGACGCCGGCGGGGAACACCGCGTGCCGGCCGGCCGCGGCTTCCTCACCCGGGTCAGCGACCCGGCCACGGCCTACTACTATCCGCCGGAGGCGCGCGACCCCTGGACCTTCGTCTGGGCGGCCTTCGACGGCCCGACGGCCGACGCGGCGGTCGACGAACTGGTCGGGCGCTACGGGCACGTCTACCGCCTGCCCAGGGAGTCGCCGGCGGTCGCCCAGCTCATGGCCTTCGGGGGGCTGGGCAGGGCCAACCACGAGGTCACCGCGGCCGAGGGCGCCCAGGTGGCGCTGGTGCTGCTGCTCGAGCTGGCCCGCTCCTGCCAGGAGCCGCGCCGGGAGCACCCGGTGAGCGTCCTGGTCCGCCGGGCCCAGGGGCTGGTGCGCGAGCGCCTCTCCCGGGGCCTGGACGCCACCCGGCTGGCCGCGGAGCTCGGCGTCTCGCGCGAGCACCTGAGCCGCGTCTTCCGCGAGCAGACCGGGGCGGCGCCCTACCAGTACATCGTCCGGCAGCGGATGCTCGAGGCCTGCCGGCTGCTGCGCGGCACCGGGCTGACCAACAAGGAGATCGCCGCCCGCCTGGGCTACGCCACCCCGGCGCACTTCGCCCGGAGCTTCAAGGCCACCGTGGGGGCCACCCCCGGTGGATTCCGGGCCTCGGCCATGGCCATGCCGGTGCTGTGACCGGATTGTGGGTAAGCCCGCGATGGCATCCTCACGCCAAGTCGCCAAGACGCAGAGAACGGCGAGCCCCGGGTTAGGATTCCTGGCGCTGCCCTCGGTGGCTTGGCGGCTTGGCGCGAGACCCGTCGGTCTCGCCTCGGTTTTCCGGTGAAATCCCCGTCCCTCTCCCATAGAATATCGGCGGCTGCGGGGAGGTCCGCCGCCGGAGGGCCGCAGATGGGCAAGAAGAGCACGCCTGCCAGAAGGAAGACCACCGCCTCGCCGGCCAAGCCGCAGTCCGCAGCGGCCGCGCCGGTGAGCGGGCCAGCGCCCCGCCGCGTCCCGGACATCCCCGCCACGCCGCAGGGCATGACCCCCCGCGACTTCACGCAGTCGATCGCCGACCACCTGACCTACTCCCTGGCCAAGGACCAGCACACCGCCACCGAGCACGACCGGTACCTGGCCACCGCCCTGGCGGTCCGGGACCGGCTGGTGCAGAACTGGATCCGGACCCAGCAGGCCTATTACGACCGGGACGTCAAGCGCGTCTACTACCTGTCGCTGGAGTTCCTGATCGGCCGGACGCTGGGCAACAGCCTGATCAACCTGGGCGCCTACGACGCCTGCCACCACGCGCTCTCCGCGCTGGGCGTGGACCTCGAGGAGGTCCGCGAGCTCGAGCACGACGCCGGGCTCGGCAACGGCGGCCTGGGGAGGCTGGCCGCCTGCTTCCTGGACTCCATGGCCACGCTGGGGCTGCCCGGGCTCGGCTGCGGCATCCGCTACGAGTACGGCATGTTCCACCAGCGGATCGTCGACGGCGCCCAGCGCGAGGAGCCCGATCCCTGGCTGCGGCTGGGCAACCCCTGGGAGCTGCCCCGGCCGGAGATCACCTTCTCGGTGGGCTTCGGCGGCAAGACCGAGCGCTGGACCGGCGACGACGGCCGGACCCGCAGCCGCTGGACGGCCGGCGAAGAGGTCATGGCCATGGCCTACGACACGCCGGTGCCGGGTTTCGGCAACCAGACCTGCAACACCCTGCGGCTCTACTCGGCCAAGGGCACCCAGGAGTTCGACCTGCGCTACTTCAACGACGGCGACTACATCAAGGCCGTCGGGGCCAAGGCCGAGAGCGAGAACATCTCCAAGGTGCTCTACCCGTCCGACGCCAGTTCCAAGGGCCAGGAGCTGCGCCTGCGCCAGGAGTACTTCCTGGCCGCGGCCTCGCTGCAGGACATCTTCCGCCGCTACCGCAAGAAGCACCTGGGCCTGGAGCAGTTCCCCGAGAAGGTGACCATCCAGCTCAACGACACCCACCTGGCCATCGCCGTGCCGGAGATGATGCGCATCCTCCTGGACGACTACGACCTGGAGTGGGACCCGGCCTGGACGCTGGTCACCAGGACCTTCGGGTACACCAACCACACGGTCATGCCCGAGGCCCTGGAGAAGTGGCCCAGCCAGCTCGTCGAGCGGCTCCTGCCGCGGCACCTGGAGATCATCTACGAGATCAATCACCGCTTCCTGCGCGAGGTCAGCCAGAAGCTCCCCGGCGACCACGGCCGCCTGCGGCGGATGTCCATCATCGAAGAGGGCCCCATGCGCATGGTCCGCATGGCCCACCTGGCGGTGATCGCCAGCCACTCGGTCAACGGCGTGGCCGCCATCCACACCGAGATCGTCAAGAGCATCGTCTTCCGGGACTTCTACGAGCTCTGGCCGGAGAAGTTCAACAACAAGACCAACGGCATCACCCCGCGCCGCTGGCTGCGCAAGGCCAACCGCGGGCTGGCCACGCTGATCACCTCGCGGATCGGGTCGGACTGGGTGCGGGACCTGGACCAGCTCGAACGGCTGGCCCCCTGGGCCGACGACGCCGAGTTCCGCCGCCAGTGGCGCTCCGTCAAGGCTGCCAACAAGCGCCGGCTGGCCGCCCTGGTCGAGGCCGAGACCGGCACGGTGGTGAACCCCGAGACCATGTTCGACGTCCAGGTCAAGCGCATCCACGAGTACAAGCGCCAGCTGCTCAACCTGCTGCACGTCATAACGCTCTACAACCGCCTCAAGGCCGGCCGCTCCGAGGGCTTCGTGCCCCGCACGGTGATGATCGGCGGCAAGGCCGCGCCCGGCTACGCCCAGGCCAAGCTGATCATCCGGCTGGCCGGCGCCGTGGCCGCGGTGCTCAACCGCGACGGCGCCACCTGCGAGCGGCTGAAGGCCATCTTCGTCCCGAACTACAGCGTGTCGCTGGCCGAGAAGATCATCCCGGCCGCGGACCTCTCCGAGCAGCTGTCCACCGCCGGCACCGAGGCCTCGGGCACGGGCAACATGAAGTTCGCCCTGAACGGCGCCCTGACCATCGGCACGCTCGACGGCGCCAACATCGAGATCATGGAGGCGGTCGGCAAGGAGAACATCTTCATCTTCGGCCTGACCGCCGAGGAGGTCCTGGCCAGGCGCGCCGCCGGCTACCGGCCTTTCGAGTACTACGAGAAGGACCCCGAGCTCAAGGCGGCCATCGACATGATCTCGATCGGCCTCTTCTCGCCGGGAGAGCCGGGCCTCTTCCGGCCGATCGTCGACGAGCTGCTCGGCGCCGACCGCTACCTGCTGCTGGCCGACTTCCGCTCGTACGTCGAGACCCAGGAGCGCGTCTCCCGGGCCTACCGCGACGAGGAGCAGTGGACCCGGATGTCCATCCTCAACGTCGCCAACATGGGGCGGTTCTCCAGCGACCGGACCATCCGCGAGTACGCCCGGGACATCTGGGACATCAAGCCGGTCAAGGTCGGCGAGTAACCCCCGCCGGGAAGCTCCCCCGCACCCACTCCAGCGCCGCCTCGCGCGAGGCCAGGCGCCCCTCGAGCTGCTCCTCCTCGACGGCGCGGAGGATCTCGCCGATGGCCGGCCCCTGGGGGTAGCCCAGGGCCAGCAGGTCGTGACCGGTGAGGAGCCGCGCCGGCCGGAGGGCCTCCGGCGGGTGCTCGCGGAGCTTCCTCCTCGCGAAGCGCCAGTTGGAGAGGTCCCCGTGGCTGGCCCGGCAGTCGATGCGGTGAAGCTCGAGGTGCAGCCCGAAGCGCTCGGAGCGCAGGAAGCGCTTGAGCTTCCCGGGGCGCATCCTGGGCAGGTCCTTGAACCTCATGTGCTGGGCGACCAGGTCGACCACGGCCTCGCGCTCCTGGTTGGAGAGCGCCAGCCGCCGGCAGATCCGTTCGGCGATGGCCGCGCCGCGCTCGGCGTGGCGGTTGAAGCGCATCCGCCCGGTACGGTCCCGCCGGGCGGTGAAGCCCTTGCCGACGTCGTGGAGCAGCACGGCCATGGCCAGGGCGAAGTCGGCCTCCGCGGGCAGGAGCTCGAGCGCCAGCTGGTTGTGCTCCCAGCAGTCGCCCTCGGGGTGGAACTGCTTCGGCTGTTCCAGCCCCGGGAGCCTGGTCAGTTCCGGCAGGATCTGCTTGAGCAGCCCGAGCTCGAGGAGCAGTTCGAAGCCCCGGCGCGCGGCGGCGCCGCCGGGCGCGAGCATCTTGGCGAGCTCCTCGCGGATGCGCTCGCGGCTGACCTTCTTGACCAGCGGCGCGAGCCGCCGGATCGCGGAGGCGGTCTTCGGCTCTATCCGGAACCCCAGGGCAGCGGCGAAGCGCGCCGCGCGGAGCATCCGGAGGTGGTCCTCGCCGAAGCGCGCGCGGGGCGAGCCCACGGTGCGGAGCAGCTTCCGGCGGATGTCGGTCCGTCCGCCGACCAAGTCGATGACCTTGTGCCGCACCGGGTCATAGAACAAAGCATTACAGGTGAAGTCGCGCCGCTCGACGTCGGCGCGCTCGTCGGCGAAGCGGACCTCGTCGGGGTGGCGGCCGTCGGAGTAGCGGCCCTCGGCGCGGAAAGTGGCCACCTCGAACTGGCGGCCGCGTCGGGGCACGAGCATCACCCCGAAGGCCGCGCCCACCGCCCGGGCGCGAGGGAAGAGCCGCGCGACTTCCTCGGGCCGGGCGGAGGTGGCGATGTCCACGTCCTGACAGGGCCGCCCGAGGAGCGCGTCGCGGACGGCGCCGCCGGCGAAGTACGCGCGGAAGCCGGCGGCCTGGAGCCTGGCGACCACCTCGGCCGCGGCGCGGCCGACGGGAGAGGCGGCGGGGTCGTATCGCTTCACGTCGACATTCTGGTCAGGGCACGCTAGGGATTCAAGGAAATGACCACTGCATCAGGGAAGATCACTTGCCGCCAGAGTCTGGCTCAACGATGAAACACCGATACTCTTCGTCTCTCTTGCGCTGCCAGAGAAGACGACCACAGCGCGGACACTCGTAGAGACGCCCAGCCATTGAGACGGCGGAACCCATGCAGGCGTCGTACTCCTTGACTCGCGGGTGACCGTTCGATGGTAGCGATCTTCCTCCCTGGCTGATTTCGTCGATGGTCTTCCATAGCTGGAAGTGCTTCTCCTGATCTTGTTCTCGAATCGTGACCCATCCTTCATCCGGGATGGGGGACAAGTCGTGAGCATAGCCGCAGGGACATGGCAATTTGGGCACGACACACCTCCATTTGGACATCGGATCAAGCCGCTGCATTCTTGTCAGGACCGCGCCGGAGTCAAGGCGCATCATAGGCCCCAGGCAAGAGGGGGCGCGGGGGTGTGGGGGCCATGCCGGCGTCCCCGTTCACACACAATAGCATGCTCACATACCCACGTATCCACATACTCCCACACCTGCGCTTTCCCGCTCGACGCTGGCTAGCGACCAGTTAGAATCCACACCTATGAATACTAAAAGCACAGTTCTTCTGGTGTGGTTCCTGGCGCTGTCCGCTCCCGCCGCCGGCGGTGAGACCGTGCGCCTGCCGGCCACCGCCGACGTCTGGCTCTCCGACGCCAACGCCCAGGAGCGCGACACCAGCTCCGGGCGGCACAGCCGGCTGAAGCTGAAGAGCATCCAGGAGATGGCCATCATCCGCTTCGACGCCACGGCGGCCGCCGGCCGCGAGGTGCTCGGCGCACGGCTCTTCCTCAAGCGGGCCGGGCCCGACCAGCTCCGCTACATCCGCGTCTCCACCGTGAATGCCGACTGGGCCGAAGGCAGCGCCGACAAGCCCTACAGCCCCGGCGACGGCGCCACCTACACCTTCGCGGACTTCGGTGCCAAGAGGTCCTGGGCCTGGCCGGGGTCGTGCCTCGCGGACGTGATCATGTCGTCGGGAGACTCTCTGGCCACCTGGGCCGAGCGCAAGGAGTTGGCCGACGGCTGGATCTCGGTGGCCGTGACCCCGGAGATCGTCTACGCGCTCGTCGCCGGCGACTCCGACGGCCTGGCGGTGATGGACGGCGGGACCATAGCGCTCGCCAACAACTTCGTCTGGAGCCGCGAACAGAAGGGCAGCGGGCCTTATCTCGAAGTCGATCTCGGCGGGAAGCTCGAGGCCGCGCCGGGCAGGCCGGTCGTGAAGATCGAGCCCGCGCCGGAGCGCGCGCACCTGGACTCGGGCGCGCTCAAGGTGATCATCGAGGAACCCCCGGCCGGCACCGTCTGCTCCTGGCGGCTCAGGCTCAACGACAAGCCCGTCGAGCGCTGGCGGGTCGCCCATCCGGCTGGCAAGGGGCCGACGGTCTTCTTCCTCGAAGACCTGAAGCCGGGCGAGCCGTGCAAGCTCGAGGTCGTCGCCGTCGCGCCGGGAGGCAGGGCTTCGGAGGCGGCATCCGCCGCGGCGACCGCTTCGGCGGCGCTGGCCGCGCCGCCCGACCTCGGCGAGATGAAGAAGCCCGACGCCGCGGCGGGCGCGGCGCCGCCCGAGAAGGCAGGGGCGCTCCGCTTCTGGGCGCTCCCGCCGCTCGTCAAGATCGGCCCCGAGAAGGCCGAGGCGCTCTGCGGCGACCTGGGCGGCTCGGCCGACCCGAGCCGCGCCAACGCCGTCTGGGACGGCCGGAAGGTCCGGCTCTGCGGCGCGCGCGGCGAGATCGTCTCCTTCCAGGTCTGCATCGAGCGCCTGGGCGCCGCTCCGCTCGGCGTCGGCGTCTGGGTAAAGGACCTGGCCGGCCCCGGCGGCCAGACCATTGCCCAGCAGAACATCGACCTCTACCGCAACTGGTACGCGAAGAACCGCGCCGGCGTCTGGCAGCCGGCCTACGCGACGCAGATCGGCCACGGCCAGGGCTTCCGCGTCCCCGACCCGGCGCGTTTCGGCGAGGGACCGGAGGCGCTCAAGCGCCAGACGAACCAGACGCTCACGGTCGACCTATGGATCCCGAAGACCGCCAAGCCCGGCAAGTTCGCCGGCACGCTGGGCATCGAGCCCGACGGCGGCGACGCCCTGACCGTCCCGGTGGAGCTCGAGGTCTTCGACTTCGAGCTGCCCGACCGGCTCAGCTTCTGGCCGGAGCTCAACGCCTACCGGACGCCGCCGGGCGACCACCTCGCCTGGTACCGCCTGGCCCAGGCCCACCGCAGTGTCCTCAACTGCTGGCGCTGGGCGCCGGAGGTGAAGGGCGCCGGCAAGGACATCAAGGTGGTCTGGGAACGCTACGACCGCGAGGCCGGGCCGCTCCTCTCCGGCGAGGCCTTCCGCGGCGCGCGCCGCGACGGCGTGCCCATCGAATGCCTGTACCTGCCGTTCGAAGACTCCTGGCCGACGGAGCTCACCAAGGAGACCTACCGCTACCCGGGCCGCTGGCCGGGCCGGGGCGATTCGCGCGACCTCATCGTGGAGCAGTGCCTCAAGGCCCCCTACATCGGCGACGCCCTGAGCCGGGACTACAAGGACGCGTTCCTGGCCGTCCAGCGCCAGTTCGTCGAGCACTTCAGGGAGAAGGGCTGGACCCGGACGGAGATGCAGTGCTTCTTCGGCGGCAAGAACACCCACCGGATCGAGTACGGCTCGAACATGTGGTGGACCACCGACGAGCCGGCCCAGTGGGAGGACTGGCTGGCGCTCCAGTTCTTCGACCGGCTGTGGACCTCGGGGCGCACGGCGCTCGGCGCCGATGCCCGGCGGTGGGCGGCGCGCGCGGACATCTCCCGGCCGCAGTGGCAGGGGCGGGTCCTGGCCGGGGCGACCGACACGGTCTACTTCGGCGCCGGCTGCTTCGGGATGCGCCGGACCATCCGGCGGCTCAACGAGGACACCGGCATCAAGGTGATGGCCTACGGCAGCACCAACCCCGACAACGTCAGCAACACCCGCACGGTCGCCTGGCTGCTCGACTGCTGGTTGAACGGCGCCGACGGCGCGCTGCCCTGGCAGACGCTCGGCTCGGAGGCGTCGCTCGACACCAACGACGCCGGCGCCGGCGGCGGCAACGCGCTGCTCGTGCCCGGGAAGAAGATCGGCCACGAGGTCCTGGCCGACCTGCGCCTGAAGGCCATGCGCGACGGCGAGCAGCTCATCGAGTACCTGGTCATCCTCGGGGCGAAGCGGAACCTCAACCGCGAGCAGATCCGGGCCATGCTCGCGAAGTCCCTGGAGATCCGCTCGGCCGCGAGGCCCGGCGCCAACCCCGACGACGCCGACGCGCTCGAGCAGGCCACGATCCAGGCGTGGCAACTGGAGGAGCTGAGGTGGAAGCTGGCGGGTATGATCGTGGAGAGCCCGGCAAGGCAATAGCTGCCTGGTGCAACTCGCATGCGCTCCTGTATACTTGCGGCATGCCCATGAACGTCTCCCCCTCCGACGTCCGTCCCTGGCTGGAGGAGTATCTGCGCTGGGAGGCCAAGGCCGCCCTGGCGGCCGCGGCCGTGATGGCCCCGCTGGCGCTCCTGGTCTGCGCGATCCAGTACGGCCTGGCCGACGGGCTGCTCTGCCTGTTCCTCTGCTGGTTCCTGCCCAAGTGGCTGCTCCACCTGGCGGCGCTCGGGGCGCTCGCGCTGCTCTTCGTCGGCAGCGCGCGGATGAACCCCGGCTACCTGAACGACATCCGCTTCCTGCTGGGCAAGCCCGCGGAGGAGGCCTACGAGGCCGAGGCGGCCGAGTCCGTGAAGATGCTGGCTCCCGGCGAGGCCCACCCTGCAGCCGTGGCCCTCACCTGGGCGCTCTTCACCGGGCCCGAGCTAGTGCGCCGGGCCATCTGCGGATTCGCGCGGCACCGCCGGCTCACACGGATGGACCGCGAGGATCTGGCCGCCGCCCTGGCCTGCCTCGCCTCGGCCGATCGGGCCGCCGACCTGGAAGAGGTCGAGCGCGCCGCACCCGGCGCCGGCGCCGCGCTCGTTCCCCGGTTGAAGCTGGTCCGCGGCGTTCTCTTCATCGGCCAGTCCGAGCCGTTCAAGGTCGGGCTGACCGCGGAGCTCCGCCGGACGCTGCGGCACGGGGATGCGGGGGCGACGGACTGCTAGAAGACCTCTGGCTGTTTGGCGGTCTCGGCGCGCTTCTGGATGATTGAGATCGCCTTGCGGGACTCGGCCTGCACGTCCTCGTCCTTGTCCCCGAGCAGGCCTTTCAGCCCAGCGAACACCGGTTCAGAGGACTTGGCCACGACACCCAAGGAAGTGGCCGCCTCGCGGCGCACATGGGAGGCCTCGGACTTGAGGAGCTCGAGGAGAGCGGCCTCCACCTCCGGCCCGCCGCTGCCGATCTCGCCGAGGGCGATGGCAATCATGAAACGTATGCCCTCGTAGTCGAACGCTGAGACGGAACCGCGCTGGATGGTCATGCACTTGAGGATGTCGGGGACGGCGTCCTTCGCCGGCGGACCGATCGCGCCGAGCGCGGCGATGCACCGGTCCTTGACGCGCACGTCGGCGGACTCCCGCAGGCGTTTGTGCAGCATGGGCAGGGCCGGCTCGGCATATTGGCGGAACTCGAGCAGGACGTTCGGCAGTGCCGAAGCCATCCGGGCGTCGTCCTGGAACTTCCGGACCAGCAGGGGCACGGCCTTCCTGGCAAAGGCTGCGCGATCGGCCTCCTGCTTGCGGTATCCCAGGTGGCAGGACAACCAGCCGGCGGCGCCGGCGGCGTAGAGCCTCACCTCTGACGAGGGATCGTTCTCTGCGGCTTCGAGGATAGCCTCGCCAGCGTCGCCGGCCTCCCCGATGAAGGCCAGCGCGTGGAGCAACGCGCCGCGCTGCCTGGGCACGCCCTCTTGCTTCAGCCGGGCCAGCAGCGTCGGCACCACCCCCGTGGCCTGGTGACCCAGATCCGCCAGGGCGCTAACTGCGGCGTCGCGCACCGGCACCTCAGCATCGGCGGATGCCGCAGCCAGCGCATCGACGATCTCCTTCGGCGCTGGGTGCGGCGGGGGCAGCGACGGGCAGTTGTTGCGGTAGAGCGTTCCCAGGCCTTTGGCGCCGGCGGCGCGCAGGAGCGGGTCCCGGTCCTTCAGGAAGGCACTCAGGACCGGCAGACTGGCCCTGGCGCCGAGCCCGTGCCCGGCAGCCAGCTCGGCCACGGCGCACTTGTCCTCGACCGACAGGCCCGGGTCCTCGAGCAGCCTGCCGAGAGCGGCGACCGCGATGCGGGGCGGCGCGTCGTTCCGCCGCAGGAACTGCCACAAGGAGCCCCGCTCCTCGCCGCCCGTCATCCGAAGCCAACGGGCCGTGACCGCGCCGAGGCAGGTCTCCCAGGCCCGGTCGGAGGCCGCCTGCAGGTCCGGAGGAAGCGGCCATTCCCTGACCGGCGGCTCGTGGAAGATGACAATCTCGTTGGGCGGGCCCTCCGAAGGGGGCTCCCAGCCGGCGACCTTCACAAAACGGCCCAGGTTCTGGTTGGTACCGCGGCCCTGCGCGTGGAGCGCGGCGTAGCACCACCTCGCCAGGCGTCGCCCCTCGGCGGACTCGGACATCAGTTCGAGGATGCGCGTCTCCGGCACGGGACCGTCGCCCTGGCGCTCGGCCAGCGCCACCAGCGCACGGATCCGGACGATCTCGTCCTTGGAGTCCAGACCTTCGGCGATCTTGGTGCCGGCCTCGGGTTGGTCGGCGCCCAAAGCCATTCCACAGACCAGCAACGGCAATATTACCAGGAGCCTCTTCATCGGACATCTCCTGCGCTCTAGACTTCAGGCTATTTCCACTTTCGCGTGCTCGCTCAGCGCCGAGATCATCTCTCGGCAGTTCTCACTTCCTCCAGTCCCCGCCCGGCATGATACGCTTCATGAACTCATCGAACAGCGGCACGGTGAACGCCGTGTCCCCGTGGCTCGGGCTCCAGATCATGCCTTTGACGATCAACTGGCTTCTGGTCGGGCCCAGCGAGGTGACTTCCCGTCCCAATTGAACAGCGATGTCTCCGGAACGATGCGGACCCGGGCCGAGTTCAGCCATGGCGCGCAAGTATCTCTTCTCCAGCGGCGTCAATCGGTCGAAGCGGACGCGGAAGAAGCTCTCGTCCAGCGCTGCGATCACGGTGACGGTGGCCCGCTCGACATCTCGCGCTGTGATCGGTGAGACCTCGGCAACGTCCCAGGTGTGCTTGCCCCACTCCTGGAGGAAGTAGGGATAGCCACGCGTCTCGTCGACAATCCGATCGAGGGCATCCTCAGCCACAACGACATCCTGATCGGCGGCCGGCTTGGAGATCGCCAGCCGCGCCGCTTCATCGGACAAAGGCCCGATCTGGGGAAAATCGAAGAGTCGCTCGGCGTAAGACTTGGCGCGGCCCATCTTGCCCGGCAATTGAGGCAGACCGGCGCCTACTAGCACTACCGGCAGGCTCCGTTGGGCGGTCCGATGGAGAGCAGTGATCAGCGAGGCGAGCTGCTCTTCCTCCACATACTGCATTTCGTCCACGAACATGGCCAGAGCCGTGCCCGCCTTCTTCGCGGCCGTCCCCGTCACTTCCAGCAGTGCCTGCAGATCGTGTTCCAGATCGCCGTTGTCCGCCAGGCCCGGTTCCGGCTCGAAGTCGAACCCTACCTCGATATCCTCGTACTTGACCTTCAAGGCCTTGGCGAAACCAGCCAGCCCGCGCAGCGCTCGCTGAGCCAGCTCCTTGGCCTTTTCGTTTCGCGAAAGCCGCAGCAATGCCTGGCGCAGCTCCGGGGCCAGGATGGCCGGCAGCGAGCGGTTCTCCGGAGCTTCCACCCGAAGCGTCTGTATGCCCACTGACTCGGCATCTTCACGCATCCGGTCCAGCAGCACCGTCTTACCCACCCCGCGCAACCCCACCATCATAATGCTCTTGGTCTGACGGCCGGCCCGCACACGCTCCAACGCTATGCGAACCGATTCCCGCAACTCATCGCGACCGGCCAGTTCGGGAGGCGGTGTTCCGGCACCAGGCGCGTAGGGGTTCTTGATCGGATCCATGGCCGCTATTTATAGCGAGTTTATCGCGGTTTACAAGAGCAAAATAAACCGACTAAATGACGTAAGATTATGGGCTACTAGGCTTTGTACGCGAGTATCGGTTCACACTCCTGGTTTGCGGCCAGCAAGGCCAGCTTGGCCGCGACCTTGCCCGGCAAGAGCTCGAAATCGACCTTGGGAGCGGTCACAACCGCCGGTTCTTGCTCCCCTTGGCGTGCTCCCTCCACGCCCCGATCATCGCCCGGTAGTTACCGATGGGCGTGGCGATGTCGACCGCGTTCGACGCACCCAGGACAAAACCCGTCCCGGCGCAGTCGGCCAGGAGTTTCCGTGTTGCTGCGGCGACCGATTCGGGCGTGCCGGTGAGCAAGTCGGCGCAGCTCACGTTGCCGCAGAGACAGATCCGCCCCTGCACGGCGTCGAGCGTCCGGCGCAGGTCCATCCCGGCGGTGGGGTCGATCGCCTGCATGGCGTCGACGCCGCTCGAGGCGATGCCCTCGAGGCACGGCGCCACGTTGCCGTCGGTGTGGATGATGGAGAGCATCCCCAGCTTCCGGACCCCCGCGGCCCACTCGCGCAGGCACGGGAAGATCAGCCGCTCGAGCTGCTCGGGGTTGAAGAACGGCCCCCGGTTGTCGGCGATGTCCGAGGCGGTGAAGACCGCGTCGACGCCCAGGTCGCGCATGACCGCGGCGGTCTTCAGGCCCCCGGCCAGGTTCTTCCGGGCGCGCTCCTCGATGGCCTCGGGCGCGTCCATCAGCTGGTAGCAGAACTCCACGTACTCCGCCGCGCCGGGCATGGCCATGACCCCGCCGGTGGCGGCCACGAGCATCAGCCGGTCGCCGACCAGACGCTTCAGGCGCCGGATCTGTTCGATCCGCGCCTCCGGCGGCAGCCACCAGTAGGCGGCCTTGCCCGGGGCGATCTCCCAGCGGTTGCCCGGGGCGGTCAGCGCCGCGAAGGAGAGCTCCTCGCATACCGCCGCCAGGATCTCGGCGTTGGCGCCCAGCGCCCGGTCCTGCTCGGCCGGCGTGAGCGCGGCGAACTCGTCGCCCAGGACCACGTGCCGGCCGGAGGCCGCATCCCAGCAGTGGAACTCGAGCTCCCAGACGGGCACGGGCGAGCCGCCCAGCCGGCGCTCCAGGGCCGTCCGCATCTGCTCTTTCAAGTTCATGGCGGCATCATAACGTTGGGCGGCGGTGTGACAACGGGGTTTTCACCACAGAGGACACAGAGCCGTTCGACAGGCTCACGGCCTTAGGCCCTGAGCGAAGTCGAAGGGGACACAGAGGACAGCACGGAGTGACTTTCGGCTTTGGGCTTTCGGCTTTCGGAACAATAGGAGAAGCGAATCTCGTAGCCGTTCCCAAAGCCCAAGGCCCAAAGCCTAAAGCCCGCCTTCGTGCCGTCCTCCGTGTACTCTGTGTCCTCTGTGGTTCGGAATCTATTTCCCGTACGTGAGGGCCAGCGGCCCCTTGGCCAGCGCCGGCTGCTGCTCCTCGAAGGTCTTGCGCTCCGCGCGGTAGATGATCCCGATGGGGATCTCCTCGCCCCACTTGAGCGCGGTCTCGAGGGCCAGGGCCCGGTTCGCCGGGTCGTAGCCGGCGGGCAGTTCCTTGACCCTCTGCTTGTACCACTGCCAGGTGTTGACCTTGTTGAAGGTCACGCAGGGCTGGAGGATGTCGAGCAGCGCGAACCCCTTGTGCCGGATGGCCGCGACCATCATCTTCTGGAGGTGCTCGGGGACGACCGCCGACGAGCGGGCCACGAAGGTGGCGTTCTCGACGATGGCCAGGGCCAGCGGACTGACCGGCACGGAGACCACCCCGTGGGTCTGGATCTTGGTGACGAAACCGAGCTCCGAGGTCGGCGAGGCCTGGCCCTTGGTCAGGCCGTAGACCTGGTTGTCGTGCACGAAGCACTTCACGCCGATGTTGCGCCTGATCGCGTGCAGGAAGTGGTTGCCGCCCTCGCCGTACATGTCGCCGTCGCCGGAGGTGATGATCACCTCGAGCTCGTGGTTGGCGAGCTTGATGCCCGTGGCGGCCGGCAGCGCCCGGCCATGGAGGCCGTTGAAGACGTTGGCGTCGGTGTAGTGCGGGAGCTTGGCGGCCTGGCCGATCCCGGAGACGAGCATGAGCTTCCGGCGATCCAGGCCGGCCTCGGCGACCGCCGCGTCCAGCGTCTTGAGGATGGCGTGGTTGCCGCAGCCCGGGCACCAAGCGGTTTCGTTCATGCGCCCGACGGGTTCGGCTTTGCGCGCGCTCATGACTTGACCCTCCCGGCGGCTCGTTCGGCGATTTCCGGCCCGGTGAAGGGCAACCCGTCGTAGCGCAGAATGGCCTTGAAACGGCCGAGCGCGCCGGCACCCTTGAGCACCGACCCCAGCTGAGCGGTGGCGTTGCCCTCGACCATGGTCACCTTCCGTCCGGCGACCATCGGCTTGACCCGCCTGCCGTCGATCGGCCAGACCTGGCCGAAGTGGAGCATACAGACGTCGCGGCCCGCGGCGCGGAGGAGGTCGACGGCCTCGCGGCACGGCCCCCAGGTGCTGCCCCAGCAGGCCAGGACCTCGGCGGCCGGCGCCGGGTAGAACTCCGGGAGCAGGAACTCGGCAAGCATGCCCTTGCACTTGCGCAGGCGCTTGTCCTGCTGCTCGACGCGGACGGCCAGGTCCTCGGTGAGGTGGCCGTCGGCAGTGTGCTCGTCGGAGTCGGTGATCACGAAGGGCCCAGCTCCGGGGATGGCCCGAGGCGAGACGCCGTTCTTCGTCACCGCGTAGCGGCGGTAGTCGGCTGGCGGGACATCGAGCAGGCCGCGGTCGATCGGCCGGAGGGTCTCGTCCATCGGCGCGACGTTCCTCTGGAGGTCGGCCAGGAACTGATCGATGAGGATCATGGCCGGCGTCTGCCAGCGGTGGGCCGTCTCGAAGGCCCGGCGGGTCAGGTCGTAGGCCTGGGCCAGCGATCCCGGCGCGAAGATGGCCCGCGGGAACTCGCCGTGGCCGGCGTGGGCGGCGAACAAGAGATCTTCCTGCCCCGTGCGGGTGGGCAACCCCGTGGCCGGCGCCGGCCGCTGGGAGAGCAGGATCACCGCGGGCAGTTCGCACATCCCGGCCAGGCTCAGGCCCTCGGCCATCAGCGCGAAGCCGCCGCCGGAGGTGGTTGTCATGGCCGGGACGCCGGCGTAGGTCGCGCCGCAGACCATGTTGATGGCGGCGATCTCGTCCTCGGCCTGTTCGACGACGATGCCGTAGCGGTCGGCCGCGCCGGCCAGCCAGGTGAAGACCCCGGTCGAAGGGGTCATCGGGTAGCTCGAGACCACCTTGACCCCGGCGACCGCGGCGGCCAGGCCCACGGTCTCGGAGCCGGAAACCACCGCGCCGAAGGGCTGCCCGGGCTTCGGGCACTTCACCGCGCCGCGCCGGGCGGCGACCAGCTCCGCGCCCTTCTCGGCGCAGGCGATGTTGGTGCGGGCCACGGACTCGTCCTTCTTTGCGAACTGCTTGGAGAGCGCCGCGCGCAGGCTCCCGAGGTCGAGGCCCAGGAGCGCGTAGACCGCCCCGGCGGCCACGGCGTTGGCCATCAGTGCCGAGCCGCCGGCGGCGGCCGCGGCCTTGGCCATCTCGAGAGCGATGACGCCGTCGTCGGCCTGCCCGTCGAAGAGCACCAGTCCGCCCTCGGCCACCGAGGATCGGCAGTTGTCGAGCGCCTCGCGGGTGAAGACCACCAGCAGTTCTGCCGGGACGCGCGCGCCGAGGACCTCGGCGTCGCCGATCCGCACGTCGAAGCTGTTGACCCCGCCGCGGATCCGCGACATGTAGCCCTGGGTGGCGCAGACGTGCAGGCCGGCCGCGGCCAGCGCGTGGGTCAGCAGGTCGCCGGTGGTCTGCACTCCCTGGCCGGCCTCGCCGCAGATACGGATGTTGGTGTCCAAGCCGTTTGCCCCCTTCCGGTTCTCACGAAATGCGCCGGGATTCTAGTCAGGAAACTGCCGAGCGGCAAACGCCATTCCCGCTGCGGACGACAGACTCAACGCAGAGGCCGCAGAGTAGCGCAGAGGTCGCAGAGGAACATCAGCGGGGTTGGGCAAGCAGAGAGCTAACGAACTGGTCGCCCGCTCACAGCAGTTCGGCGCGGTCATCCAACAGCCGCATTAGATAAGTCCCTCCGCGGCCTTTGCGCACCCCTTCGACTCCGCTCAGGGCCTAGGCCGTGAGCCTGTCGAACGGCTCCGCGTCCTCTGCGTTGAAAACAGCCTCGAATGAAGGCCGACCTACTTCCCCGCCGCCTCGTAGAGCTTCAGGGAGCGCTCCTGCCAGCCGGCGGTGAACTCGGCGATCCGCGCCCAGGGGTAGCACGGCAGGGTCCAGCTCCACTCCAGGCGCCGGTCGAGGACCTTCTGGACGTCGGCGGCGAGCCCACCGCGCTTCTCGAGGGCGATGCGCGCCTCCGCCTCCTGGAAGCCCTCGCGTAGCATCTCGAACTGGGCGCTGCCGTCCAGGCCCCCTTCCTTGCCGGGGTAGAGCAGCGAGGGGATGAAGGGGCCGAAGTAGCTGCCGCGCCCCCAGCCGTCGACGCAGATGCGACCGACGCCGCGGCAGTTCCGGGCGCTGACCGCCGTCTCCTGGAGCTGGCGGATCTGCCAGAGCGGCGAGTACATCCCGCCCAGCGCGGTAATGCCCGTGTCCGCGCGGGTCAGGACGATCAGGTTGGCCGGATCCTTCCAGCCCATGCCGCTTGAGACCGCGTACTTGGCGTAGTCCCAGCTGCTCTGGCCATCGGCGGTCTTCGCCGCCGGACCAACGTTGAAGGGCCCGGCGTATCCGCGCACGCAGGTGTTCCAGGTCAGCCGCGCCGGCGAGCCCTTGGTGAAGGGATTGCGCGGCTCGTGGTGCGAGGTGGCCCAGCCCACACCGGGACACTCCTTGGCCAGAGCCTCGGCCAGCGTGTTGGTGTCCTCCGAGCAGAAGTCGTAGAAGAGCCCCCAGTGGATGTGCTCGTCCCGGAAGCCCTTGGCGTTGAGGTGCTCGCGGACCGCCCTGGCGAAGGCCACCCAGAGCTTGAGGCCCTCGGGCGTCGCCGGGGTGGGCGGCCTGAACTCCTTCGGCGCGCCGCCGCCGTCGGCGAGCAGCACCGTCCCGGTGCCGCCGCCCTTGCCGTGCTCGTTGGCCGGCTGCACCAGGTACACGATCACGTCGGACTGCGCGTGGCAGCTCTTCTTCCAGAGGTCGAGGTAGCGGTCGGCCAGCGCAAAATCGTACTCGTAGCCGTCGCCCTTCTTCGCCCACCGGACCACGGTGTCCTTGCCGTTGTTGAGCTCGGTGTCCTGGATGACCGGCAGGCCGACCACCCGGGCGCCGAGCTCGCCGGCGCGGGCCAGGGACTCCTCGACGAGCTTCCAGTGCCGGTCCGACCAGAGCTCGAGCTTGCAGCCCTTGGCCAGCGCCCAGGGCGACTCGTCCACGCCGGTGTAGCCGACGAAGTCGCGGGGCTCGGGCAGCGCAAACGCGGAGACGCGCAGGAGCACGTCGATCTTCTCCTCGGCGAGCCCCCCGGCTCGGACGGTCAGCACCCCGCGGTACTCGCCGGGCGCGGCGTCGCGGGGCACGCTCACCGTGAGCCAGAGCGGCTGGCAGGTCCCGGCCGGGATCGAGGCCGGCGGATCGGCGGCGAGCTGGTCGAAGAGGAGCAGCGCCGGATCGTTGTGCTCCTTGTGCTCGGAGCGGTTGGCCCGGCCGTCCCGGGAGAACTGCGGCTCGGGGTTCGCCGAGTAGCGGGAGAGGTCGAGCTTCGGCCCCTGCCGGCCGAAGAAGCCGCTGCCGCCGTCGAAGACGTGCTGGTAGAGCGAGACGCCCCGGGCCCAGCGAACCCGGACCGCGCCGGCCGGAAGCTTGGCGCCGCCCGGCCCGACCAGTTCGCCGACCGCGGCCTGCGGGGCGCCGAGCGCCGCGCCCGCCGCGCGGACCACCGCCTGGCCGGAGAAGGTCCCGCCGCGCGCCCCGACGACCTCCATCGCCCGGCGCTCCCTGACGCCGGCCTCCAGGTGGTCGGGGGAACGCATCCAGCGGTGGACGTCCTCGACCCAGACCTGCGGCTTCTCGGGACCGGCGTCGGGCAGCGCGGCGCCGGCCGGCTCGGCGGCGAGCGCGACCTCCTCGACCCCGCTGTGGTTCCAGTTGGGCATGGCGCCGAGATGCGGCCCGCTCAGCGGGCTCAGACGGCTGTCGAGCGTCAGTACGTTGACGCCCCTGACCAGGGCCTCGCGGGGGACCTCGACCTCCAGGACCCGCCGGCGCGCGGCGGCCAGGTCGGCCAGGGCCTTGCGGATCTCGGCCTGCTCCTCGGGGCTGGTCTTGGCGTCCTTGGTCCAGCGCCAGGTCTCGTCCGGTGCCGACCAGAGGCTGAAGCGCCGGTCGAGCTGCTTCTGCCGGTCGGTCTGCGGCCCGTAGGCCAGCTCGGGGTAGAGCTCGCCATAGCCGCCCTGGGCGAGCGACCCATCCTTGGCCACGCCCCCGCGGCCGACCTCCCGGCCGTTGACGCAGGCGATCACTCCGCCGGCGTAGCCCAGACGCAGTTTCAGGGACGTCACCCGGGCGGGATCCGGAACCAGGAAGCGCGCCCGGAAGGCGTAGCGCCGGACCTGCCAGGGGACCATGTTGCCGGCCGCCTCGCCGGCCGCGCGCAGCTCGTAGGACGGCGCCAGGCCGAAGGGCATGCGCTGCACGCTCCAGCCCGAATCATCGAAGTCCGGCTTCTCCCAGCCGGCCGGCGGCTCCTCGCTGCGGATCAGGTTGCCCAGCCAGGGGTTGTTATTGCTGGAGTAGCGCCGGATGACGTGGTTGAAGAGGTTCCCGGCCTTGTCGACCGCCTGGAAGTTGTAGTAGGTCTGATGGTGGCGCCAGTAGCTCTTGACCGAGATGACCGGTTTGGGCGGCAGCGGGGCCGGCGCCGGCTCGGCGGCGGGGGCGGCGGAGCCGGAGCCGGCCAGGATGGCCGCGGCCGCGCAGATCAAGAGCAAGCGCATGATGGACCTCCTACAGACAAGGGTTGGGGGTTGCAGGTTGGAGGTGGGGGGCAGGAGCGGAACCGGGGACTCCAACCTCCAAACCCCAACCTCCAACCCTCCCCCGTCACTTCACCTCGCACATCTCCTCCGCCGCGAACTTCCTGTCCACCCGCACCACCCGGCGGTTGACCAGGTCGCCGACGTAGATCTTCTTCTCAGAGGCGCCGGTGCAGAGCGGCCAGGCCAGCGGGATCTCCGGAGAGGCCACGAGCGGCTTCTGGTCCTTGGCGCCCTCCGGAACCCACTGCGAATCGAAGTTGCCGTAGGCGCCGAAGGTCGCGATCTCGTTGCCGGCGTTGTCGGCCCCGCGCACGTCGCAGCTCAGGGCGTTGGGGATGACCAGCCGTCCGAAGCCGTCAAGCTCGAAGCGCGGCGAGCGGCAGACGCAGCAGGAGCTGTTGTTCCAGCCGCTGAAGGGCGCCAGGCCCGGGT
>JAKLDR010000047.1 GCA_022703445.1 Planctomycetota bacterium | reverse complement strand
TCTTGCCCTCCAACGACTCCAGCGAGAACAGCGGGACGAACACGACGACCATGATGAAGATCGCGAATGTCATCGGGCGAGCGACCTCCCGCACGGCCGCCCGCGCGATCTCGGCCCGCGTCCGACCGGTCGCGACGGCCTCGCCCATATGCCGCGTGATGTTCTCGGCGACGATGATCGCCGCGTCCACCACCATGCCGACCGCGATGACCAGGCCGCCGAGACTCATCAGATTGGCGGTTAGCCCTTGCCATCCCATGAGGACGAAGGCCGCCGCCGCGGTCAGGGGCAACAGGAGCGCCACGATCAGTGCCGCCCGGAGGTCCCAGAGGATCAGGAAGAGGATGGCCACAATCAGAATCACGCCTTCCCCGATGGCGCTCGAGACGGTCCGGATGCAGGCCTGGATCAGGTCGGTGCGGTCGTAGAATGGCGCGATCTTCACCCCGGCCGGCAGCGACTTCTGGATCTCGGGGATGGCGACGCGGACGCGGTCCACCACCTCCTTGGAGTTGGCGCCCTTCAGCATGATGGCCATGCCGATGACGGCCTCGCCCTGGCCGTCCTTGGTGACCACTCCGTTACGGGTCTGGTGGCCGGGCCGGACCTCCGCCACGTCCCTGAGGTACACGGGCGAGCCGTCCTCTGCCTTGAGCACAATCCTCTCGATATCCTGGATGTTACGGACCAGCCCCTTGGACACGACGTTCATCTGCTCCCAGTCCTGGACCAGGAACCCGCCGCTGGCGTTGGAGTTGTTAGCTTCCAGCGCCTCGATGAGCTCTTGGGTCGTGAGCTGATACTTGATCAGGAGGTCGGGATTGGGGATCACGTGGAACTGCTTCACGAATCCGCCGAAGCTGTTGACCTCGTTGACGCCCTCGAGCCGGCGCAGCTGCGGCGTGATCAACCAGTTCTGCAGCGTGCGCAGGTCGGTGGTGTCATGTTCGCTCTTGGCCAGTGCCGCACCGCACTCGCCGCAATTGCCGGCGACCCGGGACCACGCGGACGGGTGCTTGGCACAGTAGTACCCAGATTCCAGCGCATATTGGTAGATCTCGCCCAGCCCGGTGGAGATCGGTCCCATCTCGGGCTCAACGCCCTCCGGCAGCTTTTCCTTAGCCTGGCTGAGCCGCTCGAAGACCACTTGCCGCGAGAAATAGGTGTCCACGTCGTCTTCGAAGACCACGATCACCTGCGATAGACCCGCCTTGGAGCTGCTGCGAACCTGCTTGACCTTGGGCAGTCCGCCCATCTCGGTCTCGATGGGGACGGTGATGAGCCGCTCCACTTCGCTGGGCGCCAGGCCCGGCGCTTCAGCCAGGATCATCACCTGCACGTTGGTCACGTCCGGGAAGGCATCCACTGGGAGCTTCTGCCAGGCCAGCACACCTCCGGCGAAAAGGATGGCGGCCCCCAGCATCATCATCAGCTTCTCTCTGAGGACGAACTTGATCATGCGGTCGAACATCGCTGGTCTCCTGTCAGGGTTCCGGTGGCATCGTCGTGCCGCCGGCCGCCCGCGAGATTCCTCAGTCGGCGCACCCGGCGCCCATCTTGGAGCGGAGGACGTCACTCTTGAAGAGGAATCCACCTCCGGTCACGACCTTGGCGCCCGGCTCCAGACCGTCGAGGACTTCCACCATGTCGCCCTGCACCCGGCCGGTCTTCACGTTGCGCCGTAGCCAGAGGTCGTCCTTCCAGTGGACGAAGGCGAACTGGTTGCCCTCGTCGTTCAGGATCGCCCCGCGCGGGGCCAGTACTGCCTTCCCGCCTTCCGGCAGGTCCACCTCCGCGGTTGCGAACATCCCGGGCTTCAGCTTGCCCTGTTCGTCCTTGACGGAGATGCGGGCCTTGACGGTGCGGCTGTTTTCGTCCATCACTCCGCCAAGCAGATCGAGCGTCCCGGGAAGCGGCTCGGCGAAACTCGCGACCTTGACGGTGGCAGCGGGTTTACCTCCTCGCGCCATGAATTCGTGAAGGGCGCCCAGGTCCTGCTCGTAGAGGTCGCACCAGACCCAGAGGCTGCTGGCATCCGCAATCGTGTACAGATTCTGCGCCGTCTCGACGTATCGCCCTTCGGTGATGTTCTGGGCGATGATCAATCCCGAGCGTGGCGCCTTGATCTCCAGCTGGGCGAACCGGCCATTCTCCTGCGAGTGTCCAATGGACCGGGTGGTATCATGGTCGAGCCCGAACAGGTGCAGCCTCTGTTCGGCAGCCGCCAGCTTGGCGTCGGCCAACCGGGACGCGTTCTCGGCCTTGAGGCGGTCGAGATGCAGGTTGAGTTGGACCTCCTCGGCCAGGGCCGAGTAGTCGGCCTCAGCGGAATGCAGCTCGCGCTCGGCTGTCTCCAACTCGGCTTTGCTCGATGCCTGCTTGGCGACAAGCTGCTTCTCACGCTCATGCACGGCCTTGGCCTGTTCAAGGCGGGTAAAGGCGCCCACGAGCCTCGACTTCCACTCGCCAAGCGGTTGGCCCCCGCGCTGAACGCCTTGGTGCCCCTTGGATAGGCCATCGAGCAGCTTCTCCAGGGCCTGAGCGACGGCCGACTGCCTTTCTTTCTCCTTGGAGGCGATGTCCGCAGTGGTCTTGGCCTCAAGAAACGCCGCCTTGGCCTCGCCGAACTCCCCCGAATGGATGACGGCCAGCACTTCACCCTGTTTAACCCGCTGTCCCAGCCGGGCGTTGACGCTGACGACCCGGCCGGAACAGATGGGCACCACATCCACCACCCCCGTCTGGTCGAACTGCACCTCGCCCGTAAGTCTGAGTGCCCTAGCCAGCTTGCCATCCTTGACCGTGACCGTCTTGGCGAGCGCGTCGGTGACCGACGGTTCGACTTTGACCACTCCCAATTCGTAGCGGCACTCCTGACAGTCAATCTGGCGGATCTTGTGCTCGCACTCCCGCTTCTCGATCTCGTCCGTGGCTAGATTCCCGAGTCCTCCGTGTTCCGCCCCTTCTTTCTCAGCGTGATCGCCATGCTCGTCACGTGCGTCGCCATGCTGCGCTCCGACCTCTGTTTTGTGGCCCAGATGCAGATTGCCGGTGAGCCAAAGCACCACACCTCCAAGGACTGCCAGGAGCAGGAGCCCTGTCCCGACGCGCCTAGCTCTGACCCACGTGCTTTTGGAGTTCTCCACTGACATGACAATCCCTCCTACTTCTTTTCTGCGGGGCCAAGCCCCTGCCCGAGAAGGCGCTCAAGCGCAACTTTGGTTGTGTGGTAACTGGTCAGGATCCCCAGCATCTGTTCTTCGGCGTCGAAGAGAGCACGCCGGGCGTTTAGCACTTCGAGGTATCCGAACTTCCCCTGGCGGTAGCCCTCGTTGGCCGCATCGAATGCGGCTTGGGCGGCCGGCAGAACTTCTTTTTCCAGCCCCCTTGCCTGCCCAATCGCCGAAGCGAGAGTCTGGTACGCATCGGAGAAAGCCGCCGCAATCCTGACTTCCTCGGCCTCGCGTTCTTTCTCCGCTTTGGCGACCCCGTATAGGGCCTCGCGCCTGCCACCCTGATTGCGGTCAAAGATGGGCAGCGGCACCGACAGCCCAAGCCCGAAGGCGTAGTCGTCGGTCTCCTGGAAACGCGTTGCGCCCGCCGACAGGGAGGGCGAAGGGATGCCCTTGGCCCTCTCCTGCGCGAGGATCGCCCGGCGGCGCTCCATCTCCGTCGCCCATCGCGCTATCTCGGGGGTCTGAGGAAGGAGCTTGACCAGTTCGTCAAAGGATGCTACGTCCTCCACCGAGCGTAACAGGCCAACGGCTTTCTCGAAGGTGGCGGACCTCCCTCCCCACGTGGCGGCCAGCCGGACACGGGCAGCCTCCACTTCGCGCTTGGCCTGCCCCACTCTAACCTGCGCTGTGGCTGAGGCCGCTTTAGCCTGAAGCTCCTCTAGGGGAGGAGCCTTGCCGAACTTGACCCGCTCCGCCGCGATCTTCCACTCGGCTTCGGCCAGCGAGTGCAGGCGTTCGGCCAATGCAACCTGTTCCTGTGCGGCCAGGAGCACCACAAAAGCCGTGGCGGCCTCGGCGAGCACGTCGAGTCGCTTGGCCTCGTAGTCCCAGCCGGCGAGGCTGCGCTCGAGTTCAGCCACACGTACTCGTTTGCCTCTCTGCCCGCCGAGTTCGAGCAACTGGCTCAAACGGATGCTGGTCTCGGCTCCGTCGAAGCCTTTTCGTCCGTCCCGACCGCCGAACTCACCCACCTCGGCCTCCAATTCCGGATTGGGCAGCAGGCCGGCCTGGAGCACTCTGGCCTCCGCCGCCCGCGTCTCCCAGGAATAGGTGGCCAGCTGGGGGCTGCGCAACAGCGCCAGGGACAGGACGTGACGCAAGCTCACGGCGCCGGTCGGGTCGCTGACCTCCGCCTTCTTGTCCGCGCTGGCTGAGGGCCTCTCAGGAGCCCTGTAAGCGGGCATGTCATTGCCCCCGGGACGGGGCTCGGGATAGAGGGGCGTGGCCGAGCTGCCTACGCAACCGGCGAGCGTACCGAGTACGATCAGCGGAAAGTAGGAAACGATTGAAAAGCGCATGAACTGATCCTCCAGCCGTGTACGCGGCGTGCCCTTCACTTGCTCGAAACAGACCCGCTTGCGGCGGCCTTTGCTTTCTCACGAGCGATCATGGCTTCGTACTCCCGCACCCCTTGGGGCAGCCCAGCGGTGTGCTTGAGCATGTCGTCATGCCCGGGCCCCCGCAATGTCCACAAGACCGCCCCGTTCGGCTCCACGAAGGCCACCACAGGGTGTATTTCGGCGACTCCGTATTGCCGGGCGGTCTCCTGATATTTCTTGAGGGCTTCTGCGTAGGACTTCTGTACCCGATTGATCTCGTCAGCCGAGGCGTTGGGCGCAAGCACTGGTGCAACTGGGGGCAGAACGCGAATGGGAATGGCCCCTGACTTGGTCAGGGCATTGCGGAGAGGCCAGGACTCGAATGTGCCGGGCCCCTTGAAATTGGACGTCGTGAACACCACTATGGCCGGCTTGTTGGATGACTTGGCCTTGGCCAACCCGGCCTCCAGCGATTCCCATTTCATGGGCGGCAACGGTTTCACGGGTGGCGGCCTGCGATAGTAGGTTGCCGCATAGGTGACGTCAATCTTGGCGGCGAAGAAGAGAGTGAAGATCGTTCCCACCAACAACCAGCGTCGGTTCCTGCAACAAGGGATCATGCTCCAAGTCCTCCTGTAAACGTCCCGTGCCCGAAGGCACGTGGCTACCTGAGATGCGGAGATCAAGCGTCCTGCGTAGGGGGCGTGCCTCGCGGCTGAACACCAGGCCGACACCGAGCGGTGCCAGCCCCCTTACGTGCAGATCGGGAGGATTGGGCTCAAACGAGCAGGATAACTGTGCGCAACATCAATAATACAGCAGGCATTTCCTTGGGATAGAGCGAAGAGAGGGAGCACCTTCCTGCGTATTGGAGAACAAGGAGTGTGTTGACTTTGGCTACATAATCATTAGCGGGCATGCCTTTGCGACTTTTCGATCCCTTGTTGCCTTTGTGGTGAGAAGCCACTAGATCGTCGTCGCACCGCCCGCAATTGTTTGATTCCGATGTCTTCCCGGAGCCACTGGGCGACTCGCATATCCCGCCCCAACACCAAGCAATGACGCTGCCATCAGCACCGTAGCATATATCCGCATTTCCTGCAAAGAAGATCAGGAGGCATGCAACCGGCAGTAACCGGCCCCATCGTAGTGCTGAGCGCGCCACAGACATTGCCCCTCACCCTCTTACGGCTCAACTATCGCCGCAGCACTCTTCGCCCGGCGCCATTTGGATGAATCGAGCTGCCTCAACAGCAGCATGGCCGCTCCGGTCGGGCGAGCATTGTAGTCATCATCCCGCCTCCACGCAAGTCCGTCGTTCGCTGCGCTGTCGTTCGCTCGCGATTGCACACTGGCGACCACGCAAGTTGCCATCCTGCCCCAAGTGAGGCGGCAGAATGCTGCTGCGCTACGAACGACCTAGCCATCAGTCGATCCGTGTAACAAGTAGCTTCTTGCTGTAATTCCCGGACAAGCTAGGAGCATTTCGCCGTGTTCGATCAAGTCCTTCATCCTCGTCCAGACCATGACCAACTCGCCTATAGGGAAACAGCCAGCCGGTTTCATCCGTCGCGAAATGCCAGAACAACGCGTCGGAATTTTGGAAAAGGCCCAGGAATATCCCTTCGGAGGCGTTTGTTTTGTCGAATTGAGGTTGACAACATCCCCAGGCAAATTACCATGGTCGAGCGGAAGAGTTGCCGAGGTGCACTGATGACACTGGCATGGCGAAGAGGTTCGCGAGCAGTCAGCTGCTTCTGCAGCATCACCATGCTCTTGGTCCTTGGTGTGTCGACGGATCTGGTGCTATGCTTCGGGCCAGGCTGCGGTGGTGTGGTGGAAGCTGCCTGGAGCACTCTCTCCTGCAATCCGGGGAGCGGCGATGCGCAGGGTTCTTCGGTTCCCTCCCTGTCTTCGAGTAAAGTCTTCTCTGACACAAATACTCATTGTGGCCCGTGCGTGGACACACCGCTGCAGGAGAATGCTGCCACCCCAGGCGCGAGGGCTTCGCGGGATAATCTCCCGGCGCCAAGTGCGATCCGGGTCGCTGCGGTCTCCCTTGTCGAGATGGGCGATCATGTCGTTTCGCCAAGGTTGCTTAGCGCAGCGAGCACAACACTCTATTCGGTCCGGACCACCATCCTTCTAGTCTGATCCTCTCCCAGGTCTGTGCCAGTTCGGCCCTGTGCCCGCTGAGGCACGCCGGCCGGCAACTGCGCATTGCGCCCTAGCGCAACGCCAAGGACCATGGGACGGAGCAACTGCCGTGACATCGAACCTCAAGATCGTGTTTCTTGTCCTGGGCGTTCTGGCTTTCGCCGGAGCTCTGGCGGTCCTGGCGTGGAAGCTGGAGGACAACGCGAAGTCGGAACAGACCGTTCTTGACAAGCGGATCGGTGAGGACGTGGTGGCCACCTATGTTGGCGGGGAGATCACCGCCCAGGAACTGCGCAACTACATTAACAAGGTGACAGCCGGCGAAGGCAGGCACACCGTCTGCGAGAAGCACGGCGCCGACCACAGCAAGTGCGACGGAGCGGAGAAGTGCGAGACGCACCCTCTGGAGTCCGCAGAATCCTACCGTATCTTCCTGCGGGAGATGGTGATGGAGCGGATGGTGGACCGGTGGGTGCGAGAGAAGGGCATGCTTGCCCGGAAAGACGTTGGCCACAAGCTGAAGCACCTGGTGGAGGAAATCAACCTCGACGCCCTGGCGGGGAAGATGCACTCGGACAAGCTCAAGCCTGACAGGGTGGAGATGCAGCAGTACTACGAGGAGCACAAGGATGAGTACCAGAACCTCCAGTTCGCCGATGTGGAGAAGGAGATCGAGAAGAAGCTAATTGCCAAGAAGCAGGCTGAGTACATCCCCAAGTACATCGAAGAACTCAAGCAGAACGCCGCCATCGAAAGAAACTACGCGCTGCTGGAAGTTGCTGAGCCCACGGATTCCGAGATTCGCAGCTACTACGACGAGCACCGCAAGGAGTTCGTCCGTCCGGATGCGGTCCGCATCCAGTACTTGAAGTTCCCGGCGGCCGGCGACGAGAAGGGTGCGCGAGAGAAGGCGGAGTCGGCGCTGGCCAAGGTCCGGGCGGGCGGCGAGATCGGCAAGGTTGCGGACGAGCTGGGCGCAGAGAGTTCCACTTCCGAATACCTCGAGAAGGACAAGCCGTCGAGCTGGGGCGCTGAGTTCCTGGACACGGTGTTCCGCTACCAGCGTGGAGAGACCACGCAGGTTCTTAAGGACGGCGGGGCATTTTACGTGGCCCGGGTGACGGACCGGGTGGGTTCGGAGACAAAGCCGCTTGAGGCCGTGCGAGGGGATGTCAAGGCGTCCGTATACCTGGCCAAGGAACGTGCCAAGCTGGAGCAGAACAAGAACGAAGCGCTCTTCTCCCTGCATGGGAAGCGTTTCTCGGTCGAGGAGTTCCTGCAGGAGTTCGACGAGCTCTCTACCGAGCAAAAAAGGCAGTTCGCCAGCCTCGAGGCCAAGAAGAACCTCCTTGACCAGTTGGTAGTCAAGGAACTGCTGATGGAAAAGGCCGAGGACGATGGGCAGGACAAGCAACAGAGGGAGTCCCGGGACGACCTGAAGCGGGCCGCCCTGGCTCAGATGCTGCATAAGGAAGGTGTTGACGAGAAGATCGATGTCCCAGACGCAGAGGTCAATGCCTTCTACGAGAAGTACAAAGATCGGTTGGTCGAGCCGGCCAAGGCCAAGGTGAGCATCATCCGTCTACGTATCGGCTTCAGCGACGACGAACGCAAGCGTGCGAAGGAGCGCATGGACCAAGCCCTGGCCAAGTTGCGTGCGGGCACGGACTTCGCGGCGGCTGCCAAGGAGTAC
Organism: Planctomycetota bacterium; assembly: GCA_022703445.1. Taxonomy (GTDB): domain Bacteria; phylum Planctomycetota; class SZUA-567; order JAKLDR01; family JAKLDR01; genus JAKLDR01. Next base: position 24,840 of record JAKLDR010000047.1, on the reverse strand, counting down.
TCGGAAGACTGGACCGCCACGCGAGGGGGCGAACTCGACCAATGGATATACGAGGGGGCCAGCCATCTCGCCGAGGCTTACGAGCACGGTTTCCACAACTATGTGTTCGCGCTGACTGCCGGTCAGACTAGCGACGTTTTCGAGTTCAGAAACAACTACTGGATCGTCAAGATGCGCGAGCGCGCGGACGCGCGACAGCAGACCCTGGAGGAGGCCAAGCCGCGGATCGTCGAAGTCCTGAAGGCGGCACGGCACGAGACCCGAACGCGGGAAATGGAGAACGAGCTGCTGGAGCAGTCGCAGTTGGTCATCAGGGATTTCGTGTTGAGCCGGCTGCTTGCGGCCGAGTCGCGGGGGCACGCCGGCGAAGACCCCTTCGTCGCACACTAACTGAGCCGAGGTGGAGGCATGGGCATGGACAGGAAACAGCAGACCCTACTCATCACCATGGGCGCCAACGCACTGCTCATCGCGTTGCGCTTCGTGCTGGCCTTCGTGTCGGGGAGCTTGGCGCTGAAGGCCAACGCCTGGCACTCGCTGGCCGACCTGGTGGTGCTGGGCATAGTCTACTTCGGGCTGGTCTTCGCGGCCATGAAGGATGAGCGGTTCAAGGGGCTGATTGCCCGTGCGGAGAGCATCGTCGCCATCATCGTGGCGCTATTCATCTTCTACATGGGCTTCGAGCTCTTCTCAGAAAGCGTTGCCGGAGGGGAAATCGAGCTGAAGTACGCCATCTGGACCGCCCTGGGCGCGTTCGTCGGCGTGTGCATCACCTACTTCATGGGGCGATACCTGCTCTATGTGGGGACCCAGGTGAACTCGCCCAGTCTGATCGCGGCCGGTTACCACGCGCGGATGGACATGTTCTGCTCGGGTGCGGTGTTGATCGGGTTGGTCGGGGCTGCTCTGGGCATGACCGGACTGGACAGGGTGGCCGCGACCATCGTCGTGGTCTTCATCTTCCTGGCCGCGGTGGAGATCCTGTGGAGCAACCTGAAGGCTATTCGCGCCAAGGGAGAACCGGTACTGGACCATGCACACGAAGCAGGGGATGGCGTCGGAAGGCCCGGTTGGGCCGTGGCCATCGGCTTGGTCCTGCTGTGCGTCCTGGGCTACGCGGCTTCCGGCTTCTATCTGGTCCGGCCTGGCGAGAAGGCCATAGTTCGACGGCTTGGAAAGGTGTGGTCCCCGCACGTGGGGCCGGGGATACATTACCGCTGGCCGTTCCCGCTGGAGCGGGTGGACGTGGTGCAGACGGATGCCATTCGGGTGGCCAGTACCGGCCGACAACTGCTCTTGACCGGCGACGAGAACCTTCTCGAGGCGGAAGTCGTGGTGCATTTCCGGGTGTGTGATGCACAACGTTTCCTGTTGAGCGCAACCGCCCCGGAGCAGGTGGTCAAGAACGCCGCGGAGTCGAGCCTACGCGCCGTGATCGGGCGCAACGTCATAGATGTTCTTCTTACCACCGGAAGAAATACGGTGCGTGCGGAGACCAGTCAGGCGCTCCAGGCAGAACTGGACCGCAACGCCGTCGGCCTGGAAGTGGCCGATGTGCTTATCCGCCGCCTGGCACCTCCGGAGGACGTCAAGGATGCATTCCAGGACGTCGCCAGTGCGCGGGAGGACCAGGCCACCTACGTTAACGAGGCAGGCGCGTACTACAACGCCCTGGTCCCCTCGGCGCGAGGAGAGGCGGCGGAGAAGACCTCCGCCGCGGACGCCTACAAAGTCGGGAAGGTGGACAAGGCGGAGGGCGAGGCCGCCCGCTTCTTGAAGAAGCTGGACGAATACGGCAAGTCACGCGCAATCACTCGGACCCGCCTGCAGATTGAAGCAATGGAAAAGTCCCTGCCCGGGGCCAAGAAGTTCCTGGTCGGGCCGGGTGTGCAGACAGACGGGGCCGATTTGTGGTTCCTGGGACCCGGTGCCGAGGCGCCGGTCCCGGTGAGATAGCACCTGGCGAGAGGGAGGAATCGCGATGCCTGCCAAGCATGGTTGGGTGAAGTGGGTGGTGGTGATCGGGTTTGCCGGCGTGGTGCTCGTGGCCAGCAAGCTTGTGACCTTCGTGGTGGACACGACCGAGTACACGGTGGTGACCCAGTTCGGGAGGCCAGTTCGGATCATCCTGGAGCCGGGCCTGCACTGGAAGCTGCCTGAGCCGGTCCAGACCGTGCAGCGCTATGACAACCGCCTGCAGGTCTACGAGGCCGGCCAGGTCGAGTTCCTGACCCGGGACAAGAAGAGCGTGGTCTCCGACTACTACGGCTCCTGGCGGGTCAAGGACCCGCTGGAGTTCATGAAGACAGTCAAGGACAAGGTCGGCGCCGAAGCCCGGCTTTCGGACGTGTTCAGTTCCGCGCTCGGCGTCCAGTTCGGCCGTTTCGATCTGGCGGATCTCGTGAACACCGATGCCGGGAAGATGAAGCTCCATGATCTGCTGGCGCAGGTGACCCAGGACTGCAAACAGAAGGCCGCAGGCTATGGGATCGAAGTCGTCAACGTCGAAATGCGGACGCTGAACTTCCCGGAGAAGAACCGGCTCTCCGTGTTCCGAAGGATGAAGGCGGAACGGGAGCGGATTGCCCGCAAGTACCGTTCCGAGGGCAGCGAGGAGGCCGCCAAGATCCGGGCGGAGGCCAAGAAGGAGCAGACCCAGATACTGTCGGAGGCGGAGAAGAAGGCCGAGATCGTCAAGGGTGAGGGCGATGCCGAGGCTATCCGCATCTACGCCCAGGCATTCCAGAAAGACCCGGAGTTCTACAAGTTCATCCGTACCCTGGCGGCTTACGAAAAGATCATCGACGACAAGACCACCATCGTGCTCCCGGCTGATTCCGACCTCCTGCGGCTTCCAGGTGCGGGCCAGCCGACCCCGGCGAAACAGGATCCGGCCAAGACCAAGGAGATGTCGAAATGACAGCGGAAAGAAGAGAGCCGCTGGACGACATTGCGGGGGCGTTTCGGCACCTCCGCTGGAGCATAATCATCGCGTCGGCCCTGCTCGTGGCCTTGGGAGGGTACTTCCTGACCGGTTTCTACACGGTCAAGCCGGGCGAGCAAGGCGTCGTTCGGCGTTTCGGGAGAGTGATTCAGACCGTGGAGCCGGGCGCGCACTACCGGCTGCCCTGGCCGGTCGATAGGGTCGAGGTGGTCAACGTCGGTGAGGTGCGCCGGGCCGAGATCGGGCTGCTTCTACCGGAGCACGGGCACCCAGCCTTCATGTCCGAGAAAATCCAGCTGCTAACCGGTGACGAGAACGTCATCAACCTGGAGGCCATCGTCCATTATCGGGTCAAGGATGCGGCTCGTTACCTTTACCGCATCAACTTCAGCGAAGAACGGCTGCTGCATAACGCGGTGGCTGCCGCACTGGTCGAGCTCATCGCCCAGGTCGGCGTTGATGACATCCTTACCACCGAGAAGATCGCGGCGCAGGGGAAGATTCTCTGGAAGGCGCAGAAGGTGCTGGACGACTACGACAGTGGCCTGCAGATAACCGCCTTCAACGTCAAGGCCATCGTGCCCCCGACCGAAGTCGCCGACGCATTCCGAGACGTGATGACTGCCCGCGAGGACAAGGAGCAGTCCATCAACCAAGCGCAAGGCTACCGCAACAGCGTCATCCCCGAGGCGCGGGGCAAGGCGCGCGAGATGGTTGCCGAGGCCGAGGGCTACCGCACCGAGGCAGTCAACCAGGCCCAGGGCAACGCCGCACGGTTCGATGCGATGCTGGCCGAGTACCGCAAGAACTCTCAGATCTACTCTGAAGACGTTACGCGCCACCGGCTCTCCCTGGAAACCATGGAGAAGGTCCTGCCTAGAATGAAGAAGTACATCCTGCGGGACTCCGACGGGAAACAGAGGATCAACCTGCGATTCCTGAACAGGCAATAGGAGGCTCTGCATGCTTGAGATTGTGCGGATGCTTTCCCTGGGTTTCTCGGCACTCGTGGCGCTTGCTGCGGTGGTAGTCCTGATTCGAGCATACCTGCTGCTGGATCGTGTCCAGAAGCAGCGACGTGCGCAGGAAACGACAGAGGAGGGAGGTGAGGCCAAGCATGGATAAGATCGGACCGATTCTGACGAGCGTGGGCGCCCTGATCGTTGCGGTCGGGATGCTCGTGGTGCTGCTCCGCGCTGGTGCGCTGATCGAAGGGCTGTCGGAAGCCCTTGGCGGCAAGCGGAAGAGCGAAATTCCCCCGGAAGAGTCAACGCCTGAGAACGGCTAAGGAGGCCATGCCATGTCCAACGTTTCCGAAATCCTGAACGCCATCGGGACCCTGCTGGTAGCCATTGGGACTGTGGTGGTACTGGTCAAGACCAGCGGGCTCATCACCACACTCACGGAGAGGATCAAACAATGGCAGAGCTGAGACTCGCCGACCGCCCATGAACTGGGCACGCTCGGCCTGAGAGACGGGGGTGGTGCCGCCCGACGGCTTCCTGCCACGGGCAGGTATTCTTTGCAGGCCGCGCGATTGAGGCCCGATTTGTGTTCCCCCACATGCCGATGTACGATGCTGGTCGCTCGACGAGATGTCGTGCGATAGAGGATGTGCCATGAGCGAGACAAGACGGTACAGGATTCGCGGCCTGGACTGTGCCGAGGAAGTGGCGGCTCTCCGCAAGACGGTTGGCACGCTCCCCGGCACGAGCCAGCTCGACTTCGACATCCTGAGCGCCAAGATGACCGTGACAGTGGAGCCTGGCGCGGTCGAGGAAGAGGACGTTCTGGCCGCCGTGCGCGAGGCGGGACTGGAGGCCCTGCCTTGGTCCGAGGCCCGTCAGGAAGGCGAAGCTGCCGGCCACCAGGGCTTTTGGGAGCGTCGTGGCAGGCTGACCATGTGCATCGCCAGCGGCGTGCTACTGGTTGTCGGCTTTGTGGCTCATGCGGTTCTCCACGGAGGCATCGTGGATGCCTTCGTGGCCGGAGAAGGCATTGGGCAACACTACTTCCCCCTCCTGTCGATCCTGCTCTACATCGGCTCAATGATAGCAGGCGGGCTGCATGTCCTTCCCAAGGCGTGGGCATCCGTGCGAACCCTGCGCCTGGACATGAACTTCCTGATGGTAACGGCGATGTGCGGCGCTGCGATCATCGGGCAGTGGTTCGAGGCGTCCACGGTTGCCTTCCTCTTCTCGGTCGCATTGCTCCTGGAGTCATGGACGGTGGAGCGTGCCCGCCGGGCCATCGGTGCACTGATGGACTTGGCGCCTAAGATGGCTCGCTGCATCTGCCCGTGCCACGGCGACATCGAGGAGCGCCCCATAGCGGATGTGCCCGTAGGCACGACGGTGCTGGTTCGTCCGGGGGAGAAGATCCCCTTGGACGGTGTGGTGATCGAGGGGCGGACCTCCGTCAACCAAGCGCCGATTACGGGCGAATCGGCTCCGGTCGTCAAGGAGACGGACAGCCCGATTTTTGCCGGGTCGATCAACAACGAAGGCGCCTTCAAGCTCAAGACCACGAAGGTTGCCGAGGACACCACGTTGGCCCGGATCATTCGCATGGTTGAAGAGTCCCGGTCTAGGCGTGCGCCCTACGAACAGTGGGTAGAGAAGTTCGCTCGCTACTATACCCCGGCCATGATGGCTGCGGCCGTGGTCGTCGCGGTGATCCCTCCGCTGTTGGGAGGCGCTTGGAGTGCATGGGCATACCGCGCCCTGGTTCTCCTGGTCATCGCTTGTCCATGTGCGCTGGTGATCTCCACGCCGGTGACCATAGTTGCCGGGCTCACGGCCGCGGCTCATGCCGGCGTGCTCATAAAAGGCGGTGCCTACCTGGAGGCGCCCGCTCATCTGGAGGTCGTCGCTTTCGACAAGACCGGCACCATAACTCGCGGCCACCCCGTGGTCCAGGAAGTCTGTCCGCTCAATGGGCACACACCTCAAGAACTCCTGGCTAGAGCTGCCGCGCTCGAGGCTTCCAGCGAGCATCCGTTGGCCCGGGCGATCCGCGACAAGGCGCAATCCGAAAGAGTTGTCTTCGCCACGGCCCAGGACTTCCTGGCGATCAAGGGTAAGGGGGCCGAAGGCACTATCGATGGAAGGCGTTTCTGGATCGGCAGCCACCGTCTCGTCGCTGAGAAGGGTATGGACGCAGCTGAAGTCCATGCCTGGGCCGAGCAATTGGAGGATGCCGGCCACTCAGTTGTGGCCATTGGCAACGATCAACACGTCTGTGGCCTGATCAGCATCGCCGACGAGGTCAAGCCCGGGGCGGATGCCGTCATTCGCGAGTTGCGGACGGCGGGGATCAAGCGGGTGGTCATGCTCACTGGCGACAACGAAGGTACGGCTCGCGCAGTTGCCCAGGCCACAGGGGTATCCGAGTTCAAGGCCGAACTGCTTCCCGAGGACAAGGTCAGGGCGGTGAAGGCGCTGGCGGGCGAGTCAGACCACGTGATGATGGTCGGGGACGGCGTCAACGACGCCCCCGCCATGTCTGCGGCCACGCTGGGCGTCGCCATGGGCGCGGCCGGAACAGACGCGGCCATCGAAACAGCCGACATCGCACTGATGTCCGACGATCTGGCACGCCTGCCGTGGCTGATCCGACACTCCCGCCGGACGCTTGCGGTAATCAGGCAGAACATCTGGTTTGCATTGGGACTTAAGGCCATCTTCATGGTCCTGGCCGTGGCGGGAGTGGCTACGTTGTGGATGGCCATCGCGGCGGATACAGGGGCATCGCTGCTGGTCATCTTCAACGGCCTACGGCTGCTCAAGTGACCCCATAGGGAGCGCTGGCGGGGCGGGCGGAGGGAGCACTGGTGCTTTCGATGGTCAGCAGTTTGAGCCTGTCGACCAGGGCGTCCTTCTCCCTAGTCGTGCTGGTCGTCGTGGCTGTGCTCAGCGCCGCGACGGCGCTCTTTTTCGATTGGCGGGTGAGCCAGGCCGACCGGCACATCAACCACGAGGAAGCCGATGTCCGCATGGCCACCGACCTGCAAGCGGCCCTCTTTCATCAAAGGATATGCGTGGATACCTACCTGGTGAGCGACGGCGAGGTCCGTTGGCGCCAGGAGATCGGCGCCCACGAAGCCAAGTTTCAGTCCGACTTGGCAGCATTGCGAAGGTCCGCCGAGCGCACCGACGAACTCGCCCTGATCGCCAAGGTGGCCGAAGCCGATGCCAGGTACGATGACGAGCGCGGCCAGGTGTTGGCCCTTTTCGACCAGGGCCGGAAGACCGAAGCCCGGGAGTTCTTTCTGTCTAGGATGACCGTTGGCTACGAAGGGGCCATGGCCGCCGCCGAATCCGTTCGGGAAGTCAACCGCACCGACATGCGCAGCGCCCTGGCTGCCAACTCGGCCGCCATGTCCTGGTTGGGCACCACGATGATCACCAGCGCCGCACTGACCGTACTGCTGGGGGCCGGCATGTTCTGGCTGCTTTTCAGCAGAATCCTAAGACCCCTTCGCAAGATGGCCGCGCAAGTCCGGGTGGCCTCGAACGGCGCCGACGCGTCGCCGGGGCCGAGGATCGGCAGCGAGGTCGCAGAACTGGGCTATTATCTGCATGCCATCGTGTCCGAGCTGGACGAAGCCCGCTCAACCGCCCGGCAGGAACGCTCCCGCGACGACCAGGCCGCGCGACTGGCCGCCTTGGGCACCGCCGTGGCTCACGTGGCCCACGATTTCAAGAACGCGCTGACATCCATCGGTGGATTCGCGCGCTTTATCGAGCGCCACCCGGAAGATCCTGGGCGCGTCCGGGAAGAGGCGGCCATCATTGCCCGCTCCTGCACCCGTCTGGAACAACTGGTGCACGAAACCGTGGACTACTCCCGCCCGAACATGATGGAGCCTGTGGTTCAGTCGCTCAACGCGGCCGTACAGGAGACTCTCGCCGGCATCGCCAGCCGGGTGCCCAAGAGCGTGAAGCTGGAGATGGATCTCGGCCCTGAAGTCCCCGACGTGCCCTTCGACGCCGTTCACCTCGAACGGGTGATTGCCAACCTGGTCGGCAATGCGCTGGAAGCGGTGGGCACCCACGGAGAGGTCCGGGTCCGGACCCGCCCGTGTGATCTGGGCGTGGAGCTGGTCATTGAGGACAACGGGCCGGGCATCCCTCCGATGGTCCGCCAGCGGCTGTTCGAGCCGTTCTTCACCACCAAACAGAAGGGCAGCGGCCTGGGACTACCCATCTGCCGACAGATCGTCACCGGCCATGGCGGGACCGTCTGCTACGAGCCGGCGCCAAGCGGAGGGACGGTGTTTCGGGTGACGCTGCCGCGTGGGAAGGTTCCGTTCAGAAAGGAAGGAAAGCGATGAACCGGAGGATGCTTCGCCTGTCGTGGGTCTTCGTGGTCGCCGGGGGAACATTCCTGATTGGGCTGGCTTTTGTCGGGCATGGGAGTGCTGCTGGCGCGGGAGCCGGGGAACCCGATCAGCGCGTCCCCGCGGCCTCCGCCACAAAGAACGTCGTCCCGGCCATGGGCAGCAAGGAATTCAGCAGGCCGTTCATCAACGTCGCCAAGACGCTCGCCCCGACGGTGGTCCATATCGAGGTTGAGCAGAAAGCCAGGAACGATGGCATGGAGCCCAACGACCCCTCGGACATGTTCAACGACGAGTTCTTTCGCCGTTTCTTCGGCCAGCCGCGCGAGCGAATGCGCCCGGCGCCCGAAGAACACGTCCAGCGCGGCCAGGGCTCGGGGGTTATCGTGGACGCCCGCGGCTACGTCCTAACCAACAACCACGTGGTTGGGAGTGCCGACAAGATAAAGGTCACCCTGGCTGACAAGCGCACCTTCGAGGCTAAGCTGATCGGCGCTGACGAGCGCTCCGACGTGGCCGTTATCAAGATCGACGGCAAGGATCTGCCCGTTGCGCGTCTGGGGGACAGCGACGCCCTGGAAGTCGGCGAGTGGGTGCTGGCCATCGGCAACCCCTTTGGGCTGGACCAGAGCGTCAGCTGCGGGGTGGTTAGCGCCAAGGGCCGCACGCGCGTTGCTGACATCATGAACGAGGACTTCATTCAGACCGACGCGGCCATCAACCCAGGTAACTCCGGCGGGCCGATGGCAAATCTGGACGGCGAGGCGGTCGGCGTCAACACGGCCATCTTCAGCCGCTCGGGCGGCAACATGGGCATCGGCTTCGCCATCCCCATCAACATGGCCCGGACGGTGATGAAGGACTTGATCGAGCACGGAAAGGTGATCCGCGGTTGGCTGGGTGTGCGCCCCCAGGATCTCTCCGAGGACATGGCCAATGCACTCAAACTTCCCAAGTCCTCCGGTGCGCTCGTCGCCGAGGTGGTTGAAAACAGTCCTGCGTCGGCCGCCGGCCTACAGGAACGCGACGTGATCGTGGCCTTCAATGGTAAGGATGTTGGAAGCGCCAGCGAGCTGGTTAACGCTGTGGGCTTCACTACGGTCGGGAAGGAAGTCGAGATCAAGGCGTTTCGCGACGGCAAGCCCATGGTCTTCAGGGTCAAGGTCGCCGAGCGCACCGCCGAGGCAGAGAATTCCGGGGCCGGAAGCGCGGTGATAGAGAAGCTAGGCATTGCCATTACGGACCTCACCCCGGAGATAAGCGAACGCCTTGGCCTCAAGAAGAACGCCGCCGGCGTGGTGGTTAGCGAGGTCAGGCCAGGAAGCCCGGCCGCCAACGCGGGCTTCGAGCCCGGAGTGGTCATTGAGGAGATCAACAAGAAACCCGTGGCCAGCGTTGCCGAACTCAAGAAGGCCCTGGACGCCGAGGTCGGCACTGTACTCATGAAGGTCCGCTACCGTGGCCGCTCGACATACCTGGCGCTCAAACTGAAGTAACAGACAGCAGATGTGCCGTAAGCCGAGGAGTTCCGGCTAAGGACACCTGCGACAGGAATGGAGATGCCTGATAGCGCTCGGACCTGCGGCGCGCGGGAGCCTGCTCCGAGACTACCGCTTCGCACGTTGCTGCTGGTCTGCGCCGGGTGCATCCCTCTGCTACTAGTTGCGGCGAACGCCATGTGGGGCAGCGAGGCTCGCCGTGCGGCCGAGTGTCGGGAGAGGATTGCCTTGCTCTGGTCGGCCGCGCGGCAAGAGGCTGAGGCCAATGGCGGCAGCTTTCCGTCTGGTGAGCGCGCCTTGGAGGAATTGGTGTTTCGGCGCCTGCGCCACGAGCGATACTCGATCTGCCCGCGAACCGGCCGGAAGTACGCATGGACGCGCCATAGGCGCCACATTGGTGGTGACCAGCAACAGCCGTTGGTCTGGGAGACCCAACCGCACGGTTGGCCGACGGCCACACGCCGTGCACTCTTCGCCGACGGCCGGATTGAGCAGTTGGACAATGACCGATTCAGAGACCTGTTTTCCCGCGAGCGACAGGAACCACCTCCTAAACCACAGGGAGACGAACCCAAGACGGATGCCCACCAGGTTCCCGAAACCCGGGCACCGGGCTGGCGAGTATCACCCGAGGCCGACCGTTCCTCGGACGATGTCGGAGCCGGCGGAAGATGACTCTGGGCCGGTACGCTCCGGAACGGAGCCGGAATTGCGGAACAGACCTGGACGGGGGAATGAGAGTTGCTATTGACTCGGACAACAATCTTCGAAGGACCGGGCAGCAGAACGGTGGACGCGGGGTTAAAGTCCGTCAAACCGCATCCCGCTCCGAATTCGAGGCGCTTGTCCTTCCGCATCTGGACAACCTCTATCGGACGGCGCTGCAGATGGCTCATAGACCGGACGAAGCCGAGGACTTGGTGCAGGAAACGCTCATGAGGGCGTTTCGCTCTTTCGCCACCTTCGCGCCAAAGACCAACTTCCGGGCTTGGCTGCTGAAGATTCTCACCAACAGCTACATCAATCGCTATCGCAAACATAAGGACAACCCAGCGCGGACCAGCCTGGAGGATGTGCGCGCATTCCTGACCTCCGATGAGGCCGAAGAGCCATCCCGAGAGCTGGCCAACAGGCCCGCACCAATCATGGACGAGTGCTTTGACCAGGAGGTAAGGCACGCCTTGGACGGACTACCTAAGAAATTCCGTCAAGTCGTAGTGATGGCCCTAGTCGAGGGGATGAGCCACAAGGAGATCGCCGCCGCAATGAACTGCCCACTGCGCACGGTCATGAGCCGACTGTACCGCAGCCGGCAGAGGCTGCGCCGAAGGCTCGCCAGCTACGTGCGGCAATCCGGATATAGGGGCAATGCCGGGGAGGACAATAGCAGCCGCTCGCACCTCATCGCTGGTCCAGTAGCACCTGCCGAAATTGCCCCTTGCCTCGGACATTTCGCCCTTCCGCCGGGCAAGTAAGCATGAGGAAGGTTGTTAACCCGCCAGACGGCGTGCCGGAGGCCAGGCCAAGGGCGTCATGGGCTGCAAGGAGCCGTCCGTGGACGACGATGCCCTATCGCCGGCAGGACGCCTGACCCAGGACCATGCACTTGCTCTTGACAACCGTGCCCCTTCGCTGTAATATGTGCGCAGTCGTTTCAATCAGATGGGGAGAGATCATTCATGCCCAGGACTGCCAAAGGCAAAGCTGACAACGGCGCCTGCGAGGTCGTATGCGTGCACCCTGACCGCGTCCGTGCTGCCCGGAACTCTCTGCCGCAGGAGGAGACCGTCAACGCTCTTGCCGAAGCGTTCCGGACGTTGAGCGACCCGACGCGTATCCGGATCATAGCTGCCCTGTCGAAGCATAACCTCTGCGTGTGCGACCTGGCCAACATGCTCGGACTGACCGGGTCGGCGGTCTCCCACCAGCTCAGGCTGCTTCGCGGGCAGCGGCTGGTCACTTACCGGAAAGAGGGCAAGATCGCGTATTACACTCTGGACGACGAGCACATCGGGAACCTGTTAGATGAGGGGCTGCGTCATGTCCGGGGCGAGTAGTCTTTTTGGGCGTAGAGACAAACGACTGTTCATATGTAGTCGGGTGCCAGGGTCTCCCGCCGGCTCGCTGTTGCCTGGATAAGGAACCCATCACATGAAACTCGGACTCATGGTCAGGAAGGTCTTGGGCCTCGACTGCTGCGGCGGGGAGCCGGCGGAGAACCCCGCCCTGCCCAAAGTGCTGGTCGTCGGTAACCCCAACGTCGGCAAGAGCCTGTTGTTCACCCGGCTGACCGGCAGGTACGTGACCGTCTCGAACTATCCCGGCACCACGGTGGACGTGTCGCGCGGCCACTTGGACGCCGGGTCGGCCCGGTTCGAGGTCATCGACACCCCGGGCATGTACTCGTTCGCGCCGATCACCGACGAGGAGCGGGTGAGTTGCGCCCTCCTGATGGGCCAGCGCGCTCACGCGGTCGTCCACGTCGTGGACGCGAAGAACATCGAACGCATGCTGGGGCTGACGCTCCAACTGGCCGAGGCGGGGCTGCCGCTGGTGGTGGCCCTGAACATGGCCGACGAGGCGCAGGATCTGGGCATTCGGATCGACGTGCGGCGATTGCAGGAGCGCTTGGGCGTGGCCGTGGTCGAGACCGTGGCCACTACGGGGCGGGGTGTGCGCGAGCTTGTCCGGCGCATTGCCGAGGCGAAACCCGCGAAGGGCATCCGGGTGAACTATGGCCCCGTACTCGAAGCGGCCGTGGCCAAGGCGGCCGACGCCATCGGGGATACCGGTCACGTCTCTGCCCGAACACGCGCCCTTCTGCTTCTGCAGAGCGACGCGCCCGGGACAGACGGCGCTCCCCCCGACAAGGGACCGGGGGAACTGGTGTCGCAGATAACGCTCGAAACCCGCCGCGGGCTGGAACACTCGGTCCACTACCACGCCACGCTTGCGCTCAAAGAGGAGGTCCGCCGGACACTCGACGGTGTGGCGAGTTTCCCCGCATCGCACTCCAGGACGTTCGCGGAGAAACTCAGCCGCTTCCTGATGCGGCCGCTAACCGGGGTGCCGGTGCTGATCGCCGTGCTCTACTTCGGCCTCTACAAGTTCGTGGGGTCTCTCGGGGCGGGCACCCTTGTGGACTTCCTCCAGGACACCGTCTTCAAGGAGCACATCCACCCGCCCGTCGAGCGGATAGTCACGGGGATCATCCCCTGGCCGGTCCTGCAGGAGTTGTTCATCGGACAGTACGGGGTCATCACGCTGGGCGTCCGATACGCGGTCGCCATCATCCTGCCGATCGTCGGCACGTTCTTCGTCGCGTTCTCCATCCTGGAGGACAGCGGCTACCTGCCGCGAATGGCGATGCTGATCGACCGGCTCTTCAAGAGGATCGGCCTCAACGGCCGCGCGGTCATCCCGATGGTGCTCGGCTTCGGCTGCGACACGATGGCCACGATGGTCACGCGGACGCTCGAGACGCGCCGGGAGAAGGTCATCGCCACCGTGCTGCTGGCCTTGACGATCCCCTGCTCGGCCCAGCTGGGGGTGATCCTGGGATTGCTGGAGGGACGTCCCGCCGCGCTCCTCACGTGGGCGGGGGCCATTGCCGCGATGTTCGTCGCGGCCGGGCTTCTGATCTCGAAGGTCCTCCCGGGCGAGGGGCCGACCTTCTACATGGAACTCCCTCCACTGCGCCTGCCCCGCGTGGGGAACGTCGTCATCAAGACCTACACGCGCGTGGCTTGGTACTTCAAGGAGGTCTTCCCCCTCTTCATCCTGGCCAGCGTCTTCATATGGATCGGGCGAGTCACCGGCCTGTTCCAACTCCTCATCAAGGGGCTTACACCTCTGGTCAACTGGATCGGCCTGCCCGACGAGACCGCCGTGGCCTTCCTCTTCGGCTTCTTCCGCCGCGACTATGGGGCGGCGGGGCTGTACGACCTCCAGAAAGCGGGAGCCTTGACCGGCAACCAACTCACCGTGGCGGCCATCACGCTGACGCTGTTCCTGCCGTGCATCGCGCAGTTCCTCATCATGAAGAAGGAGCGCGGGCTGAAGGCGACGCTGCTCATGTCGGCGGCGATCCTGGTACTCGCCTTCAGCGTGGGTGCCCTGGCCAACGTCATCTTCAAAGTGCTGGGAGTGACCCTGTGAATTGCTCGTTCTGCGGCAAGGGCTTCGACGAGCAACTGGCTCGGAAGTCCTGCCAGGCCTGCGCGATGTTCGGCGGGTGCAGGAAACTCAAGTGCCCCCATTGCGGCTACGAGGTGCCGCCCGAACCGGCGTCGCTGCGTTGGGTCCGGAAACTGCTGTCCAGGATCAGGAGGACCGATCATGACTCCCCCAGCCGTTGAAGAAGTGCTCGAATCGCTGTACCTGCATGAGGTCGAAGGAGCGGCGTTGGACGCCTCTCCGGCCTTCGGATCTGCCGCCAAGGAAGCCGTGCAGATGGGACTTTTGGAGCAGCGTGGAGACGCGCTACGGTTGACCGAATGCGGCCAACAGGCTGGCCAGGACGTTGTCCGGCGACACCGGTTGGCGGAGCGCCTGCTGCGAGACGTCCTGGCTGCCGGCGGCGAATATCTCGAGGAAGATGCGTGCAGTTTCGAGCACGTCCTGCAGCACGGGCTGAGCGAGAAGGTCTGCGAGTTGCTGGGGCATCCGCAGGTGTGTCCGCACGGCAAGCCCATCCCTCCGGGACCGTGTTGCCAGAGGGCGCGGGCGGACGCGATCCAGGAGGTGCGGCCACTGTGCGACGGGCGTCCCGGAGGACAGGGCGCGGTTGCGTACTTGGCCACCCGCAACAGCCGCGAGGTCCAGAAGATGATGGCGATGGGCATCCTGCCGGGCTCGAATATCCAACTGATCCAATGCTTCCCGTCCTACGTGTTCCAGGTCGGCTACAGCCAGTTCGCCATCGACCGCGCACTGGCCGAGATGGTCTTCGTTCGCTGGGCTCCACACCCCGATCCGCCTCGTCTGCCACCGGAATAGCCGCGGTATTGCACGTGTTTGTGTAAGATGCCGAAGGAGGGATGGAAGGCGATGGCCTCAAGCGCACGAATCCGCAGGTGTCCTCTCGAGCCGACGCTGAGGAAACGTCCGGTGCCCCCTACGTTCAGGATGCCGCCCCGGTAGGGGATAAGGAACCATGCGCAGAAGCAGATGGTGGTTGTTCCTTGGCGCAACAAGCTACCATGCGGAAAGACTGAACGAGCAGCCTCTATTTGGCGGAAAGGAGTTTGGAATTTGTAGACTGGGCAATTGTGACACTCGTTGGCGTGGTTGTCCGTCGTCCCCATGAAGGAGGTCTTGCGATGAGAAATCTGATTGCAGTTGCAGCCTTGGGCATGGTCTTCGTGTTCGTCGCCCCCCTGGCCCGTGCCGCCGAGCCATCGAAAGAGACGGTGCCCGGCAAGGCCGACGAGAAACCCGTGCTCGTCGGCAAACCGATGTTGGAGTTTACCTGTCCCATGCACCCGGACGTGACGGCCACTTGGGCAACCAAGTGCCCCACATGCGGGATGATGCTCGTCAGGCCCGATGCCAAGCCTGCCCAGGGGGCCGAGGTGCGGCCGATGACGTGCTGCCCCGTGGGCATGCCCGAACAGATGACGATGCAATGCCGCATGTTGATGGCGACTCAGATAGATGCGCGCGATCCGGGAACGCTCCTCGGGCTTAAGGACGACTTGAAACTCTCGGATGAGCAGGCGACCAAACTCGCGGCCATCGCGGAGAAAGCTCGGGCGGACGCCGCTGCCGTGCTCACCGACGCGCAGAAGGAAAAGATCAAGGCTCTGGGCGACACCCCAAAAACCATGCGCGACATGTGCGGGCGCGTGATGTCGAAAATGCAGGAGCTGACGAAGGACGGCAAGGGCGGGACGATGATGTGCCCGATGATGATGTCGCCCGCCGCCACCCAGCCGGCACAACAGCCTGGCGCGAGTACGCCCCAGCGCGGCCAGAACGCGACAATGTGGTGTCCGATGCGGTGCTGGTGATTCTTCGTGAAGGAGGACGCAATGTTCTACGTGAAGAAGGCCAAGGGAACGGTGCATGATGTCGGCGAGAAGTTGACGGCCGCTGTCGCCGCCAACAAGCTCGGCGTGATTGCCACGCACGACCTCCGGCAGAAGATGGCGGACAAAGGCGTGGACTTCCGCGGCCAATGCCTGATCTTCGAGGTCTGCAACCCCGTACAGGCCAAGCGGGTGTTGGAGGCGAACCCGCAAATCTCGACTGTCCTCCCGTGCCGCATCAGCGTTTACGAAGAGGGGGAAACCGTGAAGGTGGCCACGGTCAAACCTACGGCTCTCTTGGAGATGTTCGGCAAGAGCGACCTCTCCGAGGTGGCACAAGAAGTCGAGCAGGCCATCATTCGCGTGATCGATGCCGCTTGTGGCTGAGTCCCATCGGCCAGCGATCCGGCGGAAGAGAGTCTGACCGTGGGCAGCCAGGATGAAACCATAACCCTCCGCGTCGAAGGCATGGACTGTGCCAACGAAGTGGCCCTGATCGAGAAGAAGATGAAGGGCCTGGAGGGCATCGCCAGCTGGCGGCCTGACCTGATGACTCAGCAGCTCACCGTGATCTTCGCCCCGGCAGCCGTCAAGCGCGAGGCGATCATCAAGGCCATCGAGCAGACGGGCATGAAAGCCTCCGTGGTGCTCGACCGCGCCTCGCAACAATCCGTGCCCTGGTGGAAGCAGGCACAGATGGTGTGCCTGGCGGCGTGCGGACTGCTCTTTGCGGTGGCCTTCGTCCTTGAGAAGGTCCCGGGCACCGGGGTTATGCCGAAGATCCTCTATGCCGCAGCAGTGGCAGTCGGGGCCTACTATCCCGCCCGCATGGGAGTGCGGGCGCTGCTGACGGGCGTGCTCAACATCCGTCTCCTCATGGTCTGCGGCGCCGCCGGGGCCATCGCCCTGGGCCACTGGGAAGAGGCGGCCATGCTGGTCTTCATCTACTCCCTCGGCGACGTGCTGGAGGCCTATGCCGTGGGCAAGGCCCGGAGGTCGATACGGGCGCTCATGGAGCTTGTCCCCAAGGAGGCGCTGCTCAGGCGGGACGGCCAGGAAATCCTGGCTCCGGTCGAGTCCGTGCATCTTGGAGATACCATCATCGTCCGGCCGGGGGAGAAGGTGCCGCTTGACGGAGTGGTCTCGGCCGGGGGCTCGACGGTGGACCAGTCGTCCATCACGGGCGAGTCGCTGCCGGCGGCCAAGGGTGTCGGCGACCAGGTCTTCGCCGGCACGATCAACCAACGCGGGGCGCTCGATGTCCGCGTCACGCACCTGGCCGAGGACACCACCCTGGCGCGGATCATCCATTCAGTGGAGGAGGCCCAGGCCCGCAAGTCCTCTTACCAGCGGTTCGGCGAGCGGTTCGGCAAGTACTACACTCCGGCGATGTTCCTGCTGGCGATCCTTGTGACGGTGGTCCCGCCGGTCTTCCTGGGCCAGCCGTTCTCGCCCTGGTTCTACCGGGGGCTTGTACTGTTGGTGGTCTCCTGCTCGTGCGGCCTGGCGCTCTCAGTCCCCGTGGCGGTGGTGGCTGCCGTGGCCAACGCCGCACGCCACGGCGTGCTCTACAAGGGCGGGGCCAGCCTGGAGGCGGCCGGCAAGGTGCGAGTCCTGGCCTTCGACAAGACCGGGACGCTCACGCTGGGCCAGCCCGTGGTCACGGACTTGCTGCCTGCCGATTCAGCGGACGGGCGCGAGGTCCTCTCCATCGCCGCCGCCGTAGAGTCGCGCTCAGAGCACCCCCTGGCCGAGGCTGTCCTGCGCCGGGCGCGGGAAGAGAACTTGCCCATCCGGCCGGTGACCGACTTCGAAGCCATGCCGGGCTCCGGGGCCAGGGCGAAGATCGACGGCGTATCCTACACGGTGGGCAACCTCCGGTTGTTCGAGCATCTGTTGGCCGGTGGTTCCCCGACGGCCGAAAGGGTCGCTGCCCTGGAATCGGAGGGGAAGACAACCATCCTGGTCGGCACCGATGGCCGCATCCTGGGGATCATCGCCGTGGCGGATCAGATGCGCAGCGAGACGCCGGCGGCGGTCAAGTCGCTCAAGGCCATTGGCCTCGGCCCCATCGTCATGCTCACCGGCGACGGCGAGCGGACCGCGAAGGCCGTTGCCGGGCTCTCGGGAGTCGATGAATGCCGCTCAGGGCTCCTGCCGGAGGGGAAGGTCCAGGCGGTCCGCGAGCTCCGCAGCCGCTTCGGTCACGTGGCGATGGTCGGCGATGGGGTGAACGACGCGCCGGCGATGGCTGAGGCGGATGTCGGCATCGCCATGGGCGCGGCCGGGACGGACGTGGCCATCGAGACGGCCGACATCGCTCTGATGTCCGACGACCTGCGGCGGTTGCCCTACGCGTTGGCGCTCAGCCGCCGGGCGGTCAATAACATCAAGCAGAACATCGTCGCGTCGCTGGCCATCGTCGCGATCCTGGTCCCAACCGCCCTGGTCGGCTGGATCGGGCTGGTCCCAGGACTGCTGCTCAATGAGATCAGCGCCCTGATCGTGATCCTCAATGCGCTACGATTGCTGAACCACAAGGGAGGATAGCATGTTCGCCGTGGGCACTCGCGCTCAAGGAACTGCGCCTGGACGCTAGTGTGCCGGAGTCAGCACTCAGGACAGCGGATTCATAAGCCGGTGGACTGCGTATGGAACCACAGATCTCGCTAGGACTTGCGCCTTGCGAAATTCGCCATTGTACGTGGATTGTACGTAAGATCTATGGAACTCATCTCCACACGGTTAACCTCCAGCTTGCCGAGTTCGCAGCCACAAACATCCCCACGCCAATGTCATTGAGGATGGACGGTGGTGCCTTGACGCTGCCGGAGCCAGGCGGTAGCCTTCAGTCATGGCCCTCAACAAGAAACACGTCCTGGGCTGCTTGGCCATCGTCCTGCTGCTGCTCATAGTGGCGGCGGTGCTGATCGCCGTCTATCGCCCAGAGTGGCTGAAGCCTCCGGCGCCGAAGCAGCCAACAACGTCCACTACGGCGCCGCCATCGTCCATGGGCCCTGGCCGCTCTCTCGTGCTGATGACCTGGAACGTTCGTGGCTACCCTGAAAAGGACGCCGCAACCCGCACTTGGTTCAGCAAGCAGCTGGCCGACCTGGCGCCCGGCGTTCTTTGTATCCAGGAGATCTCCGACCAGTCCAAGATCACCACTTTCATGTCCGCCGAGAGCCGGTTCATCAAGTACGCTTTCTCCGATTCGTCAGACGGCCAGGACAACGCCATCTTCGTGGACTCAGCCGCGGACATAAAGCCCTTGGCCACGCCAGCCGGGTTCCAGCATCCCGCCGCTGTAGCCTACGTCACCTCCGACGGCTTCGACGCCGTGGTGGTCACCGTGCACCTCAGCTGGACGGACGTGTCCAAGCGCGCACGCGAAAAGCAACTACTGCGTGGCGTGGTGGCCGACGCGCTCAAGATCGACCCCGACGTCATCGTCACCGGCGACTTCAACACCCAGCGGCCCGACATCGACGAGCTGGCCGCCGACTGCGGCCTGAAGGTCATGGTCCCCGGCAACGTGGCCACCGCAGCCACCACCCACGCCGGGAGCCGCTACGACTGGGTCCTGATCTCGCCGGACCTGGCGTCTGAGGAAGCTATCGGGGCCGAGATCGTAAGCTTCTCGGGCTCCGACCTGACCGCCGCCAAGAAGGCCAGCGATCATCTGCCGGTGCGGGCGCAGTTCAGTACTGACCAGAGATTCAAAGATCGTAAATAGCAGCCGCCAGTGCCCTTGACTTGGCCCTGGATTTCAGAGACCATTCTCCCCGGTAGTACTTGATAGGAGATCGTCATGCCCAACATCGGCGCCATGCTGAAGGAAGAAATCCGTCGCCTGGCCAAGCGGGAAGCCCGTTCACTAATAGCCAGCCTCCGCAAGGACAACGCCAGGCTCAAGCGGACTGCGGCCCAGTTCAGGCGCAGTTTGACGGCTTTGGCGCGCCACACCCGTCGCTTGGTGGCCGAGGCCGATGCCAGGCTCGCCGAGGGCGTGAAGGTCAGCTTAGAGGAAGCCGCCCAGGTTCGCATCGGCGCCGCCAGGATCAGGGCACTGCGCAAGCGGCTGCGTCTGTCTCAGGTTGAGCTGGGCCAGCTCCTGGGCGTCAGCGGCAAGACCGTGCTCATGTGGGAGAAGAAAACCAAGCTGCGGCTGCGCGACAAGGCCAAGGCTGCCGTCGTTGCCGTCCTGAAGCTCACCGCCAAAGAGGCCAAGAGGAAGCTCGAGCTCATGGCACCGAAGGTGGTGGTCAAGAGGAAGGGCAAGCGGAAGAAGAAGTAGCTTCCTCCCCGCCCCTCGGCTTCCCGGCTCCTCGGCCATTTTGCCGAAGACCAGGTGAAATCCGGAACACGCTCTAGTTCGCGGGGCTCTTCTGGGGTGTTTTAGGATCAAACACAACGTCTGCGGAAGCACCCCACTTGGCTTCGTTGCCAACGGACATGCCCGGCTTGATTTGGAACGTGCCTGCAGGATTCACCAGGAAGCGCATCTCGGCGCCTTTCCCCCACACTTGAGTCTTGCCCTTGGCTGCCAGTACGGTGTCGCCCCAAATGAGGCAGCCGCCTGTCACCTCCAAGCCAACAAGGTCAGCCTTCTCGGCTCCATTGACCTTCAAGTTTGCGAGCCACACAACAGGTTCTTGCTTGTCGCCGACAAGGCCATCTATCACCTTGATACGCCCGACGTCCAACGATGGCCCATTGTTGCCGGATACGGACACTCCAGGCGCGTTCTCGCCGGTCAGCACAACCTGAGGAGCAGACAGCACCTTCACTCCTGCAGCCAGGAGCTTGCCCAAGTCAACTCGATCTTTTGCGTCGGCCTTCTCAACATACACCACCCAGACGACGCGCCCAATCCGGAAGACCACACCAGAATTATCAAGTTGCCACGCCTCGTCGCCAATGACCACTGCGGGCTTACCAGGCTCCAGGATGATCGGCTCTGGTACCAGTGCGACAGCGGCGAAATAGGCCTTGCAGGCGCTCTTCGCCTGGGCTTCGTCAGCGAAGATCCCCAGCCTCAGCAGGCAGCGTTTCTCCTTATACTGCCCGAAGACCCCGATCTCCGGAACATATTTGCGCTTGTCCCCTTTGTCCTCTGGCACGATGAAGCAGCTCTCGAACCTGTAGGTCTTGCCCTTGATGCCATCAGGAACAACAATTCGGATCAGTTCCGCTTCCTTTCCGGCAGAAGGCTCTCCACATACTCCGCTTGCCGTCAGCCCCAGCCAGACGACACATGCGACTGCCGCCAGGAGTCTCATTGGTTTCTCTCCTCATCCCACGCCGCCGTTGGGCACCACCACCACAGTCTCTGCCACCAGATGCGGAGGGGCGGGGCGGGCTCGCTCACGGCTTGGCCTCCTCGGCCCTGGCCTTCTTTGGCACCGAGGGGTCCTGCATAGGCCTGTACGATTCGACATCCATGAGAATCTTACACATGTGCCAAGCCGTATGTTCGTGAAAGAGCTTTCCAGTAACCTCGACCCTCAAACCATCGCTCTTCAGCAGCTTGCTGGCGAGTTGATTGTCAGAAACCAACTGAATCTCTGTTATGTGTTGTTCAGGCTGATTGAAGCCGTCCGAGTTGCGGCTGACCGTTATAGACTTCGTCATGGTAAGAACTGGATATGTCATCTTCGTACCATTCGGGTGCCGCGCGTGACCGATGCTCACGATTCCGCTTATCTTCTCAACGTCCGGCTCGTAGCCCAGCACCGGCTCATGCTGACCACCGGACCTATGCCAAATCGTCAGAGCGACAAGCGCCAGCCCCAGCGCCAGCAGAATCCCCGCCGTCCACGCCGCCATCGGCCGCCAGGTGCGGAGGGGCTTGTTAGCCCGTTCGGTAGGTTCTGGCATCAATCACTCCGAAGCCATGTTCCCCGTACCTCGGCGCGGCGCGAGCGTTGGCGGCAACGGCCAAGTACTCTCACGAGGCACTTCAGAAAATCCACTTCCAGACTGTCGTGGCTCCAATCGCGGCGAGCGCAACGAGGATGCAAATGCCGGCAAACATGAGCCACCCAAGTCCGTAGCCTCGCGGCTCCGTTGGCTGCTCCCGCTTGGGGGCAGACTCGACCAGATACGGAGTGTAGTCGACGAAGTCGGATTCGGCACCGAAGAGGTAGTCGGCGTCAACCTGAATTCTGCGGTGCTGGCCGGCGGTTATGGAGGGGCGGAGTGCCGCGCGGAGGACCTCGATGCCGAAGCGAAGGTAGCCGGACTGATTACCGTAGAGGGCGCCGCCCTCCCCATCGGCGTGCAGCCGCATGAAGGCCCCGTCGCGGGCCACTAGGGAATCGAGGCGGTCGACCTGCTGCTGCAACCCATCCTGGGTGGTCATAGCAAAGGCTCCTCCGACGGTGCCAGGAGGGCCAGCGTTGTAGGCACAGGCACGACCCTCCTACCGCCCGCCATCTTCCCCGCCCCCGCGGCCGGCGCAACAGCAGGGCTGGCCTGCTTCCCCATGCGAAGCGAAGATCGCCTACCGATTCACGAGTGTGCCAAATCGGACAGCGTCTGAATCAGCACTGAGTAGCCAAGCCAATGAAGAATCGAAACAGCCAACAGGATGATGGGCGCAACCCACTTGCCCCATTTCAGTCTGTAGCTCAGCCACGCCGGCAAGCCAACAACGAACGGCAGCAAGCCGAGCATCGACGCAGACGCCCCGCAAGGGCCGTCGTACGCACCCACCAGCAGGATGAATGGAACCGGCATGGTCAACCAAGCCGCCGTCTGCAGAGATATGGGCGCAGGTTCGGCCCCCGTGTGTGCGAAGATCCATTGCGCGCAGAACACGAGCCCCGGCAAATACCACGCCGCGGAGTTGAGCAGAAGGCGGCCGATCACATCCCCAAGTCGCTGCTCCGATTTGCCAGCTCCCTGTATGGAAGGCACAGCCCCCGGTTGGAGGCTGCCGTGTGGTCTGGGGGGTTGGTCAACTGGCTCCGGCACAGTTCCTCCTCAACCCATTCTCCCCGCCCCTCGGCGCGGCGCAACCGCGGAGCTCAATTCCCTGCATACCGCGAAATCAGCATGAGCATCATGGCGACCAAGCCAGTCAGGAAGAGCAGCGATGAGCAGATCAGGCAGATGACACCCACGGTCTTCGCACGAGAACCCGTAAGGTTCCTGCCCTCGCCGAGCGGCAAAACCCGACCTATCACCATCGCGATGCCAAGCCAGATGCCAATCATTCCGATTGTGAGCATCATGCCCATGTTGGTAGGAGAGACCTCGACGGGACCGACGGGGAGAGAACGATATGGCCCGCAGGCCACGCCTATACCCGCGAACCAGATCATCACCACGGTGGCAACAAGAACCGCTAGCCACTTGCGGCTGGGCTTGCTGGCCTGCTCGGTAGTCTCAGGCATCAATCACTCCGGCGCCATTCTCCCCGCCCCCTCGGCGCAGCGCAACGGTCGGCAACTTCTTTGCCCGCCGCCTAAAGCCCTCCGCTAGCACAGGAAGGTAACCACGCACGGGGCTGCGATCAGCAATGCCGCTATCAAGGCCCCTGTCCCCAGGAAGAACGGCCAGCGTCTCCGGCTGCCTTCCTTGCGATCCCGGCCTGCTGCCATGGCCAAGACCACAGCGACTCCGCAGACAAGGAGAGTACCGAGACAGGCAGCACACCAGATCAGGATCCACACTAGCCCGGCGAAGTCGTTGTCTCCCAGGTTGAACGTAGTGAGGTGATATGTGTAGACGCCGAAACCCAAGACGCACGCCGCAGCGAAGACCGACGCCAACTCGCTGCCAATCTCCAGGCTGGTGGGCCTTTGGCCTGCCTCTTCGTTGCGGCGCTCTTCGGTCTTCATGGCCTCCCCGCCTTTCTCCCCGCCCCTCGGCCCGGCGCAAGGGCGGCGGGGCAATGCACGTCCCGTTAGTTGCGCGGGCCTGGTCACACAACTGCGCGCTCAAGAACGCGCTAGGCGCGAAAACACCTCCAACAGCCATCCGCAGGCAAAGCATTGCATGGATGAGACCAGCAGCGAGACAGCTGGGACAATCCATCTTCCCCATTTGAATCGGCAGCTCAGCCATGCCGGCAACCAGGTCAGGAGCGGCAACACGGCCAGCATTGACGCAGACGCCCAGGAATATCCGTCATGCGCCACGACTATCAGCACAAATGGGACCGGCATCGTCAGCCAAGCCGCAGTCTGGATCGTCAGCGGCACAGGCTCGGCATTCCATCGAATGAAGCTCCAGTACACGAAGAATGCGATCCCGGGCAAGTACCAGGCCGCCGCGTTCAACAGAGTACGCTTCGCAACTTCTCCAGGGCCATCATGAACTGGATGGCCCGTGTGAGCAGAAGACACATCCATCGGGTGCCGCTCATTGTCCGGCATGGTGCTGCCTATCATCCTCGCCATTTCGCTTCACGTTCCCCCACGCCGCCATCGGCCGCCAGGTGCGGAGGGGCGGGGCGGGAGAGGTGGCGGGCTCAGTCACTGCGCACCTTCACCGTATATGGCCTTGCCCTCGCTGTCCCACCATCCCAGGAACTGGCTGCACGCGTTCTCCGCAGCAGCGTCGTTCATCAGCGACCAAGCGCCGAAACTCTTGCCTGTTATTTCCTGTGCGGTGATGACCACCACCAGGGTGCCGCCTCGATCTTCTTCACGCTGGCAAGCATCAGCCAGGAGCGGCAATGTCCATCGGGCTCGAACGTCGCGGATGGCCTGGAGTACGATCACTCGAGTCTCGGGGCTGGCCAGCAGCCTAGAGACCGCCGGCGCGGCCTGTGGCCCGGCAGCCACGAGTTGTTTGGCTATGTCGACGGGAACTCCACCGTAGGAGACCGAGCCCATGGAACTTGCAGCGTTGAGGTCCAGGCAAGTTCGATGGATTTCTTGTTCCCAATAGCGGATCTTGAGCGGAGTCCACAGCCATATACCCAGCCCCACCACAGCTGCCACCAAGCCTATAGCGATGTAGAATCCGGCCAGGCTCCGCCCGTGCTTGGCTGGCTGGCTGACCGGTTCGTTCACT
>JAKLDR010000046.1 GCA_022703445.1 Planctomycetota bacterium | reverse complement strand
GGCCCGAGGCCACCGCGCTCTTCGCCTACAGCGACCTCTTCGCCTATGGGGTGATCCGGGGGCTCACGGCCTCCGGCGCGGCGGTCCCGGAGCGCATCTCGGTGGTCGGCTTCGACGACCGGCTGCCCTCGCGCTTCGTGAGCCCGCCGCTCTCCACCATCGCGCATCCGCACGAGGAGGTCGGCAAACTCGCCGCCGAGGTGTTGCTCGGCAAGCTCGGGGGAGAGATCAAGCCCGGCGCGGGCACGCGCACGGCGGTGCCGCGCTACGTCGAGCGGCAGAGCACCAGGGATCTCAACTTGGGAAAGGAACGGCAACCATGAAACGGCAGCGCTTCGCGGTGATCGGCACGGGCGGACGCTCGGAGATGTACTGGCGGGCGCTCTCGCGCGACCCGGAGGTGACCGAGGCCAACGAACTGGTCGCCCTGCTCGACCCCAACCGGACGCGCATGGAATTCGTGCGCCGGAAGCTGGAGCGCCCGGAGCTTCCCACCTACCAGCCCCACGAGTTCGAGAAGATGGTCGCCGAGCAGAAGCTCGACGGCATCGTGGTAACCTGCCGCGACAACCTCCACGCCGGGTACATCCTCAGGGGGTTGGAGGCCGGACTGCGGGTCGTGACCGAGAAGCCCATGACCACCGACGCCGAGAGCTGCCAAGCCATCCTCGACGCCGCCCGCGGCCGGGAGGAGCAGCTGACCGTCACCTTCAACTACCGCTACGCGCCCTTCAACACCAAGGTGAAGGAGTTGGTCCAGAACGGCGAGATCGGCCAGGTCACCATGGCCAGCCTCACCTGGTTCCTGGACATCACCCACGGCGCCGACTACTACCGGCGCTGGCACCGCTACAAGGCCAACTCCGGGAGCCTGTGGGTCCACAAGGCCACCCACCACTTCGACCTGGTCAACTGGTGGACGGCCTCGCGGCCGGAGACGGTCTTCGCCCTCGGGACGCGGCGCTTCTACCGGCCGGAGACCCGCGCCGCGCACGAGCGCTGCCTGACCTGCGACGACCGCGAGTGCCGTTTCCGCCTGGACCTGGCCGACGGGGGCAGCCTCCAGGCCCTCTACCTCGAAGCCGAGAAGGAGGACGGTTACTTCCGCGACCGTTGCGTCTTCTCGCCGGACATGGACGTCTGGGACACGCGCTCGGCGACGGTTGGCTACACCAATGGGATGATGCTCAGCTACTCGCTGCACAACTACGCGCCGCGCGAGGGTTTTCGGCTGATCCTGAACGGCACCGGCGGGCGGATCGAGCTGGACGTCACCGAGCACTCCTACATCTCGGGGGCCGATGGCAAGCTCTCCGTCCAGCAGGGCGTCAAGGGCGTCGAAATCCGGATGCAGAAGCTCTTCGAGGAACAGCGGGTCGTGCCCTTCGAATCGCCCAAGGGCGGCCACGGCGGCGGCGACTCGCGGCTGCTGCGCGACGTCTTCGTAAAGCACAAACAGCCGGCCGACCCCTTCAACACCGCCGCCGGTCCGCTCGACGGCGCCTGCTCGATCCTGGTGGGCATCGCCGCCCGAAGGTCGATCGAGACCGGCGCGCCGGTGCGGATCTCCGAGTTGGTCGCCCTGCCTGAGGAGAAGCGCGCATGAAGACCAAGCAGACGCAGATCAAGATCGCCTACATCGGCGGCGGCAGCCGGGCCTGGGCGCACATGCTCATCCGGGACTTGGCGCTCTGCCCGCACCTGAGCGGCGAACTTGCCCTCTACGACATCGACCGCCCGGCGGCCCGGGGCAACGTCAGGACCGCCGAGGCCATCTTCGGCCACCCCGACGCCGTGACCCGCTTCAGGACCACGGTGGCGCGGACGGCGCGCGAGGCCCTCCGCGGCGCGGACTTCGTGGTCATGTCCATCGAGCCCGGCCCGATCACCATGCGCTACGCGGACCTGGAGATGCCGGCGCGCTACGGCATCGTCCAGCCGGTGGGCGACTCGACCGGTCCGGGCGGACTCCTGCGGGCGCTGCGGGCCATCCCGGTCTATGCCGACTACGCGCACCAGATCATGGCGGTCTGTCCGAGGGCCTGGGTCATCAACTACACCAACCCGATGACGCTCTGCACCGCGGCGCTGCACGCCGCCGAGCCGAAGATCAAGGCCTTCGGCTGTTGCCACGAGGTCTTCGGAACGCAGGGCCGCCTCGCCGGCCTGGTCGAGCGCTGGTTCGGCGTGAAGCGCCCGGACCGCCGGGAGATCAGGCTCGACATCAGCGGCGTCAACCACTTCACCTTCGCCACGGCGGCCAGCTGGCGGGGCCGAGACCTCTTCCCGCGCCTGGCCCGCGAGCTCTCCGCCCCCGGGGCGTTCCGCGACCGCACGGCCGAGGCCCGCGGGCGCAAGCGCCAGGGGCTGTGGTTCAGGAGCGACGGTCTGGTGGCCTTCGACCTCTTCCGTCGCTTCGGAGCGCTGGGCGCGGCCGGCGACCGGCACCTGGCCGAGTTCGTGCCCTGGTACCTTCAGAGTGAGAAGGAACTGCACCGCTGGGGCGTGGTGCTGACGCCATACTCCTGGCGCGTGGCAAACATGCGCCAGCTGCGCCGGGAGAAGTACAAGCTGCCGGAGAGGCTCACCCCGTCGGGCGAGGAGGGCGTGGCCCAGATGCTGGCGCTCCTGGGCATCGCGCCGCTCGACACCAACGTCAATCAGCCCAACCGCGGCCAGAACCCGGACCTGCCCCTGGGGGCGGTGACCGAGTCCTACGCGCAGTTCCGGCGGAACAGCGTCCGGCCGATGCGCGCCGGACGGCTGCCGGCGGTCCTGGCCGGCCACATGCGGCGGATCTGCGACAACCAGCAGGCCATTCTCAAGGCGGCAATGACCCGGGACCGGGACCTCGCCTTCCAGGCGCTGCTGGCCGATCCGTTGGTTCACCTTCCCACGGACCAGGCCTGGGAGATGTTCGGCAAGATGCTGCGCTTCGCCAAACCGGCGCTGCCCGGCTGGAAGGTCTGAACGCAATCCCGCCCTGGATTTCTGCTCGCTCACCGCGAAACTGTTGCGCGGTCGCTTTGAGGAGATTCCGGCGATGACCAACCGCGAACGGGCCATGGCGGTCCTGAGGTACCAGTCCTACGACCGGCTGCCGGTCGTGCACTTCGGGTTCTGGGGCGAGACCCTCCAGAAGTGGGCGGCGGAGGGCCACCTTTCGGCGGATGAAGCCAAGAAGTGGGGCGACGGCAACCCGATGGATGCGGTCATCTCCGGGAAGCTGGGCTTCGACTTCAACTGGTACAGCGCCTTCCATTCGGCGAGCCTGCTGCGGCCCGGCTTCGAGCACAGGATCCTCAAGGAGTTCCCGGACGGCACGCGCCACGAGCTCGACGGCAACGGGGTGGTGGTGGTCACCCGGCCCGGGGCGCGCTCGATCCCCGCGGAGATCGAGCACACCCTCAAGGACCGCGCCTCCTGGGAGAAGGAGTACAAGCCCCGCCTGCAGTGGTCCGAGGACCGGGTCCTGAGCGGGATGGTGCGGGTCAATGACCGGATGTTGCGCTTCGACCAGGGCGGCCTGGAGTTCCTTCGCAAGGGCGAGCGCGACTACGCCTACGGGTTGCACTGCGGCAGCCTCTACGGCAACATCCGCAACCTTCTGGGGGTGGAGGGCTCCTGCTATCTTCAGGTGGATGACGAGGCGCTCTTCGACGAGATCATCGCGACGGTCGGCGACCTCTGCTACCGGAACGCGAAGTACGCCCTGGAGTCCGGGGCGAAGTTCGACTTCGGGCACTTCTGGGAGGACATCTGCTTCAAGAACGGCCCGCTGATCGCCCCCTCGACCTTCGAGGAGAAGGTCGGGCCGCAGTACCGCCGGATCACCGAGTTGCTCAAGCAGTACGGGATCGACATCGTGTCGCTCGACTGCGACGGGGTGATCGACGCGCTGATCCCCACATGGTTCGCCAACGGCGTGAACACCATGTTCCCGATCGAAGTGGGCACCTGGGACGCGAGCATCGGGCCCTGGCGCGAGCAGTTCGGCCGTGGCCTGCGCGGCGTCGGCGGCATGAACAAGACCGTCTTCGCCCGGGACCGCGCCGCGATCCAGGCCGAGGTCGAGCGGCTCAAGCCGTTGGTGGCGCTCGGCGGCTACATCCCGTGCCCCGACCACCGGATCGCCCCCGACGCCAAGTGGGAGCTGGTCCAATACTATGCCGAACTGATGAGGGAGACCTTCGCCTGATGGGCTGCCAGGGATTGAGGTTGGAGACGAGGAAGGTTTCGTAGTTAGGGGCGGGTCTTGATGCCGCCCCGCCTGATGAAGGAGTTTTCCCTCCCTTTTGGATCGCGGGGGATGTCACGCTAAGTCAAGGGATCAGTTGGACCGATCTGGGCGACGAGATGACAGCGCGCCCCGTGAATCCCGTTGACATCCCCTGCGGCCGGGCTAGCATTTTTCAGAGGCCGGCGGCGAGTTCCGGACGGCACCGTGATGCTCGAGAGCAAGGGGACTGACATGGCCGAGATGGACACCAAGGCGCTCCGCAACGTCTCCTACGGCCTCTACATCGTGACGAGCGGCGACGCGCGCCGCAGGAACGGCCAGATCGCGAACACGAGCTTCCAGGTCACCAGCCAGCCCGCGACCGTGGCCGTGAGCATCAACAAGCAGAACCTCACCCATGAGATCATCGAGCAGTGCCAGGTGTTCGGCGTGTCCGTCCTCGAGGAATCCACGCCCATGCCCTTCATCGGGCTGTTCGGGTTCAAGAGCGGCCGCGATCTGGACAAGTTCGCGTCCGTTCAGACGGACGCGGGTGCGACCGGGTGCCCGCTGGTCATCGACCACGCGATCGCGGTGCTCGAGGCCAAGGTGGTCGGGAAGCTCGACGCGGGTTCGCACACCGTGTTCCTCGGCGAACTGGTCTCGTGCCGCGTGCTCAAGAAGGCTGAGCCGCTCACGTACGCGAAGTACCATCAGAACAAGGGCAAGGAACCCAAGACCGCCCCGACCTACAGGCCGCCCGAACCGGCGGCCGCCGGGGAGCAGGGATCCGCTCCCGCCAGGAAATACGTCTGCAGGGTCTGCGGCTGGGTGTACGACCCCACCAAAGGCGACTCTGACGGCGGCATCGCGGCCGGCACCCCCTTCGAGCAGATCCCGGATTCCTGGGTCTGCCCGGTCTGCGGCGCGGGCAAGGCCGAATTCTCGCTGCAATAGAGATATCCCGCCCTCATCCCCGTAGGGGCAATTCCCGAATCTTCTCGATAGTCGCAGTAAGGCGGGCTATGAGCCCGCCCCTGCCACAGACCCGGTTCTACAGGGCGCCGCCCTCCTCGACGGGGACCTTGGGCGGATCCTGATAGAGGTCCGTCCCGTCCGGGCCGACCCCGAAGTGCTCGTCCTTCTTGGTCAGGTCCGTGCCCTTGGGCACCGAGGTGGTCTTGTCCTCGCCGGCGCCGAGTTCGAAGACCAGGTCGTACCTCTTCTCGGACTTCACCGGCTTGCCGTCGGCCAGTTCACGGTACTCGCCATCGGGGTAGGCATCGCGGTAGAAGCAGTTGACCAGCCAGGGGCTGCTCTTGGCGGCGCCGGAAGTGAAGACCAGCTCGTAGGTCTTGCCCTTCTCCAGCTTCTCGGCCTTGAGTTCCATCGTGAACCAGCGGTAGAAGCGGGTGACTTCCGTGCTCGATGCCGTGGCCGTGGCCAGGGCCTCGGCGTTCTCCTTGCCGCTCTCCCTCAGGGAGATGGTCAGGTCAGCCATGGGGTTGTTGATGGTCCGGGCCGTGCGGATCCGGAGGAAGTCCAGCTTGTCGGTCGTGGCCTTGAAGGTCTGCACGTGCTCCCGGCCCTCGTAGACCGCCTGGTAGCCGTCGGTGCAGTTGGGGTCGAACTTCTTCTTCCGGCGCTTGGGGGCGCCCTTGATCTTCTGCAGGGCTTCGGCGGCCCGCGTCGCGGTCTCGGCGTCGGGTGACTTGGCGGCCTCCTCCAGCGCCGGCACGGCCGGGTTGCCGATGGCGATCAGAGCTGTGGTGGCCTCCTCGCGCTTGGCCCAGTCATCGCTGGCGAGCTGCTTGATGAGCTCGACCACGCGGGCGTTGATCTTGGCCAGTTCCTCGGGGGTGAGGGGCTTGTCCTCCTCGTCCTTCCCGTCCGGCGCGGCGGCGGGCTTCTCCGGTTCGGCCGCGGCGGCGGGGCGGTCAGCGATGAGGGCAAGGAGCAGCAGGGAGGCCAGTCCGGAACACAGCAACCTGAGCATCGGTCTCTCCTTCAGAGCGGGTGTCGCCCGAAGATTATACCACTGGGCCGGGGGCGCGCCACATCCGGAGGCCATGGCGGGTTTGCCGGGCGTCAGCGCCGATGGGGGGGGCTCCGAGCCGGGGTCAGTTGCCGTCTTCGGTCTCGTCACCCGATGCGGCCGTCTCCCGGCTCTTGGCCTCGAGTTTCTTCGCCGCGTCCTTGCCGCGGTTAAGTACCTTGGCGGCGGTGCCGGGGTCCCCGGGGATCATCGGGCCGCCGTCCGCCGCTTCCTTGGCCGGCGGTTGGGGCTGCTGGGGCTGCTGGGGCTGTTGGGGCGCCGGCCCGGCCCCGGATGCCGGCGGAGGTGCCTTCTTCGGCGGCTGGTCCGAGCCGCAGCCGGAGAGCGTCAGGAGTGCGGCTGCCGCGGCGAACATCGTCAGCAGGATCAAGCGCATGGGAACCTCCTTGCCAGGATCATCCCGGAGTCTTCGGCGTACTCCGTCGCAGCCCGGCCAGTGCCGCTCCGACCGCCGCGGCGGCGCAGAGCCAGACGAAGACGTCGCCGACCGAGGCGTAGACCGTGGGCCGCCCCCGGCCGACCGGCGCGTCCATGCGCACCAGCCCCTTTCTCCACAGGCCACCCTCCGGCGGGGCGGTGATGGCCCCGTCGGCGTTGATCAGTGCGGTTATGCCGGTGTTGGTGGCGCGCACCAGGGGAGTGCGGGTCTCGACCGCCCGGAAGGCGGCCAGGGCCAGATGCTGGCGGGCCTCGGAGCTCTGCCGGAACCAGGAGTCGTTGGTGAGGTTGACCATCAGCCGTGCTCCGCGCCGCGCGTCGCGCCGGGCGATGTACGGGAAGCAGTCCTCGTAGCAGATGTTCACCGCCAGGGGGACGCTGTATCCGACGAGGACCGTCGTGCCCGCTTGGCCGGGAAGGGAGGCGGTGCCCACGCGGTCCTCGGCCACGATCAGCGGGTGGGCTTCGCCTGGTGTGAAGATCGTGCCGATCAGATGGAAAACGTAGTCGGCGCCGGGGAAGCGCCCGCCGAAGGGCACGTACTCGCCGAAGGGCACTAGGTGGCGCTTGTCGTAGCGCCCGAGCACCGCGCCGGCGGGCGAGACCAGCAGGGCCGAGTTCCAGGAGCGTCCGGCCCAGGCGCCGTCCGCGTCCCGGCCCTCGTGGATGACCCCTCCGGCCAGCAGGCAGCAGCGCTTCTCGCGGGCAAGCGGCGCCAGGGTCGGCTCGACCTGCTCGTTCAGGTCGCCGGGGATCATCGTCTCGGACATGATCAGCAGATCAATCGTGCCGGGCTCGAGTCCCTGGCAGAGCTCCAGCTGGTCGGCCAGCATCCGCTCGCGGTTGGCCTTTGGTCCGACCTTGAAGGGCACCAGCGGCTGGACGGCGGCGACGCGCAGGGGCGAGCAGCGGTTTTCGCCTGTGGAGGGCGACTGCGCGGCGGCCACCCCCAGGATGCCCAGGGCGCTGTAGCCCAGGACCAGCAGCGCGATGCCGGCGGCGGTGATGCCGCGGACCAATCTGCGTTTCGGCCTCTCGGCAACGAGCATAGCCGGCATGAGCGCCGTCAGGAAGCTCACCAGGTGGACGCCGCCCAGGTCGGCCGGCCCCATGGCCAGCGGCAGGTCCGCCCAGACCGAGCCAGCCAGCATCCAGGGGAAGCCGGTGAAGGCCCAGGACCGGACCCACTCCAGCGCTGTCCAGAGCCCGGCCGCCAGGAGCGGGTGGGCCCAGCCCGGGGTTCGCCTCCGGGCCAGGACCAGCAGTGCGCCGAAGCCCGCGCCGTATAGGGCGATGTAGAGCGCGACCCCCAGGTAGGCCGGGAAGGTGATGCAGCGCATCCAGAAGAGCCCGACGGCGCCGGCCCCGAGGTGGCCCAGGAGTCCGAGCAGAGCCCCGCGGCCGGGCGCCCCCGTCCCGCGCAGGCTTCTCAGGATCAGGCCGATGCCGGCCATGACCATGACGGGCGCCAGCCAGCCAGCCGGAGCGGGAAGCAGTACCAGGTTGAAGCCGGATCCGAAGACCGCTCCGCCGAACAGGGCGATCGCCCAGTTCCACGGCTCGCCCTGGCGGACGGGCGCGTCGGTGGCCGGGCCGAGGCCGGCGGCGTCTGCTGGAGTGGCGCTCACGGCCCGGCATTATAGCAAAAAGCCGGGGACAAGGCATCTGCAGGACCGTCCGAGGAGTGCCGTCGGAACGGTGGCTTCCAGGCCGGAGGGATGCCATGGCGCGGACGAAGCGTATAGCGAAACCCGGAACTTCTCGCAGTCCCAACCCCAAGGCGGTGCCGGCTTGGCGGCGCCGGATTGCCGCACGGCGCCGCCGGGGCGGGCTCGGTCTGGCCGGGATGTGGGTGGTCTCCTCGGCGCTGCACGGAGTGGTGCTGACGACTTTCTCCGTGCTCAGCGTCGGGACCGTGACCAAGCCCCCGGAGCCCGAGGTGATCCTGAGCGTCACCATGCCACTGCCCAAGACCCCGGATCCTCTGGAATTCCGGCGCAGGCGCGACCTCTTCCCCAACGAGGTCCCCAGCCTGGAGCCGGCCCCTGAGCCGGTTCTGGCTCCGCCCGGCCTGGCGCGGGCCCCCATGCTGGACGATATCGACGAGGCTCTGGTGCCGGCCGCGAACGCCGGCGAGATACGCGAGAAGCCTATGGAGGTGGCCTCCGGCGCGCTGGTCCGGGCGCTGCGTCGCAGCCCGGACAGCATCGGGGTGGGAGCCTCCGGCGGCGCCAAGGCCGGGTTCACCGGGAGCGACCAGCTCAGGGCCAGGGCTAGCGCGGCCACCCGCATGGAAATGGCCAAGGCCGGCAGCGGCGGGGACGACACCGAGAACGCCGTGGAGCACGCCCTCTCGTGGCTGTCCCGCCACCAAAACGCGGACGGCCGGTGGAGCAGTTCCGGGTTCAACGCGCATTGCCGGCAGAGCCCGGTACTGCCCGTGGCTGGGAGTGTGGTGGCCCCGGCCCCGGCCGAACCGGACGTCCCGGAGATGCGGCAGGTGAGGATCACCCAGGGCCGCGCCGAGATATGGGCGATGATGGACATGCGCGAGGTCCGGAAGCGGGAGCGGGAGGACCAGGCCAGGCGCGAGAAGCTTGCTGAGGAGGAGTGCCGGCGGCGGGCGGGGACATCCAACCTCCTGCCCTGGCAGTGCCGCGACGACGGGCAGGACGAACTCAGCGACGGTGTCACCGGCCTGGCGCTGCTGGCCTTCCTGGGGGCGGGCTACAGCCACAAGGAGGGCAAGTATCCCGACAACGTCGGCCGGGCGATCAAGTACCTGCTGTCGCGCCAGCAGCCGAACGGGCGGATCGGAGACAAGGGCGGCTACTGCCAGCTGATCCCGGCGCTGGCCATCTGTGAGGCCTACGCGCTCAGCCGGGACGAGGCGCTCCGGGCCCCGGCGCAGAAGGCCGTGGACTGGGTGCAGAGCATCCAGTCGCCCGGCCTGGCCTGGCGTTACGGGGACGTCCCCGGCGCGGACAACGGCAGCGACGTGACCCTGGGCGCCTGGGGCATGCAGGTCCTGAAGGCCGCGCGGATCGCCGGGCTGCGCGTCGATGCCCGGGGGGCCGCTGGCGTGCGTCGCTTCGTCGTCGAGAGATGCGCCCGGCAGGTCGGCGACCAGTGGACCTGCGGCTACACCGACAGCCAGGGACCCTCCGCCGCGCGGACGGCCTGCGGCCTGGTTGCCCTGCTCGACGCCGGCGAGAGCCGCGAGTCCGCTCCGGTCCTGGGCATGTCCAACTACATTGGAGCGAAGCACCTGCCCTGCTGGCCCAAGCTTAGCGGGGGAGGCGGCGAGAGTTCATCCGGCCACGACTATTACTATTGGTACTACGGCGCCATCGGCATGTACCGCATGGGAGACCGGCACTGGCCGGCCTGGAACGCGGCGATCAAGAAGACCTTGCTGGACCACCAGGTTCAGGGTGGATGCTCCGATGGCAGCTGGGAACCCCTGATCTGGTCGCAAGGCGGCCGGGTCTGCTCGACGGCCATGGCCGCGTTGACTTTGGAGGTCTATTACCGGTACCTGCGGATCTATGAGTGAGACGGGTTGAGGGTTGGACGTTGGGGGCTGAGGGGTGAGTGCGTCAGGCTGCGGACCCAGGGCAGCAGCTGCTGCCTGATCGCCACCGTCCTATAGCCTGCAGCCTACAGCCTACAGCCTGCAGCCATCACTTCTTCGTCGGCGCCGGCGGCGGCACGACCCGCAGTTCCCCGGCAGGCGCAGCAGCCTCGGGGCGCAGGAACCACGGCTCGCTGCCGGCCTCGGGCGGAGAGAAGAGCAGCTGGTTGGAGCCCCTGACCAGGTTGACCGGCTTGGGAGTGACCGTGAAGGTCACGCCGAAGGTGTGCTGGTGTCCTCCGTCGCTGACCTGGCTTATGGTGTAGTCCAGGCCCATCAGCCAGCAGTGGAAGTCGCGCAGGAGGGCGAAGCGGCCCTCGCCGAAGCCCCGTTCGCCGAGTTCCTCGTTGGGCCGGTCGAACTCGTAGGAAGCCGAGGCCTGGAGCCGCCAGTGTTCGCCGACCGGCGCCTCCAGCGCGCCGGAGAGGTGCTGCGAGCCCCTGATGCCGTGCTCGGGATCGTCCCGCACGGTGGTGTAGCTGGCGCTGGCCGTGAAAAGCTGCTGGTGCCGGTAGCTGACGCCCTCGGAGTAGCGCGTCAGGCCTATGCCGTGGGCGTCGATCTCGGAGCTGCCCCACAGCTTGAGGCCCTCCACCGGGCTCACGAAGGCGTGAGCCCGGTAGGGCAGCATCTTGTCGTCCTCGTTCAGGCGCTCGGCCTCATCGCCGTCGACGAAGCCCCGGGCCTGGAAGTCGATGCCCGCCAGGTCGACCACCTTCTCGGTGCCGTCGGCGGCGCGGCGCTTGGTCTGGATCTTCTGGAACAGGCCGGCTCCGGCGATGTTGGTCTTGTTCAGGTCCTCGACCTGGTCGAAGTCCAGGAGGCTCTCCGGGTTCTGGGTGGGCTCCGAGACGCCCCGGAAGAACAGGCGCGGTTCGATCACGTGGCGCAGCGCGTGGATGTTGAGCAGGTCGTTCTCGGCGTCGAACGTCCCGTATAGGCGCATGGAGGCGTCGGCTCCGTAGATCGCCGCGCCGCGGATCAGTTCGTCGTGTTCCCGTTCCCGGCTCCGGCTGTACCAGGCCTGGTCGGTGCCCACGTAGGGGACGAAGCCCACCGGCCCGAGGTTCACCGGGCGGCTGAGCACGGGCCGTGCGTGGCCGCGGCCGGACTCGAAGTCCTCGAAGCCGGCGTCCTGGTCGAAGCTGCGCCGCAGGTAGCCGGCGTCGGCGGAACCCGAAGCGAAGAAACCGCCCGGCAGCGGCTGCGGGACGAGGTCCCCGCGCAGTTCGGGCAGCCGTTCGGTCTGCGTCTGGAAGGCGTCGACGCGCGGGGCGACGGTCAGCCACACGCTGCCGGCGTCGCCCTGGTGGCGGAGCATGGCGAAGGACAGCGGCTCGGGGGCCTGGCGGTACTCGTTGCGGAAATACTCGGCCCGGAAGCTGCGGTCCGAGCAATCGCTGAGCTCGGCGGTCAGGTCCAGGTTCCAGACCGTCTCCTCGTGGATCTCGTTCTTCTCCGGCAGGAAGTCCTGGCGGTGCGTCCAGCGGATGGCCTGGCGGTCGGCGTCCCGGTAACGGTCCTCGTCCAGGTCGGCGGGGGAGACGCCGTCGAGCGTCCGGCGCCGGACGAAGAGCAGGTTCTCGTCGTAGCTCAGCTTGGGCTGGCCGATGACCTTGGGCGCGCCGAAAGCCCGAAGGTTGTCGTAGACCAGGCCGCGGCGCTCGGCCTCGTCCTCGGCGCGTTCGCGGTCCTCCGCGGCCGTGATCATGTCCTCGCGGAGGAAGTAGCCGTCGACCGAGCCGCGGCCGTGGGGCAGGAGGTCGTACTCGACGCCTCCGCCGTAGGCCCAGCCGCGGTCCTGCCGCCAGTCGCCGTCGAGCGTCAGGCGCCGGGGCTGGAAGGGCCAGTCCTTCTCGGACGGCAGGTCCAGTCCCCACTTGCTGAGCGCGTAGTAGCCCCACTCGCTGGACTTGCCCACCTGCCAGGTGGTCCAGGGGTAGTCGTGGGACAGGTCCCTGGCCATGTAGGGCAGGTAGAAGACCGGGACCGGCCCCAGGTAGACGACGTTGTTGAAGCTCTGCACCTTGCGGCCGGGGTAATAGTCGGCGCTGGAGGCCCGGAAGCGCCAGTGCGGTTCGGCGAAGTCGCAGCTGGATACCGTGGGCTTGACGACCTGCCACCTCCCGGGCCCCGCCCGGCGCACCTCCGGGGCGGAGAGGTACCACTTGGAGGGCGCCTTGCCGGCGGCCAGTCCCCCGCTGCCGGCCTTGATCGTGGGCATCTCGGCCGGGCCGGAGGCCTCGCCCGGGACCACCTCGACCTCCCCGATCTCCAGGCGGACGCCGGTGGCCCGGCCGCGCTCGGCGCCGAAGTCGTAGAAGATCTCGTCGGCCAGCAGGCGGCCGCCGGCCTCGGTCAGCCGCACTCCGCCCTGGCCGTAGGCCTGGCGCTCCTTCTCCCAGACCACGATGTTCTCGGCCTCGAGGAGCACTCCCTGGGATGACACCCAGGCCGAGCCGCTGAGGATCGCGGCGCGCTCCTTGCGGAGCAGCTGCTGGCGAAGGGCGTAGAACTCGATCTCGCGGGCTGACGTCCTGGCGGGCGGCTTGGGCTTGGCCGCATCGGTGCCGTTCTGCGGGCCAGGAGGCGCTCCGCGGTCCGGGGCGACGGCCGGGATGACGGGCGCGGGCGGAGCCGTCGCCGGCGCGGGGGCTGGGGAGGGGGAGGGCGCTGGAGCCGGAGGCGCGGCCGGGGCCGCCGGCTCGCCGGCCGGGAGCGGCCCGGCAAGGGCTGCGGTCGCGGCAAGAGCCAGCAGGATGTTCCGCAACCCAGGCAAGTGGCCGGCGCTCCGACGGGCCGTCCGCGTCTGGCGGACGAAGGATATGGGGATTCTAAGAGGAGTAGTGGGAGTAATCAAGGAGACGAGGGCCATCTCGCGCCGCGCCGCGATCCGGGACCGTGCCCGGAATCAGGAGTTTTCCGAAAACCGATATAGTGGAGCGGTGTACCTGTATAACGTGCATGGCGGAGGCATCAACATGGACGAGCTGCGGGTGGGTGGCCGGGTCCGGGAGTTGCGCAAGCGCCGGAACATGTCCCTGCGGGGGCTGGCACGCCAGTCGGGGGTGGCGCTCAGTTTCCTCTCCTCGCTGGAGCGGGGCGGCAACTCCGTCTCGGTGGGCACACTGAAGAGCATCCTCGACGCCCTTGGAACGAGCTTGGGGGAGTTCTTCGGAGGCGACGCCCCACCGCCCGCCAAGGTGGTCTATCGCCAGGCGGAGCACGCTGAGATCTCCGGGGCCAAGCAGGGGCTCCAGTTCCTGGACGTGGCCGCCGGCCGGCGCGGCCGGGCACTGCAGCTCATCCTCGAGAACTACGCGCCGGGCGGCGACACCGGCCCGGAGCCCTACCGCCACGAGGCCGAGGAGGCCGGTCTGGTCCTCAAAGGGAAGCTCGAGCTCACCGTGGACAACGAGAGGTGGGAGCTCGGCCCCGGCGACGCCTACTACTTCGACAGCCGCCGGCCGCACCGGGTGCGGAACATCGGCAAGGGCCCGGCCCAGGCGGTGTCGGTCAACACGCCGCCGAGCTTCTGAGCGGGGAGGATCTGCGATGAGAAACCTGCTGCTGGTCTGCGTGGCGGCTCTGGTCTGCGTCCGGGCCTCGTCCGGGGAGGCGGTCCCCGAGCCCAAAGCTGTCGATCTCAAGTCTCTGCCGGCCAACCAGTGGGTCGAGCGGCCGATGACCGGCTGGCCGGGGAAAACCTGGTACGGCCCGGGTATTCACACGGGGCTTTGCTCGGCCGGCTCGCTCGGCCTGCTGATCTTCGACGGCGCGCTGCTCGGGAAGGACGGCCAGATCAAGGACATCGCCAACGTGCGGATCCGCAAGCTCGACCCCGCAACCGGGACGTGGTCGGAGCTGGCTGCCGCGCCGCTGGAGGTTGCCTTCAAGGACCAGTTCAACAACGGGGTGGTGGAGAGCCTGTTCGGCACCCAGCTCTGCTTCGACGCGGACCGGAAGGCGCTGGTCGGCCTGACCTCCACCGGCCTGGACGGCCGCGGTCGGACCGTGGAGTTCGACCTGGAGGCTAAGAAGGCCTCGGCCTCGAAACCCGATCCGTCGCCTCCGGTGGTCACGGCGGCGTCGATCTGCTACGACCCGGTCAACCGGGAGGTGATCCTGGCCACCGGCGGGTTCTCGTCGGTCGGTGGCACCGACGGCACATGGCTCTACGATGGCGCCAAACGGCAGTGGCGGCGCCTGGAGACGCCCAAGGAGGTCGACGAGGTCCGTCTGCCGCTTGAGGCGGCCCGCGACCGGCTGGTCGATCTGCGCTGGCTGGTCTGGAAGAACCTCGAGTTCCGCGCCACCGGCCGCGAGAAGCTCCTCGACGAGCGCGCCAGGGGCGAGGCCCTGGCCAGGGAGGCCGCGGAGCTCGGCGCCGAGCTGAAGAAGCTCGGAGGGCTCGCCGCGGCCGGCGCGCCCAAGGCCGCCCGGACCTATCACCAGGGCTGTCTGGCGGCGGCGGGCAAGCTCCTGGGCGAGGCGCTCGGGAAGATCGAGGGGGCCGACGCCAGGCTCAAGGCCGGCAGTCCCGAGGAGCTTGAGGCCCTCTACCGCGGCAGCCTCGTGCCGGCGCTGGAGACCGTCGAGAAGGCTGTCGCGGAGCTGGCGGTGACCCCTGAGCCGCGGATGAGCGCGCGGCTGGTCTATGATTCGAAGAACAAGCTGATCGTCTGCTTCGGCGGCGACGCGCAGTGCGGCGCCTGGGGCGACACCTGGGTCTACCACTGCGAGGGGCGCTGGTGGGAGCGCCGGCACCCGGCCGGCCGGCCTCCGCCGATGGAGGCGCGTTCTCTGGCCTTCGACGCGGCCAGCGGCCTGGCGGTCCTGATGCAGGCCTCGCGCTGGGGCGGCAAGAACGAGCGGCTCTGGACCTACGACGCCGCCGGGAACGAGTGGCGCTGCCTGGAGGTCCCCCGGCCGGGCGAGGCCTTCTGGCTGGAGGCCGACGCGGCCTCCGGGTGCCTGGTGGCGCTCAACCACGACATGAACAGGGCCTGGCTGCTGCGCCTGGATCCGGCCGCCGCCAAGGCCGCCGAGGCCCCGGGCGGGCCGGAGCTCCGGCTCCACCCGACCGACGGCGAGTGCGACGCGGCGACGCTATCCGACCTCGGGAAGTACAAGGCGGCGCAGGACGAGTGGGCCAAGTCGGTCCCGGCCAACACCTGGACCAAGGTCCCGACCAACGGCACCGGCCGGCCCAACGGGGGCCGGACCTGGAGCTCGATCGTCTACGACCCCGACCGCTGGCAGATCCACTACCGCGACGGCGGCCACGGCAGCTACCACGGGGCGGTGACCGACCACTACGACCTGCCCACCGGACGCTGGTTCCGCTCCGACCGGCGCTACGAGCCGCCCTGGCCGATGGGCAGCTACTTCGGCTGGGGGCGATCCTTCAGCTACGCACCGTGGTGCATCCACACCTACAAGTACGGGCTCTTCCTCAATCCGCTCAAGAAGCGGCTGCAGCGCACCATCGGCCAGTCCGGCCGGATGGAGGGCGCAGCGCCCGACGCGGTCATCGAGTACGACCCGGACACCGGCCGCTGGGCGCGGGAGCTGGTGCCCCTGGGCGCCGGCACCGGCGGGGCCTTCGGCGGCGGCGTGACCGTGCCGGCCGTGGCCGGCGGGATGCTCAGCATCAATAA
Source organism: Planctomycetota bacterium (assembly GCA_022703445.1). Classification (GTDB taxonomy): domain Bacteria; phylum Planctomycetota; class SZUA-567; order JAKLDR01; family JAKLDR01; genus JAKLDR01. The sequence goes on along the minus strand of JAKLDR010000046.1, from coordinate 17,482 downwards.
CTTCACCCGCTACGGCCAGAAGGACGGCGAGGCCGTGTATCTGACGAAGGACGGCCTGAAGCAGTGGAAGAACCTGGGGCAGCTGCCGCGCACCCACGACGACCACTGCTTCAGCTGGTTCTTCGATCCCAAGCGCAACCGGGCCATGTACTACGGCGGTCCTAAGGACAAGCACGAGCTCTTCGCGCTGGACCTCGGCGCCGAGGCGCCCAAGTGGCAGAAGATCGAGGTCAAGGCCGCGGGCGGTGACAAGCTGCCGCTCTCCGACCGCGAGGTGATCTACATCCCCAGGCACGACGTCTTCCTGATGATCGCGGCCTCGGAGACGCCCTACGCCAAGGGGCAGTTCGAGACAGTGTGGGTCCTCGACCCGAAGGACCACACCTTCTCGAAGCTGGAGCTCGCCGGGGCCCGCCCGGCCTACGGGAGCGTCTCGGTCGGCCTGCAGTACGACCCGGTCTCCGACCTGTGCTTCTACATTCTGGGCACCGGCGGCGGCGGCACGCCAGACATGCTGGCTTTCCGTTACGCGCCCAAGATGGACAAGTGACAGGGGGCCGCCTACAATTCCCCCGCGGCCCTGAGGGCCGCCGGAGGGAACGATGACATGCTTCGCGCAACAATCCTGGTGGCGGTGGCGGCCGTGATGACCTCGTGCCTTCCGAACGGCGGAGCGGACCGCGCCGGCGACGGCCAGGTCCGCGCGCGCCTCGCGCGCGTCGCGCTCTGCGACGCGCTGGCCGAGTGGTCGACCCAGACCGGACGCGCCCACTGCTACGCCGCGGCGCTGCCCGAGCGCGAGGTCGTCGTCGCCGGGCCCGGGGACGAGCTGGCGCTCGAGCCGGTCCTGGCCGGGGCCGGCTGGGAAATGGTCGCCGTCGGCGACGTGACCCTGGTCGCCCGTCGCGGCGACGAGGCCGAGGCCGTCAAGCTGGGCAAGGCGCTGCGCGGATCCAAGGACGAGGCTGAGCGTCGCGCGGCGGCGTACGCCCTCGGGCGCCTGGCCGTCCCCGCGGCCGTGGCGCCGCTCGTCGCCGGGCTCGCCGACGAGAGCGAGGCCGTCCGCTTCCAGTGCCTGGAGGCGCTCTGGGCGCTCGAGGGCGACTTCGACGTGCGCCGGCTGCCCGGGCGCGTCTCGCTCTTCAGAGTCGCCAAGTTCGACCCGGCTCCGCTGGTTACGCTCGCAGCGAGCGCCTCGGGCGACCGCGCACGCCGCGCCTGGCGCTGCCCGGTGGTGCTCCTGGGGCGCGCCGGCTCCGGCGTGGTCCGCCAGCTCGCCCGCGAGGGGCTCGTCGACCTCGAGCCGCGGGTCCGGCTGGTCTCCGCCGAGGCGCTGGCCGAGACGGCGACGGCCGAGGACGAGCCGGCGCTCGCCGCCTTCGCCAGGTCGACCCGCGACTGGGCCGCGCGCGGCGCCGCGCTCCGGGCCCTGGCCCGGCTGCCGGGCCCCGGACGCGAACTCAATCTCTCCGAACTGGCCGTCGGGCAGGATGACGACCTCGCCCGCCAGGCCTGCGAGGCGCTGGGTTTCTCCGGCCGGGACGAGGCTGTCACCCCGCTCGCCAGGGCGTTCATGGCCGGCTCTCCGGAGCGCGCGGCGCTGGCCGCCGAGGCCCTCGGCCGGTTGGGTCGTCCCGAGGCCGACGAGGTGCTGCTCGCCGGGCTCGGCGCCCCCGAACCCTGGCGCCGCGCCGCTGCGGCCGCGGGGCTCTCCGCGCGGGGCCGGCGCGCCGACCCGGCGCTGGCCGGCTCGTTCGCCGCCGCCGCGTCCGGCTCACCGGAAGCCGCCGCGGCCGTGGCCCGCGCGCTGCCCGAAGCCGCCGGAGCGGCCGCGCTCGAGCCGCTCGTGAAGCTCTCCAGGGAGACGGACGCCCGGGTGCGCCTGGCCGCGACCCGGGCGCTCCGCCGGCTGGGCGGGCCGAAGGCGCTCGCCCGGCTGCACGAGCTCGCCGCCGACGCCGACCGCGAGGTCCGCGTCGAAGCCCAGACCGGACTTGGCTGGCTGGGCGACGTGGCCGAGGCGAAGAAGCTCGCGGCCATCGCCAGCGTCCCCTCGACCGACCGCGACGCCGCCGAGGGTGCGCTGGTCGGTCTGGGGCACCTGCGCTCGCCGGCCGCGCGCGACGTGGCCGTCGCGACGCTGCTCGAACTCATGAAGGACCCGCCGGCCTGCCCCCACGCCGCCGGCCGGGCAGCCATCGCGCTCGCCGACGCGCGGCTCCTGCCCGGGCTGCTCGAGGTCATGGCCAGGAGCCAGATGGTCAAGAAGGGCGCGCCCCGCTCGGGCGTGCGCCTGTCCGTCGACTGCATGGACGCTCTGGGGAGGATCGCCACCCGCGAGTCCGCCGAGGCCCTGGCCAAGGACTGGTGGGAGTGGGAGAACATGACCCGGTATGAGGTCGGCCGGGCGCTCCGCGAGAACCTGGACCGCGGCGAGAACTTCGCGACCCTGCTGCGGCTTACCGAGAGCTCCGGTCACACGCTCACCGCCGCGGGCTTCAGCCTGGCCAACTCCCGCGACCCGCGGGCGGTGGCCGCGCTCGTCAAGATGCTCTCCGAGCGCCGCGAGCCGCTGGCCGCGGCGGCGGCGCTCGGGATGATCGCCGACCCGGCGGCGACCGACGCGTTGCTCGCCGCGGCGCGCGACGCGACCCACCCCGGGCGCTTCGCCGCGGCCCGGGCGCTGCGCATGCGCGACCTGGCCTGGCAGCCGCGGGTCCGCGAGGCGCTCGCCGTGCTCTACGGCTGGCGCGCCGACGGCACGCCGCTGCCGGTCGAGGAGCAGCCCGCCGGGACCTGGATGCTCCGGCGCTGGGCGCGGGACTACGACGACCACAGCATGTCCTCGCTGACCTACGAATCGGCGGCGACCTACGACCCGCTGCGCGGCCGGGTGATGCAGTGGGGCGCGCACGGCCGGCGCTACGACTCGCCCCAGACCGGCGAGACCTGGGCCTACGACCCGGCGGCGAACTCCTGGACCGAACTCGGCGCGCGCGAGCTGCCCCCCGGTACCTGCATGGCCCGCGAGATCTGCTTCGACAGCCGCTCCGACCGGCTCTTCATTCGCGGAGCCTCCGGCGGCGGCCACGGCTGGCTCTTCTCCAAGGAGCAGGTCCTGCGGCAGGGCAGCCCCTGGGTCTACGAACCGGGACGCGACCGCTGGGTGCCGAGCGCGGGCAGCCCCTGGACCTACGACCCGGCCGCCGACCGCTGGACGGCGATGCGCCCGCCGGTGCCGCCGGGCTTCGGCATCAACCACCTCGTGGCCTTCGACCGGCGCCACGGCGTGATCCTGGGCTTCGCGCGCTCCGGCGGCGGGATCTGGGCTTACGAGACCGGCGCCAACCTCTGGCGCGAGGCGCCGGTCGCCGAGGGGCCGCGGCCCGAGAAGCTTCATGCCGTGGCGTTCGACGCCCGCCGGGGCCGGATGCTCTTCGCCGGTGAGAGCGGGCTCTGGAGCTACAGCCTGGCCGAGGGCGCCTGGACCGACCTCAAGCCCGGCGGGGAGGCGCCCGCCAAGGGCTGCCAGCCCATGGTCTACGACGTCGCGGGCGATGCGGCGCTGCTCTTCGCGCCGAGCCGCGACGGCGTGACCGTCCACGCCTACGATCCCGAGAAGAACTCGTGGAGCACGAGGAAGACGCCGGGCATGCAGCCCGACTACGTGGAGTGGGACGCGGCCTTTGATGAGCGCCGCGGCGTCACCGTGGTCTGCGGCGGCGAGGTCACCGACTCGCCGGGCAGCCCGACCTGCCGGGAGACCTGGACATACCGCGGCGCGGCCGAGCGCGGCCCGGGACCGCTGCCGCCTCCGGGGCCGGCCAACGCGATCGCGACCAGGGACGGGGTGCTCCTCGAGTGGCGCGCGCCGGCCGGAGCACAGGTGGCCGGCTACCTGGTCAGCCGCGCCGAGGCCGACAAGGTCTGGGGCGCCAGGTTCGAGCCGCTCAACGACGGAAAGCCCGTTGTGGAGACGCGCTTCCTCGATCGCGCGCCGCTTGCGGCCGGGAAGGTCGCGACCTACATGATCCGCACGGTCGCCGCCGACGGCCGCGTCTCCACGGACCCGGCGGTGGCGGCGACCCGGCCGCCGGTGCCGCTCGGACTCGTCGCCGTCTTCGGCCTCGACCGGAAGGCGCGGCTCACCTGGGAGAAGAGCCCGGCGGCCGACGTCGCCGGCTACAACGTCTACCGCGCGCCGGTGGTCACCGACCCGCCGGGTGCGAGCCTGACCATCAAGTCGGTGGGCGAGTTCGCCAAGCTCACCGCCGGGCCGGTCTCGGCGCTCGAGTTCACCGACCTCGAGCCGGCCGAGGCCGGCACCAACGGCTGGGCCCTGGCCCCGCGCGCCTACCTGGTCCGGGCGGTTGACAGCCGGGGAATCGAGAGCGGCCCGTCGGGCTGGGTCCTCACGCTCCCGGACACCACCAGGCGGCTCGAGGCCCGCCGCCGCTCCGACGGCAGTGCCGTGGTGCGCTGGGAGCGAGACCCGCGGCCGGAGGTCGCCGGCTACCACGTCTACCGGATGGACAACTGGCGCAACGAGTCGCCCGTGCGGGTGACCGAGGCCCCGATCACCGGGACCGAGTTCGTCGACCCGCAGGGCCGCGCGACCGGCGAGCGCCAGCGCTACTGGGTGACGGCCGTGGACCAGTTCGGCCAGGAGGGCCCCAGCGGCACGGGGGCGTGGTCGTTCCACCGGTCGTGACGGCCGGGGGCTTCTTACCACCAAGACACAAAGCTTGCCCGCCGTAGCCTTGGCGAAGGCGGGACACCAAGAACGATCCTGGCCATGGCGCGCGGCGGGCGCCGCTCCGTGGTCCAGAGCGGGCCATCGCCGCGGACAAAGGCCCCGGCGTTCTTGGTGCCTTGGTTGTCCGGCTTCCCCGGCTTGATTGCGGCGCCGGGCTGCGCTATATTTCCTCCGGGGGCCGACTCGGCGGGCTGAGATGGAACTGATCTACTGCTCCAAGTGCGGCAAGATGATTCCGCCCGGCGGGCCGGATGAAGGCAAGCGCTACCTGCGCTCCGGCGAGCCGATCTGCCCCAAGTGCTACCAGAAGGCGCCCGACGAGGAGCGCACCGGCGGCACGCTGATGGTCAGCGAGGGGGTGGCTCCGCGGCCGACGACCTCCGCTCACAGACAGAAGGACGAGACCAAGACGCTGCGCCGTCCGCGCACCAGCCAGATGAACATCCCGGCGCTCGGGAAGACCCCGGCCACCAAGCTTGTGGCCGCGGCCCGGCCCTCCGAGCCCTCTGGCCGCCGTGGAAGTACCGCTGTGCTCTGGGGCCTGGGGGCCGGCCTGGTGCTTCTCGTTGTTCCGGTTATCTGGTTCCTGGCAGGATCAGGCGGCCGGCCCGGAGCCCTTCCGCAGCCGACCCCCACGGGCGAAGCGCAACGAGTCCCCTCCGTGGGGCCGACGGTCGATCTCCGCCGTCCGTTGGCCCACTGGACCTTCGACCGGATCAACGGCGCAACTGTGCCGGACGTCTCCGGCCGAGGACACGACGGGAAGATCGCCGGGTCGGTACAGCCAGTCGAGGGGAGGTTGGGATCCGCGCTCCAGTTCAGCGCCCCGGGCGGCACCGTGGAGGTGCCCAGCGCGCCGGAGCTGGAGCTTGGCCGGGAGAACGGCAACTTCAGCGTGTCATTCTGGCTCTTCATGGAGAAGGAGTGGGAGGCGGGCGCTGGTTACCGCGGGCTCTTCCGCAGGGGAACCCTGGAGCAGGACCGCACTCTGTCCCTGTGGCTCTGCAAGGACTCGGACCGGATCTACTACCGGGTCAGCACCTTCAGCAACAGCGACGCTGGCGGGACCAGCGAAGCCGCGGTGCAGGCACGACGCTGGACGCACGTCGGCTGCGTCAAGTCCGGAGACAGCCTCAGCCTGTACCTGGACGGCCGACGAGACAGCGAGGCCAAGCTCCCCGGCCCGGTGCTGGCCAACTCCGGCCCATTGCGGCTCGGCGCCAACTCCGGGTATCCGTCCCCGGCCTGCCGGATCGACGACCTTCGCATCTACGGCTCGGCCCTGAACGACAAGGATATGGCCACTCTGGCGGCCGGGCGCGAGCTGGACGGCGCCACGGCCGGACCGGCGGTCCCGCCGGTTCCGGCCACTCCGGTCGCGCCTCCAGCTCTGACGGCGTCGGGGGCAGGGGCCTTCGCGGAGAAGGACGGCCTGGTGGTCATGGAGGCCGAGAATTTCAGCGCCTGCCAGCCGGGGACCGGCGCGGGCGCCGTGGCCGGATGGGCGCGGGTGACGGTGCCATCCGGTTTCGTCGGGGCGGGCGCGCTGCAGGCGCTGCCTGCCGACCGCAAAGTCTATCTCCGCGACGAGCAGACCGGCGCCAGGCTCGACTACCGCGTGGCTTTCCCCAAGGCGGGCAGTTATCGGATCTGGGTGCGGATGGCCATGGGGCCGGACGAGTGCGACACCGTCTTCGTGGGCCTGGACGGCAAGCCCCCGGAGAATTCGCAGACGCTGCGGGGGATCAGCAGCAAGTGGCAGTGGACCGGCACGGAGGGGCGCAACATCCCGACCGTCAGGGTTCCCGGCGCAGGCGTTCACGTCCTCAACCTGTGGGTGCGGGAGAGCCGCCTGGCCATCGACCGGATCATCCTGGCGGCCGACCCGGCCTACACTCCGGCCGAGCCCGGTCCGGAGGAGAGCCCGCGCGCGGCGGATGCTGCTCCGCCGAAGGGGCCCGAGACCGGGCCGACGGTGTCGGCGGGCCCCGGCGCGGTGTGGCTGACGGAGGTCCTCCAGGGCACTCAGCATATAGGGCATGGCGAAGTCTCCTTCGAGGAGCAGGTGGTGGTCGACGGCAAGACCTACGACAAGTGCCTGTCCGTCAAGCTGGCGCAAGCCAACACCTTGGCCTACCTGGTGCGGCTCGACGGCCGCTACTCGGCGCTGGAGTTTTCCACGGCCGAACTGGGTGCCCCCCGTCCCGGCAGCTACGAGTTCCAGGTCACGGCCGACGGGAAGGATTCGCTCTTCAAGCAGAAGACCGGCGGCGGGCTGCAGCGCATCGACCTGACCGGCCTGAAGCAGATCTACATCAAGGTCTACGCAGGCTTCGGCGTGACGCCGGAGGCCCGGGCCGTCTACCTTTCGCCGCGGCTGATCAGGGCCGGCGAGGAGCTCCCGGCGGCCGGGAAGCCGGAGGCCGGAGCGGACGCCGTCTGGATGACGTCGCTCCTGCCGGCCGCGAGAAAAGCCAGCCCGAACTTCCCCGTGGGGCTCGACGCGGCGGTCAGGGCCAACGACAGGGACTGGGAGCACTGCCTGGTCATGCGGCCTCCCCCGGAGTCGAGCTTCTCCATGTCGGTCAGCCTCAAGGAGCCCTACTCGACTCTGGAGTTCTCCACGGTTGTGCTCGACGCCGGGAAGGAACCGGCCGTGAAGTTCACCATCGCGGATCCCGGTGGCAAGCTGCTGTACTCTTCCGACAAGGACGGGCCCGGCCCCCAGCGCATCAGCGTGGCGGGACTCACGAAGATCTCGCTGAGCTGCTACATGCCTCCGGGACTGCCCGCCGACGCCCGCGGCGTCTGGCTCTCGCCGAGGCTGGTCAAGGCCCCCGCGGAGCCGCCCAAGGCGAAGTGACCAGGGTTCTTCGCCACAAAGACACGAAGACACAAAGAGACACCAAGAACGGCTGAGCCTGCAGGTGCGCGGCGACATGGCCTCACCGTGTTGAGGCTTTCGCCGCGGACAGACTGCTGGCTGGTCTTCGTGTCTCTTTGTGTCTTCGTGTCTTTGTGGTTAAGGCTACTTTTCGAAGTCCTTGCGCGTGAACACCGGCCAGAGCTCGACACCTGCGGCCTTGAGCGCCTCGGCGCCGCCCTCCAGGCGGTCGAGGAGCGCGATCACCGCAATCACCTTGACGTCGAGCTCGCGCTTGACGGCCTCAAGGGCCTTGAGGGAGCTGCCGCCGGTGGTGACCACGTCCTCGAGCAGGACCACTTTCGCGCCGGCCGGGGGCTTGGGGCCCTCGACCTGCTTGCCGGTGCCGTGGGCCTTGGCTTCCTTCCGGACGATGAAGCCGGAGAGCTTGGCGCCGCGCGCGCCGGCCGTGGCCACCACGCCCCCGGTGATCGGGTCGGCGCCGACGGCCATGCCGCCGACCGCCGAGATGTCCTTGCCGGCGATCATCTCGAGCACCGCCTGGGAGAGGAGGCTGAGGCCTTCAGCGGACAGGGTCACGAGGCGCCCGTCGAAGTACAGGTCGCTCTTCTTGCCGCTGGCCAGGGTGAAGTCGCCGTGCAGCACGCACTTGGCGACGATGGGCTTGAGCTTGGACTTGATCTCTTCGAGCTTCATGGCGGTCCTCCTGAAGGGTTGGGTGAGGTCGTCGGGGCCTGGCGGGCCGTCGAAGAACGGTCTGCTAGAATATGCCGGATCCGGCGCGTGTCAAAGGCCGAACGCGCCGCGGTTGGCGGCCGGGCGTCACTTTCCCGGCGCCGGCACCGCCGGCGGGGTCTTGCCCTCGGCCAGGGCCTGGAGCCAGGCGATGGCCAGCTCCTGGTCCTCGGGCCGGCCCCAGGAGTGGCCGCCGGGGTGGATGATCATCTCGGCCTTGCGGCGCTTCTTCTCCTGGGGAAAGAGCCCGGTCACCTCGGCGTGGTTGCTGTCGGTCTGGCCGACGATGAAGAAGGCCGCGCAGCCTTCCGGCAGGGTGCCGACGCTCGGGAGGTAGCCGGCGCCCATGCAGATCACCCCGGCGGTCGACCCCGGAAAGTTGCAGGCGCACCAACTGGCCAGGCGCGAGCCTCCGCTGAAGCCGCTCCAGTAGAGCCGCTTGGTGTCGACGTTGAGCCGCCGGCGGATGTCGAAGACCGCCGCGGCCACGTTCTCGGCCGACGGCTGCACCGGGCCGTTCTTCGACTCGGTCAGGCCCGCCATGATCCATCCGCACTGCTCGGCCATCTTGGGCGAGAGGGGCGGAGCCCCGCCGCCCGGCGAGCAGTTGACCAGCAGCGGCATGGGCTTGGCCGGATCGTAGCTCTTGGGGATGTAGAGCGAATAGTGGTAGCTCCCCCCGTCGAGCGGGGCCAGATTGCCGTGGGTCTTGCCCTTCTCGAGGTCCAGGGCCGGAGGCTTGGTCAGGAGTTCCTCGCGCATCAGGTGGAAGGTCTCGTGGCGATCCTTGGGGCCGGTCACCTCGCCGACCAGCACCCCAGGGCGCTTGAGCTCCCCCGTGAAGGTGTCCGGGTTGTACTGGCCGCCCTTGAAGACGCGCCGGACATTGGCCCCGGCGAAGGTGAGCTTGGTGCCCTCGAGCGTGACCGTGAAGTCCTGGGCGTGGATGACGCTCCTGGGCAGCCAGTTGCCCTGGATCGGCTGGCCCTTGGCGCAGCCGATGGCCAGCTCGTCGGGCAGCGCAACCCAGACTATGCCCCCGGCCGGGTAGACGGTCTTCTCGCCCTGCTTCTGGCCCTTGCCGACCACGATGTAGTGGCGGTAGACCGACTCGTTGGCAGCGTGGTAGCCGAACCAGTTGCCGGGCACCAGGTCCTCGAGCCTGGGCTCGGCCTTGGGGTCGGCGGGAGCTGGTTCGCCGGCCAGCGCGACGGCGGCGGACAGCAGGGCGGAAGAGAGCAGGGCGGTTCCGGCGCGGATCATAGTTCGACCTCCTGTGCAGGCAATATAGCCGGGAGGGGGAGGGCCGTCAACGGTTCCGCCGCTCAGAGCCGGCCGTTCCGATGGTAGAGGATCCAGGTCACGAGCATCCCCGCCGCCGACAGTCCGGCCATGGGCCAGCGGATCGAGGCCGGGGCCTTGCCCCAGGCCAGGAGCAGCGCGGGGACCAGGATGATGACCTCGAGCAGCATGCCCACCCAGGTCTGCCACTCCTTGAGCACTCCGAAGTAGGACTCCCAGCTCCCGGTGCTGTAGAGGGCGGTGGGGATGAGCTGGATCGGCGAATTGGCCAGGGTCGCGTCGGAGAACGGCCAGAGCGGAGCCAGTTCCCGCGGGCCCATCACCTGGACGCCGAGCACGGTCGGGCCGCGGCCCATCAGCCAGTCGAGGGCCAGGTGCGAAGCGCCGACGAAGGCGAAGACCAGGAAGGCCCGGAACCAGCCCCAGGCCGGGTTCTCCTCGGGCTTCAGGGCCCCCCAGATGGCGGCGACCGCCGCGGCCGCGGCGAGCAGGCCGATCACCAGCAGCGAGTGCGAGGGCCCGCGGTGGGCCAGGGCCGCCGACTGTCCGAAGACGATGGACAGGGGCACGTCTAGGTCGGGGAGCACGGCCACAGCGGCCGAGAGCCAGATGGCGCGCTTGGCGGTCAGCGCCGCCGGCCCGATCCTCGCGGCCAGCCCCATCGCCGCGCCGCCGCCCAGGGCGTGTCCTAGCAGGGATGCCATGGACGGGATTCTACCCCGGCGCTCGATGAAGTCCAATGAGCTGAAACCGCAGATGTATGCAGATAGGCCGGATAGGTCGGGGATGCCAACGGAGATCCCGGGATGAACGCGCCCTCTTGCAGCGGCAAATGGAACGACGAAAATGGGCTGGCAATGGCCGGTCGTTTGCCATGTGAGCAAAGAACAGCGGCTGGTTAGGTGTGAGGAGGGTGCCATGGAATTACTTCGCAAGCTATCTGCAGGGGTGGAGGTGCGGCTCTCCCAGGACGAATTGGTGATCATTAACAATGCGATCAATGAGGCTTTGGAGGCGTTGGATCAATCAGAATTCGGAACAAGGATGGGAGCAAGCGTCTCGGAGGCGCAAGCGTTACTTTCTCAACTTGGGGCAATGATTGGCAGGACCTGATACGTCCTATTTTCGACCGTCCGCAGCCGGCGGCGGCTTGAGCTTGCCGATCCAGTCGAGGATGACCGGCGTCCAGTCCGGCGAATACTGCTGGCCGAGCTTGGGGGTGGTGAGCAGTTCCACGCCCTTGGGATTGAAGCTCCGCAGCCACCGGTCGGTGTTCTGGTAGTCCTTGAGCGGGTAGAGCCTGTCCTCCTCGCCGGCCAGGGCCAGCACGTCGGCGAAGCGGACCTTGGCAGCGAGTTCCTCGTGTTTCCCGTCGGAGGCCAGGGAGCGCAGCCGGCGCATGTTCTCGTCCTTCTGGCTCATGGTGCCGCCTGCCGGGACGATGCCCCGCACCCGGAAGCCGGGGAACTCCGCGCCGTAGGCCAGGGCGTAGGCCAGCTCCGCGCCCATGCCGTGGCCGGCCAGGACCAGGCGGTCGCGGTCCAGTTCATAGGTGCGGCCCAGGCGCTCCAGCAGGCTGCCGACCACCGCGCCGTCGGCGTCGAGCTGCCAGGTCCAGGAGCGCGAACGGGGGAAGACCAGCAGCAGCGGCCGGTCGGCGGCCGACTTCTCCTCCCAGTCGCGGAAGTAGCTCTGCGGGTTTGCCCCAGCTCCGTGGAAGAAGACCACCGGGACCAGCCGGACGCCCTTCCCGAGCTTCTCCGGAGCCCAGAGCAGGACGTAGGTGTCCTCGGGCACCAAGTCGACGCGCCGAGCGCCGCCCCGGGCCTCGGCCAGAGCCTTCTCGCCGTCGGCGTACCGCCGGGCCAGCGCCGCTGCCGGGCCGTCGCGGACTGGGGCGGACGACCTGGCGGCCAGCTCAACAGCCAGGTCCGGGCGGCGTTCACCGATGGCTCCGAGCAGCCGCGAAGTCTCGGCGGCCTCCCGGGCTTCGCGGTCGAACGCGGCGGGCGCTTCCGGGGTGTCCTCGACCAGCGCCAGGCTCAGCTCCCGGATGTGCCCCATGAAGCCGGCGGGGCGGGCACTGGTCCGGCGCACGCGCAGCACCGTGCCGTCGGCCGCGTCCAAGAGGTACTCGTCCTGGAACCCCAGCAGGTCGGCTGGCGCGGGGCGACCGCCGGATGGCCGGGAGACGGTCCTGGTTGCCTGCCAGCAGCGGCGTTTGCCCAGGGTGCCGGCCCCGGTCAGTCGCCACTCGACCTGGTACGGGGCGACGGACTCGACCAGCGGGGCAGCGGCAGTCAGCCGGCCGCGGGGCAGGCGGGGGAACTCGGGCAGCGGCTCCAGGAACTGGTCGGGGGACGTGTCCGAGGGCAGCGGCTCGACGCCGCGCTCGGAGAACCTCCGCCGGCCGGATCCCAGCCGGCGCCCGTTCCAGGGGCGGCTGCGCATGTCGGTCAGGGCGTCGCGGCCCGCCCAGGTGGCGGCGGCCAGTTCCTCCAGCGAACTGGAGACCATCTCGGCCGGGGCGCCATCGGCCGATCCCAGCAGCAGGTGGCGGCGGGCCACCCTCCAGCTGCGCTTGATGACCGACTCGTTCGCCCCCTCACCGACCCCGGCCAGGACCTCGTCCTCGCAGACTCCGGCGTAGACCAGGCGGCGGGTGGCGTCGACCCGGTGGCGCAGCAGGACGGAGGCGTCCGCGGCCGGCGGAGCGCCTTCGAATTCCGGCGGCCTGGCGGGCTCCTCCCTGCGCAGCGGTCCGACCGGCTCGGCCGGATCCTGCCTGGAAGGCGGGGCCGGCTGCGGAGCTGGCGCGCCGAAGACCGGATCAGGGCGGGCCGGGGCAGCCGTCGTCACTGGCGGTGCGGCGCCGGGCGCGACGGGCGGCTCGCCCGCGCCGGACAGGCAACCGGCCAGGATGGGGATCAGAGCGGAAAGCGCGCCAGCCCGGCGGGCGCCGCCCCCCTCTGGAAGCGAGGCCGGCCGGGACATCAGGCCCGGGGCTTCTTTCCGGGGGCGTTCTCGACCGCGGCGATGGACCCGAGCCCGGCTTCGCGGAGCAAAGCCGCGATCCGGGTGCCGGCCACGATCGTGAGCTTCCGGCCGGACTGGCCTACGCCCAGCCCCAGTTCGGCGAGCAGGCCGACGTAGGTGCTGGACAGGAAGGTGACGGAGCTCAGGTCGACCACCGGCGTCTTCGACGGATCGGCCAGCAGCTGCTGGCAGGCTCCGTCGAAGTTGGTGTCGGAATCGGTGGAGAGGTCTCCGGCGACGGTCATCCGCCCGCCGCGCACTTCACACTTGGCCTTGGGCATGGTCCGGTCTCCTCACTTCTCCAGCCGGGCCGCCCGCCGGAAGCCGATGGTCTCGGTCGCGGCGTCTGGCGCCCGCTCTTCCCACGATGCGGCGGTGGCGTTCTCGGGGTTGCTGAACCAGTGGCCGCCGGCGACGCCCCAGCAGCGGCGTCCCTCGATGGTGCGGGGCTCGACCCACTCGGCCAGGTTGCCGTTCAGGTCGAACAGCCCTTTGAAGGGGCTCTCCGCCCCGGGCCAGCTCCCGCTCTCGACCGGCCCCTCCTCGCGGCCCAGCCCGACGGGCAGACGGCCGGGGTCGTAGTCGCTGCCGTGCGGATATCTGGTGAGACGCGCGCCGCCAGCGGCGACCTGCCACTCCTCGAAGGTGGCCAGGCGCAGTCCGGCGGCGCGGGCCAGCCGGTCGGCCTCGTGCCAGGTGACCTTGTTGCGCGGCTTCTTGCCGGCCTCGTTGGGGAACTCGAAGCGGTCGATGCAGAACGGGTACTTGACCAGCTCCCAGGCAGGGGTGCCCGGCTGCGGCCGGATCTCGATCATCCCCTGGGGGCAGGCCGTGAGGACGACCTCCTTGGCGGCCGGCGGCCGGCCTGGATCCGGCTGGGGCCGTGGGCCGATCGGCGGCGCGGTTCCGGGCGTGCCCTTGGCGTCCGGGGGCGACAGCGCGCAGCGGAAGCCGACGACCTCCGGCTGATCGGTGGCGCCGTATCCGACCGTCCACTGGACCGAGGCTGACTCGGGCTGGATGCTGGTCCAGTTCCCGCCACAGGCAGCGCTGTTGAACTCCTCCTCGGCGCCGGGGCGCGTGGCGCGGTCCTCGGGGGCCACCCACTCGGAGACGTTGCCGCTCATGTCGTAGGCGCCGCACGGGCTGCGGTCCCGCGGCCGGCTCCCGGAGGGCAGCGGCCCCTCGTCGAAGGCCCGGCCGGTGACCGCGTAGTCGGGCTTGAAGACGTCGCCGTAGGGGAATCCCAGACCTTTGGGCCCCCCGGCGGCCAGCAGCCATTCAGAGCGGACCGGCAGGCGTTTTCCCGCCCGGGAGGCCTGGTCCTGGGCCTCGGTCCGGCTGACGCCCCTGACGGGCGGGATCCCCAGCCGGTTGGGATGTTCGTAGCGGTCGAGCAGGAACTCGCCCACCTCCACATCCCGGCCGCCGTCGATCCCCCGGAGCGTCCCGGCGGGCACGCGCACCAGGTTGGAGGCGGCGCGGATGCTGCCCTGGGTCGCGGAGACGGGGAAGAGTTCGACATCGCCCTCCAGCCTGAAGTCCTGTCCGCGCTCGACGTCCACGGGCAGCGACTGCCAGCCGAAGCCGTCCCGGACCAGGGTGATCCGGTGCAGCCCCATGGGAATGTCGGCGCGGACCAGCGGGGTCACACCCAGGCGGCGGCCCGGCGTCGCGGTGCTGCCCGGCTCCGGCTCGGGGAAGTCCCGGCCTTCGGCCACGTAGACGGCGGCGCCGGCCGGCCGCGAGGACAGTGTGAGCGTGCCGGTGCCATGGGCCCGCCGCAGGCCGGCGCGGGCGCGGGCGGCCTCGGGGTCGGAGTCCTTCAGGAGCTTGAGGACCTCCTCGAACATGTCCCCGGCCGCGGCGTGGCTGCCGCTCTCCAGGTAGGACTGGCCCTTGCTGAGGAAGAATGCGATCTGCTGGCGGCGGCGGCTCTCGGCCAGGGCCGAGAGCCCGCGGGCCGCGGCCGGGTCCCCGGGCCGGAGGCCCTGGACCAGCTTGTAGAGCTCCTCGGCGCGGGCCTGGGCCTGGGCGTTGCCGGCGGCCAGTTCGTCGGCCTCGGTCAGCAGCTGCTGGACGCGCTGGTCGGCCTCGGCCCGGCGCCGGACGGCGTCCTCCCTCTCGGCCCACGTCCGCCAGACGACCAGGGCGCCGGCGGCCAGGACCAGGAGGAGCAGCGCGGCGAAGAGCTGCCCGTGCCTGCGGATCATCCTGGCGGCCCGGCGCATGGCGCTGCCGCGGGCCGCCTCGATCATCTCGCCGGCCTTGAAGCGGCGGATGTCGTCGCGGAACTCGGCGGCCGACTTGTAGCGCTCGCGCTTGTCCTTGGCCATGGCCTTCAGGCAGATGGCCTCCACGTCGGGGTGGATGCGCGGGTTGATGTTGCGCGGGCGCCGGGGTTCCTCCTCCAGGACCTTCATGAGGATGGCCATGGTGGTCGGCCCCTCGAAGGGGGCCTGTCCGGTCAGCAGCTCGTAGAGCACCGCGCCCAGTGAGTAGACATCGCTCTGGGCGTCGATCCCGGCCAGGTCGCCCTCGGCCTGCTCGGGCGGCATGTAGGTGGGCGTGCCCATGGTCGTGCCTACCTGGGTGAGTTGGGTCTCGGAGCCCACGTCCTTGGCCAGCCCGAAGTCCATGAGCTGCGGCCGGTCGAAGCGGTCGATCATCACGTTGGCCGGCTTGATGTCGCGGTGAAAGACCCCGGCGGCGTGGGCGTAGGTCAGGGCGTCGGCCAGCTGTTCGACGTAGTCCAGGGCCTGCCGCGGGCTGACCCCGCCGCGGGCGGCCAGGTCGCTGAGCGCGCTGCCCTCTATGAAGTCCATGATGAAGTAGTGCAGGCCCTGGCACACGCCCACGGCGTGGATGGGCACGATGTTGGAGTGCTGCAGCTTGGCAGCGGCCTCGGCCTCGCGCCGGAAGCGCTTGAGCTCCTCGGCGCTGGACTCGGAGCCGCGCAGCAGCACCTTGATGGCCACGGTCTTCTTGAGGTTCTTGTCCCGGGCCTTGTAGACTATGCCCATGCCGCCGCGCGAGATCTCCGCGAGGATCTCATACGGGCCGATGTTCTCCAGGGAGTTCCTCAGCCCCTCGCCGGGCGGCTTGGCCGGGGCCTTGGCCACCGGGCGGGGAGCGCCGGTGAACTTGACCTTGACCATGGAGTTGCAGCTGGGGCAGCGTCCGTTGGCGGCCCGGATGCCCTCCAGGGTGGCCTGGGCGCCGCAGTGCGGGCACTTGGCGGCCATGGCCTACCTGGCCCCTCTGTCTCCGGGCCTGGCCGGAGGGGCCGGCGGCTTGGAGGCCGTGCTCGGGAAGGCCGGCGGGGTCCCGCCCTGCACGGCGCCGGGTGTGGGTTCTATCCTGGCGGCGCCCAGCGGAGCGTAGGCGACGATGCGCACCGTGCCGGCCAGCAGGTCCTCGACCAGCGAGAGCGGACCGGTGGACTGGCTCTTCATCAGCAGGCGGTTGGCGCCGACCTCGACGATAACGCTGGGGAACAGCCGCTCGCGGATGTTGACCTGTCTGACGGCCGTGGCGTCGTCGGCGTCGACCTGAAGCATCTGCGCGGCGTAGCCCTCGCGCTGCTCCTTGAGGGTGCGCAGGTGGCCGACCAGTGCCAGGACCACCTTCTTCTTGTCGGCGGGCAGCAGCGCCACGCGCTTGGGGTCCGCCAGGAGGGGGCCGATGGCCGTGGAGATGCGGTCGATCTCTTTGTCGACCGCCGCGGTCCGGGCGTTGATCTCCCGGATGCGCTCGGAGCGGCGGAAGTCGGTGCCGGCCACCAGCTTGGTGGAAACCCCCAGTTCGCTGCCGGCCACGGCGAGTTCGATGCCCCGGAGCGCGGTGATCTCCCCGCCCACCGTCTTGCCGCCGGCCGTGAAGACTCCGGCGGTGCGGGCCACCGCATTGTAGGCCTCGCGCTCGACCTGGATGTCGCCGACCGCCTCGACGGTCACCTCGTTCAGGTAGCGGGCCCTGACCTTGCCTCCGGCCTTCACGGATCCGGCGGCCTTGCCGTTCATGCCGCTGGCCAGGACGATGTCTCCGTCCGAGACCAGTTGGCACTTGCCCACGGCTCCGCGGATCTCGATGCCCATCAGCCCGCGAACCCTGAAATCGTCGAGCACCTCGCCGTGCACGACCACCCGCCCGACGAAGTCCACGTTGCCCACCGAGTAGTCGACGTCGCCCTTGACCTCGTAGTCCTGGCTGATGCTCAGGGTGTCGTCGGCGTAGACCAGCCTGCCGGGGATCTCGGCGATGAAGACGTCGCCGACCCCTCCCAGGCGCACGCCCTTCCCGGCGCGGGCCCGGACCGGAGATCCGGACCGGGGGGTGATCTCTCGCCCGGTCACCGTGCTGCCGGGGACCCCGGGGCGCGGCGGCAGCAGCCTGGCCACCTCCTGGTCGGCGGCCACGTTCTCGATCAGGTTCAGCTCCTGATAGTTGATCCGGCCGGAGGCATCCTTGGTGTAGCGGGCCTCCTCGCTGGAGGGCTGGATGTAGAACTCGATCGTTCCGTCGGAGCCGTCCTCGGGCCGGCGGCCGGCGGCGATCTCAAGCAACTGGGCCCCGCCCCGGGTGGAGACCCGGACCAGACACTGGTGCACCGCGTCGGGGTCGACGCCGAAGAACATTCCGCCGGAGGCGATCTTCTCCAGCAGGGAGGTCTCGTCGAGCTTGAGGTCGGCCTGCTTCTTCTCGAGGAGCAGGTAGCCCTTCATCTCGTCGTGGGTCAGGTAGCCGGCCAGGCTGTAGTTGTCGTTGAC
>JAKLDR010000045.1 GCA_022703445.1 Planctomycetota bacterium | reverse complement strand
CCGCTCGGCGGGCACGGACACGTCGACACGCTGCACGACCGCATCAAGAGAGCGGTACTGCCCGCAAGCTGGGGAGTGGGCGGTGCGCGCATTGAATACCGCTATGGCCTGCTGATCGTCGATCACCTGCCTGAGGCGCACCAGCTCATCGCCCGACTCCTGGCCGAGATGGCCCAGGCTGCGCGGCCGGAGGTGCGCATCGACGCGGCCTTCTACGAACTGGAGCCTGGCGAGGGGCTCAAGACCGCCGAGCAGGTCGAGGCCCACGGCCGGCTGCTCTCACGCCTGGCCACCGTCGGCGACAACCGCCAGCGGCTGCACGCCATGGGCGGCACGGCCCAGTCGGCGCCGGGAGGCGGCGGGGTCGGGATCCGCTTCACCGGGGCGCTCATCGACTTCGAGCCGGCGCTGTCGTACGACCGGTGGGAATCCAGGTTCACCGCTCAGGTCTCTGCCGAGCTGCTATGGATCGCGGAGGATCTCTCCGCCGCGCGGATGAAGGGATCTCTTCACCTCCGGGTGGGCCGGCTCGAGTTGGTCGAGTTGGGCACGGTTGGAGGCCGGCGGATCGCCGCGGTGCTCCGCGCGTCCGTTCGCAACGCAGACCAAGACAGACTTGACTGAGCCGGCCCTCAGCCCTCGCGCAGCGCCCGCTCCAGCTCCGGCCTGATGGCCTCGGCCATGCGCAGGAAGCCCAGGTCGGTGGCGTGGGTGCCGTCGACCGTGGCCTCGCCGTCGGAGCCAAAGAGCCCCTCGGCCGGGACGTGGTACAGCTTGCGCATCCCGGCTGACCGCAGTGCTCCGAGAACGGTGCGGAGCTCCCGGTTGCTGGACTCCACGCGCTCACGCCGGTCGGCCACCAGGGGGGCGTCCGCGTAGACCACGTTCTCGACCAGGACTACCGGCACGTCCGGGTGCGCGGCGTGGATCTTGCGGACCAGGGGCCCGAGCCGCTCGGCGACCTCGGGCGGCTGGGCGTTGGGCAGGCAGTCGAGGACGAACGCTGCCGCGTCCGGCTCGGCGACCAGCTCCGCCACCTCCGGCTCCATCCGGGCCGAACCGGAGAAACCCAGGTTGACGGTCGGCACGTCGAGCCACCGGCCGAGGATCGCCGGGTAAGCCATGCCCGGCCGCGAGGCGCAGCCGCCCTGAACGATGGAGGTGCCGTAGAAGACCACCGGCCGGGAGCGGCCCGCCGGCCGGGGCGGGGCCTTCTCCAGGCGCGCGGCGGAGGGCAGACCGAGCTGCACCGCACTCACTCCGTTGTAGAGCGGCAGGTAGATCAGGCACTCCCGGCGCTCCGCGGCCAGGCGCCCGCGGGTCAGCTCCTGCCGGTTGGTGGGCGACTCCTTGGGCCGGCCGACTCCCGCCCAGCGCCAGACTCCGGCGCTCCGCACGTAGAGGTCCAGCCCGCTCACGCCGGTGGCCGGCATATGATCCATGGCCAGATTGGGGTCCTTGAGCGTCCAGCGCGCGTAGACGGCGGTCGCGTCGGTGACGAACCGCGCGCAGATGCCGGCGGAGTCCTTGGAGAGCTTCCAGACCGCCTCGGGAACCTTTCCCGAAGCCCGCGCCGGCAGCCGCTCATAGGGCCCCTCGGTGCCGGACCAGCCCATGCCCTCGATGGTCAGGCCGGCCAGGTCGTACCAGCAGATGTCGCCTTCCGCATCGCGGACCGCCATGTTGGGGTCGATGCGCGCGGCGGCGTTCTCGGCGGGAGGCTGAAGCTGGCCCATGGTTCATGACCTTTCAGGCGACAGGGCGGGGGAGCGCTGCTTCGCCCTGCGCAGCGAAGCGGGCTTCGCAGAGCAGGGGGCGCCGGGCGCTCACTTCGGCTTCGGCGCGGGCGTCGGCGGTTTGGGCGGCTCGAGCAGTTCCCTGGCCTTGGCCACCTGCTCGCACTCCGGGTACTTCTCGACGATCCGCTTGAGGCATGCGACGGCCAGGTCCGGCTTGCCCATGGCCCGCTGGGACTGGGCCTCGATGAGCAGCAGTTCGCCCGCGAAGTCGGTGCGGGGGTTCACCCGGAGCAGCGTTTCGGCCTGCTTGACGACCTCCTCGTGCTTCTTCTGCAGGAAGGCCAGCTGGCAGCCCACCAGCGTGGAGTAGCCGGTCAGCTTCTCGAGGGGGTATTCCCACTCCCAGATGCCGATGGCCCGTTCGCACTCCGCGAACTCGCGGGTCTTGAGGTAGCTCTCGGCCACGTGGGCCAGCGCCCCGCGGCGCGGATCCTCGGCCTGGGGCTTCTGCCGGAAGAGCTTCAGGGCCTCGGCCTCCCGGTAGCGCTTCTCGGCCTCCTCGTAGTTGCCGCGCTCGCGGTGGATGTCGCCCAGCCGGATCTTGGTCACCCGGACTATGTTGTCCTCCAGGCCCCGGAAGCGGCTGACCACCTTGTCGTACTCGTTGTAGGCTCTTTCCAGATCGTTGGCGTAGTAGTAGTAGAGGTCCCCGCGTTCGCGGATGACCTGGGCGCGGAGGTTGTCGCGTTTGTCGTCCTGGAAGCGCTTCTCGGCGGCGTCCAGCAGCCGCAGTGCCTCGGCGCGGGCCTCCTCGCCGCGTCCGGCCTCGCGCAGGGCGTGGACCGCCAGAAGCAGCTGGTCGAAGTAGTCCTGGTCGGGAAACTCTCCGGCCGGCCGGGCGAGAACCGCCCGGGCCACGGCCAACTGGTCGCTGCCGCGCTCCGCCTCCTTGTGGACGGCGGCCAGGGCTCGGAGCCCCGCCGGGCTCAGGCGCGCCAGGTCGTAGCCGGCGACCAGCGCCGCGTAATCGGCCAGGCGGTCGGACTTGCCGGCGACTGCCCGGCCCATGTCCCGATCGATGCGGACCGTGTGGCTGCATTCGGACCGGCGGCCACCAGCGCCCGAGGCCGTTTCGGCCTTCAGCGTCACCTTGTAGAGGCCCGGCAGCGCGTAGACGTGGTCGACCATGGCGCCCTTGCCGGCCTGCCCGTCGCCGAACTCCCAGACCAGCTTGGCGCCGGCAGGCGCTTCGCCGGAGCCGATCCTGGCGCCGAAACCGACCCGCACCAGGTAGGTGTCGGTGTCCAGGTAGGCTTCGCCGACGGACGCGAAGGCGAAGTCGAGCGGAGCTGGCTGGTCCTTCAGGGCGTAGTCGGCCTGCCGGCCGCGGCTGACCCGGGTGAAGGCCTCCGCGGGGATGACCGCCACCTTCTCCTGGCCGGGCGGCTGCCAGGCGGCCACGGCGGTGCCGTCTCCCTCCCCGTTGACGTGCAGGTATTCGAGCTTGTGCACGCCGGCGGTCAGGGCAACCTTGCCCTTGTGGCGGATGTCCGGAACGGCGCCGTGCCAGCCGGGCCAGCCGACCACCAGCTTGCCGTCGATCAGCAGGAAGCTGGCAGCCGCGGAACTGGTGGCGAAGACGTATTCGCCCTCGTCGGGGCACTTCAGCCAGCCGGTGTAGACGGCCACGAAGTTGTCCCGCGGACCGAAGGGGTTGTGGCCGAAGAAGACCCGGTCGACGAAGTCCGAGCCCTGGAGCGGCCCGGCCTTCCTGACGATCTCCTGCATGCCCTTGAGGCCGTCGGGCTGGCCTCCGCGGTAGGGCCGGACCTCCATGAGCAGCCCGCGCCTGGGCTCGAAGCTCTCGCCCTCCCTGGCCGCGGGATTACCGTAGTAGACGCTGTAGCCGGTGACCTCCTTGACGAGAGGGAAGCAGACCCGCAGGCAGTCGCCGGGGCCGGCGGCCAGCACCTTGACCGGCAGAGGCTTGGAGCTTCCGGCGGCCAGGACGCGCACGTCGCGGCCGTCGGCGGCGGCCAGCCCCCCGGTAAGGAACTCGACGACGCCGACCTCGTCGCCGGCCAGTTCCGAGCGCGTGCCGGTGCATTCGAACGTGCGCCGGGCAGCCCAGGCCGGGTTCCACCAGGAGTCTTCACCGGCAGTGGCCGGGACGGCCGCGGCCACCAGGGCGGCGGCCAGCAGCAGGGCTCTCATGTGGCGGGAGCCTGGGACAGGAAGCTCGACAGCATCTCCTCGGCCTCGCTCATGACCTGCGGGGCCGCCATGACCAGGGCGTCGGCGTTGACCCCGTGGAAGGCGAGGAACTCCTGGTCCAGCGACGAGGCGTCCAGCATCTCGCCTCCCTCGTCCCCGCCGTCCGCTTCCGGCCTGGCGATAACCGGGAGGTGGGCGATGCGGCAGGCCGCGTTCACGCAGGCGGTCAGCGGGGTCATATCCTTGAGCCCGCCGAGCACGGCCGTCGACGCGTGGTGGTAGCAGGCGGCCTGGAGCAGCCCGGCCGGGAAGTTCCAGAGCTGGAAGAGGAAGGCCCCGATCTCCGCGTGGGGCATGCCCAGAACCTCCCGCTCGGCCTCCTCGGTCGGAGCCCCGGACTTGACCAAACCCTTGATTTCAGCGTTGGCCTCGGGGAAGTACTGCCAGATGGCCAGCTTGCCGGTGTCGTGGAGCAGCCCGGCCATGACCCCGTCGTCCAGGAGCTCGCCGCGGAAGTTCCGCAGCTCGAGGAGGCGGTGCGTCCAGCGCGAGGTCAGCAGGGCGTGCCGCCAGAAGTCGCCGGCCTCCTGCTGCCCGATGGCGTTGAACTTCTCGAGCACCGAGGCGGTGATGATGGTCTTCTGGACGTTCTTGACGCCGAGCGTGATCAGTGCCTTGTGGACCGTGCCGACCTTGCTGGACAGGCCGAAGAAGGCCGAGTTGGCCAGGCGCAGCAGCCGGATGGACAGGCCCGGATCGCCCTCGATGACCTGGGCCACCTCCTGCATCTCCACGTGCGGATTCTGCAGCAGGCCGAGCACCCGGTGCACGACGCCGGGGAGGGCGGCCAGCTCCCGGAGGCGCTTGAGCTGGAACTTGAGGCTGTCGGCGTCAAGCCGGGACTGCCGGGTGGGCTTGATCAGGTCCTGCACGTCCATGAGGTGGCCCGCCGGCACCTTCCCGGCCGCGGCCTTCTGCTTGTAGAACTCGCGCATGGCCAGCTGCAGGTTGGAGGCCAGGATGGTCCGCGTGCGGATCAGGATCTCCAGGAAGAGCCGCGCCGGGTTGGTCTGGAGCAGCAGGACTTCCTTGACCTGCGCCGGGGTCATGAGCTTGTGCCGGACGGCCACGTCGCCGGCCTTCACGTCCGAATCCAGCTGCTTGTAGAGGATGTAGATGATGTCGTGGGGCGAGACGTAGCCCTTGAGGACGGCCAACGACCCGAAGCGCCGGTCGATGCGCCCCTGCAGCTTCAGCACCCGCCTGACGTCGTCGGCCGAGAGCACCCGCTTGGCCAGCAGGAAGGAAACCATCTCCCTGAGCAACTCCATCGGGTTGCCGGAGGCGGTGGAGGTGGTGGATTCGGCCTCGGGCATGGCGCGGTGTCCTACCTGGCCTCTATCCGGACCGAGCGCATCCGGGGGTGCCTGGGCCCCCTGACCTCGATCTCGAATTCCAGAGGCGACTTGTCCAGGGTCTTGGCAGCGGTCTTCTCGTCCTTCCAGCCCTCGCCCTCGAGCCAGGTGTAGGTCACGGTCACCGGCTGCTTGGCGAGTTCGTCGGGGTTGTCGGCGGTAACGGTCACCTTGTTCCTGCCGGGCACCAGGAACGGCCCCGCGAACATGTTGTGCATGAAGACGGTGGAGACGAGCGCCGACCTGACCCGCGCGGTGCCGCCCACGACCAAGCGCAGCGCGTACTTGTGCAGGTTGACCTTCTGGTCGTCGAAGCGCCCGAGCTTGGCGGTCTCGGTGGCCTCACCGGTCTTGGCGGCAGTCCAGACCTTGCGCGGGCCGGCCTTCTCGAGGATGTAGAGCGAAACCTCGTCGCCCTCGGCGGGGCGGGTGTAGCTGACGGTCACATCGCCGTCGCAGATGATGTAGGGGAAGGCCGTCTCGAGGTCGAGACTCCCCGGCTCGGCGCCGTCGGCGGCGAGCGAGCCGCCGTCGAGCCTGATGCCCTTCTTGGCGCCGGCCGCGGCCAGGAGCTGCTCGGCCGGCAGCTTCCGGTCGTAGCGGCCGTTGGCGAAGTAGCGGTAGCAGCGCTTGACCTCGAGCAGGTTCTCCTTGAGGTACGGCTCCCAGTAGGGGAGGTTGACCTTGTCGAACTCGTCGTTGTGCCCGCAGCGGTGGTAGGGGCCGACCTCGGCGTTCTGGGAGTACGCGAAGCGCTCCGGGTAGCGGCCGACCTCGTAGTCCCAGGTGCGGGTGATGCTCTCGCCGGGCTTGAGGTTGAGGTTCATCTTGCCGGGCGTGAAAGAGCCGCCGTAGGCGTCGCCCTCCTTGCCGACCGAGCCCTCCTGGGCGCCGACCGCGAAGTACTCAATGGTCTGCGGCAGCGGGTGGAAGTGGCTCCAGGGCAGCGTCTTGGTCTTCTTGATCTCCGGCTCGCGGGCGCAGGCGAAGAAGACGTCCGGGGCGCGCTTCTCCTCCATGGCCTTGCTGACCAGGCTGGGGTCGGCCTTCATCTCCTCGAGCCCCAGGATGTAGCGCGGCTCGCCGCGGCTGTAGACGTAGAAGGCGGTCATGGCGTCGAGGGCGTGCCACTTCTCGCCGTAGAAGACCTCGATCAGCGTGTGCCCGTTGCCCTTGATGAAGCACGGCCGGGTCTTGTAGCCGCCGGCCCGGAGCACCAGCATCTGCAGGGCTGCGTGCGAGCCGCACAGGGTGCAGCCCTCGCTTAGGATGCTGACGCCGAAGTCCCGGCGCTCCGGCCACTCGTGGTAGTGCCACATGGTCCGGCGGTAGCAGGTCCAGAAGTTGAGGATCTTGGCCTCGTCGGTCTCGCCCTTGAGGGTGGCCTTGGCAACCGCCTCGGGCGAGGACCAGTCAAGCGAGCCGTCGGTGAGGATCTTGACGTTGCGAACCTCGCCGCAGGCGGCGCCGCCGGCCAGGAGGAGGGCCGGCAGCAGGAGGGCAACGGCGGAGATGACCCTGATCATCACAGACTCCTCACCAACTGAGCGATATGTTACACGCTCCCCTGTCGTTCGCAACGCCCGGAGCCAGAGTCAGGGCGCTTCGAACTCCACGGTCAGCCGCTTCTTCCAGGCGAACCGGGCCGCGGTCACCGGCTCGGCCAGGTTGCCCACCGAGTACGGCGAGAATCCCCGGAGTTCGACCACGCGGAAGGCGGCGTCCGTGCGGATGCTCCGGGGAGTACGGATCGGCAGGGCGGTGACGACCTCGCGGCGGTCGTCGGTGGACAGCGTCAGGCGCGCCCGCCGGCCGCGGAGGTCCCAGCGGGCCATGGCCTCGAAACGGGCGTAGCGCAGCCGGGCCTCGGCCCAGCCTTCGCCCATGGCCAGGGTTCCGGTGTCCACCGGATAGCCGTCGTCGCGGCCGATCCGGATGGTCGAGAACTCCGGGTCGTTCTTGGACTTGGTGCCCGGGAGCACCACGCCGGCATCCCGGTGCGCCAGGAAGACCAGCGCCTGCTGGTCCAGGGCGTAGTCGCTGCCGGGGTTGCGCACGCGGTTGAGGGCCCGCATGCCCGAGACGGCCGCCATCCAGCCGCCGCGCCGGACGACGCCCAGCGGCAGCCTGATGCGGAAGCTGCCGTCCCGGCGGTACTCCGGCTCGGCGCACCGCCCTGGGCGCATCAGGCCCAGCTCGTGATGGAGCACCGCCAGGCTCTCGGGGCTCTCGGCGCCGTAGTCGAGCGAACCCAGCAGCCGCACGATGTGCCCGCGGCCCTCGGGGGTAAGCGAGTGCAGGGCCAGCCCGTAGGCCGAGTGCCGGCTGTGGGCGTTGGTGCGCTCGTCGGCCAGCGGGATCATCGCGCCGTCGTGGGTCAGGAAGGACCGGAAGAAGCGCCCGGCGCGCAGGAACTTCCCGCGCGGCGCGCGCGCCCCGCCGAGGACGTCGAAGAGGCTCCCGGCGGTCAGGGGCGTGTAGACCGCCGAAGGCCCGCCCTCGCGCGCCGGGTTGGTGTTCTCCTCCCAGTAGCCGTCGGGATGGCCCGAGGCGTAGAAGCGCTCCGCGAACTCGCGCGCCAGCCGCGCCCATCCCGCGCGCCGGAAGGCCAGGCCGCAGTGCCAGATGCCCTGCATGAAGATGGCCGTGTGGTTGTTGGCGAACCCCAGGTGCAGATTGCGCTCGCCGGGGTGGAAGCCGTCGTTGTGCTCGATGGCCGCGGCCACCTGCCCCTCCACGAGGCGACGGAGGTCGCGACGCTGACCGGCGGACAGCCGCGGCTCGAGCTGCCTGTAGGCCAGCGCCAGATGAAAGAGCAGCCGGCGGAGCGGCACCGTCCAGCGCTCCCCGCTGGGCAGGAGCCAGCGGCCGTGGATGCGCCGGCGGTAGTGCTCCATGTTGTTACGGATGATCCCGGTCAGGCGCCAGGCCCGCTCGTCGCCCCTGGCGGCCAGCGCAGCCAGCACCGATATGCCGCAGGCCATGTAGTCGTAGAAGACCACTATCCGCTCGATGGGCTTGAGCTCCGGGCGGAACGAGTCGGGGATGCGCGTCCGGCCGTGGCCGTAGATGCGCTCCATGACCGGAACGACGGCCTCCTCGGCGCGGCGGCGCATCTCCGCGACGAAGGCCGCGTCGAGCGCTGCGAGCGGCGCCTGGCTCACGGCCGCTCCCCCTTGGCGGGCACCGGCACCCCGTAGGGGCCGTCGGCCAGGACGGCGACGCGCCCGCCGGGGCTCGCGGCGGCGAAGCGGTCGACGGCCCGCTGGACCATGGCCTCGGCCAGGTCGCGGGCGGACGCTCCCGCGGCCGACGCCAGGCCGTCGCCGCCGTCGGTGCCGGGCAGGCCGGCGGCACGGAAGGCCTCTCCGGTCAGGCGCGGACTGCAGTAGGTCAGGTTGGCCGGCGTCCCGAGCTTCGCCAGCGACTGGGCCCAGAGCTGGGCCTGCCACTGCTCGGGGATGAACTCCCAGCCGGGGGCCAGCATCTTGCGGACCAGGCCCTCGGGGCCGGACTCGGCCAGGCAACGCAGGGCGCGGCGGTAGTTGGCGCTGCCCACCGGCTCTGCCTCGGTGTGGTTCGCGGCGATCACCAGCCGGCCGCCGGGCCGCACGGCCTTGACGCCCTCCACGGCCGCCTTGGCCGTCTGGTAGTGGTTCACGCCCACGAAGCCGGCGTGGGTCACGACCAGGTCGTACTCCCGTTCGAAGGGAACGCCGGCTACGGCCAGGAGGTGCCCGACGGCGGCGGCGTGCGCCGCGCCGAGCTCTCCGGAGAAGACCCCGGTGACCCGCCGCGCGCCGTCCAGGGTGACGTTGACGATGAAGTCCGATCCGGCCATGGCGGCCACCGCGCGGGCCTCGTCCTGGCAGGGGTTGTCGTCCAGGCGCAGGCTGGTGGAGCGCGGGTCGGCCAGCAGGGCGGGGCCGTGGAAGACCCGGGTCACGTCCTCGCCGACCAGCCCAGGGCAGACCGCCTTGGGCCCGCCGCTGGCCCCGGCGATGAAGTGCGGCTCGACCAGGCCGGTGAGGATCTTCAGGCCGGCTTCGGCGTAGATCCGGTTGATCCAGGCGTCCGTGCCGCGCGCGGTGCGGCCGAGGAGTTTGAGGCTCGCGCGGTCGGTGCAGACGTGGTTGACCACCTCGACGCCCGGCGCGAAGGCCGCCGGACAGAGCATGGCCCGCAGCTCGGAGTCGGCGAGCGCCCGGTGGGTGCCGTTGGCCACCAGGATTACGATGCGCTCCACCCGGCCGGCGCGGAGGATTTCGAGGATGGGCTCGAGGATGCCGTCCGCGCCCCGGTAGGGAACCGGCCGGGTGTTGTCGCTGATGACCACCGCGGCGGTGAGCGGCGCCCCGGCTCCGCGGCGGGCGCGCGCCAGTTCGGCCAGCCCCGGCCCGGCCACCGGCCGCGCCAGGCTTTCACGGACGGTCCGCCCGGGATCGGCCAGGGGCGCGCCGCCCTTCATGGCCAGCACGTCAGCGCCGTCGGGCAGCCTCAGGCGCAGCGACTCCCGGCCGAACTCGAGCTCGCAGTTGACTGGCATCGTTCTTTTCTCCCGGCCGGATTCTCTCCGTCCGTCGGGCGGGCGCAACCGGAAACGGTCGTGGAGTTACCGGCCGGTTACGGGGAAGGGCGCGCGCAGCCGGTATAGTCGTGGGTGGAGCGGTTCCGCGGCGGAGGGGCCTCCGCGGGCCGGCACCGGGGGAATGAAAGGAGCGGCACATGCGAGCCTGGCTGAAGAGGACTATCGTGGTTGTGGCGGTCGTCGCGGCGGTGGGAGGCGCTCTCTACGGCGGGATGCAGGCCCGGGCCTGGATGGCGGGCTCGTCCTCTCCGGACGCCTACGCCATCAGTTCGGTGAAGGCCAAGGTCACCGCCGGCGACGACTGCGCCACCGTCCGTCTGGCGGTGGAGATGGCCGGCCCGGGCAACCTCAAGGAGAGCCGCGTCCCGGTGCTGCCGACCGGCGTCAGCCTGATCGAGGCGCGCCTGGACGGCAGCCCGGCGCGCATGGACCTGATCGACGGCCGGCCGGCGATCATCATGCGCGGCTCCGGACGGCACCTGGCGGAGATAACCTACGCCCTGCCGCTGACCGCCGAGCGCAAGCTGTCGCTGGCCCTGCCCCGGGGCATTCTGACCTCCGTGGACTTCGAGCTGGGCAAGGCCGGCTACGTCGTCCAGGCCGCGCCGCCGGCCATCGTGGAGATGCTGGGCGGGGCCAAGGGCACGGCGGCCAGGATCGTCCTGCCGCCGTCCGACCGCCTGGAACTGACCTGGTTCCCCCGGCCCACCGAGGTGGCGGCCTCCGCCCGCACCGCGGCCAGGACCGAGACGCTCTACACCATCCAGGGCGATTACCTGGCCGGCCGCACGGCCTACAGCGTGCGCATCGACGGCCGCGACGTCAGCCGGCTGGCCTTCATCCTGCCCGAGGGCGTGTCCGTCGACCAGGTGGACGGCGACTGCGTGCGCAACTGGGAGGCGGCTGCCGGCCGCCTGGTCATCCAGGCCCCCGGACCGTTTTCCGGCGAGCACCGCCTGGTAGTCCACCACCGCCGGACACTCTCCGGGGCGGAGGCGGGCATGGAGGTGCCGGCGCTCGAGGGCGCCGTGCGCCAGTGGGGCTACGGCGCGGTGGCCGCCGGCGGCGCGGTGGAGATTAAGGAACTGACCGTGGAGGGCGGGATGGAGATCGACCCGCGCGGGCTCCCCGAGACCCTGGCCTCGGCCGGTTCGGCGGCCGTGGCGCGGGCCTTCCGCTACGACGCGCTGCCCTCCCGGCAGCGGCTGACCCTGGTGCGCCACCCGGAGATCGAGACCCTGGAGGCCACCTGCGACAGCCTCAACCTGCTCATGGTCCGCACCTCCGACGGGCGCTCGGTGGTCAAGGCGGTCTACAGCGTCCGCAACGCCCGCCGGCAGCACCTGGAGGTCAAGCTGCCCGCGGCGGCCAAGGTCTGGAGCACCTACGTGGCCGGCGGGCCGGTGCGCCCGTCGCTCGCCGAAGGCGGCAAGGTGCTGGTGCCGCTGAGCTGCTCGGGGGCCACGGCCAGCCGGGGCTTCGCCGTCGAGCTGGTCTACATGGTCCCCGGCGAGGCCTTCGGCGCCAAAGGCCGGTTCGAGGCCGCGCTGCCCGAGGTGGACATCCCGGTGATGCAGGCCATGGTCTCGATCTCGGTCCCGGAGGACATCCAGCTGGAGGACTTCTCCGGCAGCCTCCGGCGGGTGGACTCCTTCGCCCTGGTGATCGAGTCCCGCGACGCGGAACAGGTCCGCAAGGCCGCTCAGGCCAACCCCGGCGACCGGGACCTGGTCCAGGCCGTCCAGAGTTTCGACCAGCAGGTAGCCGCGGCCAACGCCCAGGCCAGCGTGCGCCTGTCCAACGAGTCGCTGGACGTCAACGGCGAGTTCCAGAAGGCCATCCGCGACAACTGGAACAACCGCGCCTACCTTCGGCAGTACTACCTGGAGAACAGCGCCAAGGACGCCGCCCCGGCCGGGCCGCGCCCCGAGAGCCGGCGCCTCAACCTCACCGGCTTCGGGCAGGAGGAGCTGGCCGGCATCACCGGCCTGGCCTCGCTGAGCGTGGCCGTCCCCAACGGGGGGCGCACCTACCGCTTCGAGCGCCAGCTGCTCATCGGCGAGGGCGCCCAGATCCGGGCCGACTACTGGTCGGCGCTGGCGGCCGCGCCCCTGGGCGACGCCGCCGTCCGGATGGCCGCGAAGAGCTCGGCGCTCTACGCCCTCAGCGGACGCGGCCTGTCCCTGGCGGCCAGCCTCCAGTATTCGCTCGACGCCGGCAAGGTCGACGGGCTGGTCTGCCGCCTGCCGGCCGGGGCCAAGGTGGTGGCCCTGCACGGCAGCAACGTGGCCGGCTGGGAGGCCAAGGACGGCACGGTCGAGGTGCGGCTGGTCCGCCCGGAACGCTCGGGCGGGTCGCTGTCCCTGCGCGCCGAGCTTCCGGCCGGGGCCTCGACGGGTGCGGAGGGGCTGCTGGCGCCGGTTCGCCTCTCGGGCGCGGCCAGCGAGGAGGCCGTCGTGGCCGTGAGCGCGCCGGCCGACTTCGAGCTGTCCTTCCCGGGCGCGGAGTCGGTCGAGCGCCTGACGCCCAAGGCCCTGCCCGCGGAGCTCGGCGCCGCCGGCGACGGGCGCGGGAGCCTGAGCGTCTTCCGGCTCGGGCCGGCCGCGGCCGCCGGCGTGCGCATCAAGGCGGTGCGCCACGCGGGCCTCACCGCCCTGGCGGCCACCTGCGACTCGGTCAACGCCATCAGCTTCTGGACCGAGGAGGGGGCGGCCATGACCCGGGCCATCTACGAGATCCGCAACGTCAGCCAGCAGCACCTGGAGCTGGCGCTGCCGGCCGGGGCGAAGCTCTGGGGGGCTTTCGTGGCCGACCGGGCGGTCCAGCCGCTGGCCGGGGAGGAGGGCAAGGTGCTGGTACCCCTGGACGTCTCGGCGGACGGCCAGGTCCGCTCCTTTCCGGTGGAGGTCGTCTACCTGCTGGCCGGCCGGAACTTCGAGCGCCGGGGCCAGTTCGCCGCCGAACTGCCCAGGGTGAACGTGCCGGTCATGCACGCCATGTACTCGCTCTACCTGCCCAAGAAGCTCCGGCTGGCCGACTTCACGGGGACCCTCAAGCCCGTCAAGGATTTCAGCGCGCCGGTCGTCCCGCCCGCCCCGGAGGTCCGCAGCAACGCTGCGCCCGCCGAGACGGCGGCCGTCGCCGGGCTAAGGAGGGAGGCCGAGCTCCGCAACGCCCGCTACATGGGCCGCCAGCAGGCCCTGGAGGCCAACATGGACGAGCGCGAGCTGGCCAGGCTGGTGGAGCGCTCCGCCACCGCCTCCAAGCCGGCGCCAGGCGCGACCAAGGCGGGCGGCGGCAGCCCTGAGCCGGAGCTGCTGGCCGGCTGCGGCCTCAAGATCTACATCCCGGCCGTGGGCCAGATGCTGCGCTTCGAGCGCCACCTGGTCGTCGAAGGCAAGATGAGCGTGGGCTGCGGGTACCGTTCGTAGCGGCCACGTGTAGCGGTGGAAACGGGAGGGTGTGTGGGTATGTGAGTATGTGGGTGCGTGGGTTCCCGGACAAGTACCGCCCCCATAGCCCCGCACGACATACTCACACACCCGCAGCCCCGCACACTCTCCGGCACGCCCCCGGTTCTTGCGGCCTTCCCGGCATGCCGTATCATGCCGTCGGAGGGCCCAGCCATGATGAGCGCCGCGCTCGATGCCGCCGATTTCGCCTCGCCACGTTCGACCACCGCCGGGATCCAGGAGGCGGTCAACGCCCTGCCGGCCGGCGGCGGAACCGTCCGGGTGCCGCCGGGCCGGCACCTCCTGCGCCGGAGCATCGAGCTGCGCTCGGGGGTCAGGATCCGCGGGGAGGGGCCGGCGACGGTGCTGGCCAGGCCGCGCGAGGCCGTCATAGCGCTGGCCGGGCCGAGCCACGGCGCCAGCCGCTCCGTCCGGCTCCGCCATGTGCGCGGGCTGCGGGTCGGCGACGAGATCTACCTGGGCGACGACGAGTGCGAGGGCTGGTGGGCCAGCCACTGCATCGTCACGGCGATCCGCGGCCGGGAGCTGGGTCTGGAAGTGCTCCACGGCGAGCGCAAGTACCGCTTCCTCACAGAGCGGCACGCCTTCGCCGCCAACTGGTTCCCGGCGTTCTGGCTGCGGTGCGTGCGCGACGTGACCATCGCCGACCTGACCATCGACGGGGGCATCCCCCGGCCCCGGCGCGAGAAGTGCGATTTCGTGGTCGCCGCGATCCACTCCCGCCGGGCTGAAAACCTCCGCGTTCTGAACGTCAACGTGCGCAACTGGCCGGGCGACGGCATCGGCGTCCAGGGCGGGCGCGGCGCGCTGGTCTCGGGCTGCACCGTGGAGAACTGCGCCGGCCACGGCTTCCATCCGGGCACGGGCCTGACCGAAAGCGTGTGGGCCGACAACTTCGGCCGGGGCAACACCCGCGACGGGCTCTTCTTCTGCCTGCGGGTGTCCCACACCACGGTGCGCGGCAGCGTCTTCACCGGCAACGGCGGCCACGGCATCGGTGGGCTGTCCGATCCGGACATGTACAACGTGGTGGCCGCCAA
Organism: Planctomycetota bacterium; assembly: GCA_022703445.1. Taxonomy (GTDB): domain Bacteria; phylum Planctomycetota; class SZUA-567; order JAKLDR01; family JAKLDR01; genus JAKLDR01. The sequence continues at coordinate 19,418 of JAKLDR010000045.1, read as the reverse complement.
CGTCTGCGCGGACAACGGGGGACACGGCATCGACGCCGACCGGGCCGTCGGCGCCGTGATCCAGGGCAACATCTGCCGGAGCAACTCCCGCCGCGCGCCCGGGGAGTTCGCAGGCATCAGCCTGACCGACCACCGCGGCTGCGTGGTGACGGGGAATCTGTGCCTGGACGATCAGGCCGTCCCGACCCAGACGCGGGGCATCGCCGAGTCGGCACCGGCGGGGCTCAACGTGACAGCGAACAACCGCTGATCGGCGGTCGGAAGTCGGCGAGGGGGTATCGGTGCGGCTCAGGCCGTGGTGAAGGCCCCGCCTTTGGCGACCAAATCGATGGACCGGTCCTCCATCGAGTCGAGTTCGCCGTTGACCAGGTACCACTTATCCTCGGCTTTGCGGAGGAGCTTCGAAACCTCGAAGGTCTCCCGTTTGGTTATCACGCTGATGACAATGGCCACTGGCAACAGCGCCAGGGGCAACGCCAGCAACAGGGGCCAGGGATAACTCTCTATCTTGATGGCTACGCTGGCCACCGCATAGTCCCCCTGCGTGCGCACCAGCCTGAAGTTGCTGAGGACCGCCCGACGCATCTGAAGCCCTGTCGGTCGCAGGAGTTCCTTCCAGTAGGTCATGAACCCGGTGCAGTCCGCAAAGGACACTCGCGCCTCGCTGACCGAAACGTTTGGGATGCTCCTGCGAACGCGCTCCAGTTCATCCTTGTCACCATCCAACAGGCAGGCATAGGCACACTCATACTTGCCGCGCGCCAGGGAGTACATAAAGGCCTTCAGAGCCTTCTCGGGAGTCTTCCGGTGCGAACAGGCCATCATCTGCATGTCGTTTATGAAGGCCACCAACAGGCAGATGCCAAGGATGATAAGGCTGATCACCCCCAGAACCCCCAGAGCCACCCAGTCATCGTTCTTGGCCGCGAAAGAGAGCACTGTTATCAGCAGAAGCAGCACCGAGACTCCTGCAAGCACGATGGTGAGGGTCCGGAGTCTGGGCCAATTGAACACCGGCATCTGCCCTGCGGATAACTGCTCGGCCAGTTTCTTCTCTTTCATTGTCAGTCGGGCGCGCACCGACTCGCCATCACAGCCTTCGGGCATGTCCGCCTTGCAGTGTTTGCACCTCCTGGCAACTTTGAGAACCGTCTCTCCACAGAACGGGCACTTCTTGGTTGGCTCAGCCCCTCCTGTCGGCAGCAACGGGACAACGGCCTGCTCCACAGCTGAGGCCGCCGGCACCTGCATCTGCCCCTGACATCCAGGGCAGGCGACCACCTGGCCAGCCTGGGCCTCCTGGACATCGAGCATCTTCGCACAGTTGGGGCACTGAATCTGCATCTCGGTTCTCCTTGATCTTACGCTCACCCTGCCGGCGCCACGGTCACCGGGCCGCCACAGTAGACACAGCGCGTCTGGGCGGCGGCCGGGCTGTTTCCGGGCAGGATTCGCGAACGTCCGCAGCTCGAACAGGTGGCCCTGACCAGCCCGCCGGCGGCTGCCACGCGGGCGGGGGAGGGCGCCGGAGCCGCGGGGGCCTCCGGACGGGCCACGGGCACGGCCCTGGCCACCGGAATGCCCGGGACGGCGGTCGCCGGAGCTGCGGGCTGAACCGTTCCGGGGGCCGCCACTGGCACGGCCCGCGCCACCGGAATCACCTTGGCCACCGGCAGCGCCGTCGAGGCGGCCTGGCCGTCGACGGACACCTCCTCGGGCCGGACCTTGGGGCTCAGGTCCGCCGGGTCGGTCGGCAGCTGCCCGCGATGGGTGTCGGCCCAGCGCGCGGCCTCGCCGTTGAGCGGGCTCTTGATGTTGTAGCTCTGGTAGGCGAGCATCTCGCCGATGCGCACCACCAGGTGGACCAGCGCCTCGCCGGCGGCCCAGTGGTCGCCTATGCAGATGGCGTGCGGCGCGATGTTGGGATGGAAGACCGGAGTGAGCATCCGGCAGACCGGCGCCTGCCGCGGGTAGCCCAGCGGCAGGCAGATCTCGACCACGTGCGAGTCCTTGATCTCGATGTTGCCGCCGCGGCTGACCAGGCTCTTCACCTTGTACTCCAGCTCGTACTTCTCCGGCGGATTGCCGAACACCGAGCGGATGGAGATGCGCGGGTGATCCTTGAAGGCCTCGGTGAAGCGCTTGTAGTCGGCCATCAGCCGCCGGAGGCGGACGGGCGAGCTCACCGCGCGCCCTCCGGGGAAGAGGCCCCGGAACCGCCGGGCGGCACCACGGGCGCGGGGGTGGTCGTGGTGCCCGGACCGGGCGGCGGGACGGGGACCGGCGGCAGCCTGGGGATGACCGTCCCCGGGCCGGCCGGCTGGGCCTCGGCCGGCGGCCGCGGCGCGAGCATCGGCGTCAGGACCTCGGAGGCGTGATCCACGGCGATGGCGAAGCTCAGTCCCTCGGCCACGCCCTTGCTCTGGGTCCAGGTGTTGATGCCCACCAGCGTGCCGGCCGAGTCGTAGAGCCCCCCGCCGCTGTTGCCCTCGTTGATGGGCGTCTGGGTCTGGAAGACGCGCAGGTCCTTGCCGTTGACCGTCACCGCGCGGACATTGGAAATGACCCCCTTGGTATAGGTCCAGCCCAGTTCCATGGGGTTGCCCACGGCAAAGACCTCGGTGCCGACCGGGGCGTGGGCCGGCAGCTTGAACGGCACGGCGGCCGGGGTCGTCACGTCGGCCGGCCGGCACTCGAGCAGGGCCAGGTCGGCACCGTTGGGATGGAACCACCTGACCCGGGCGGAGACCTTCTCCTGCCCGCAGAAGAACACCTCGATCTCCGCCTCGGACGGCGGGTCGGAGTGGTTCTCCTTGTACTTGGGGTCGATCACGTGGCGGTTGGTGAGGATCAGCGTGCCCTCGGGGGCCAGTGACACGATCACGCCGCTGCCGATCATCACGCGGCCGAGCAGCCCCCGCGCGGAGGTGCGCACCAGGACATTGGCGCGCATCGAGCTTCGGATGGGCTCGGGCACGTCCTTGAGCCCCTCGGACGACTCCCGGAAGTGGATATCCTGGAGGCGGCCCACATTCCAGGGCGCCAGGTAGAGGACCAGTCCCCAACCCAGCAGCAGGACCACGCTGAGCAGGATGGTCGAGACCGCCACCCAGCGGCCCTTGAGGATCGAGTTGTTGGCGATGAGTCCCAGCGCCACGGCGGCCAGGACCATGCCGACGCAGCCCAGCAGTCCCACCGATATCACCGTGATCAGCAGGGCGATGATGGCCAGCTTCGAGTACCTCTTGGGATACCGGCCCTCGCGGCCGGCCGGGTAACTGGTGGTGGACGGCAGCAGCTGCTCGGGCTTGAGCCGGTCGGTGTCCTCGCGGCTGATGCTGATCTCCGGGCGGCCCCCGGACTGGGCCCGGCCGGACCGGCGGCAGAAGTAGCTCTGACAGCCGGATGACTGGCGCCAGCAGCGCTCGTGGCTGACCGCGCCGCAGGAGGCGCACTGGTGCAGCACCTCGCCCTCGTGAACGGCCGTCTGGCAGACCGGACAGACCCGGCCCTCGTGGTCCTTGGTGCCCTGGATGATCGGTTCGGCTTCCAAGCTATCCGCCCTTCAAGCGACCGGCGCCCCGGCCCCCGTCCCGGGGGTCAGGAGGCGGCCGCGGCAATTATCCCCACGATCATGATCAGCGAGACCAGGCAGCTGACCCCGAAGCCGCCTATGACCATGACCCGGTCGGTCGGGTCCATGGCCCTGAAGTGCCGGCGGTCCCGGAAGATCCAGACCCCGCCGATCACGGCCGTGATCGGCGCCCCGCAGGAGAGCATGCTGGCCACGAAGTAGATGACCGCCTTGGTCCGGTCGGTGCTGCGCTCGAGCTTGCGGGCCTGCTCCCGGCGCAGGTCGCCGGTGGTGATCGGGTCGGCCGTGGCGAAGACCTCGTTGCAGAACTTGCACTTGAGGGCCGCCGCCCGGATGGTCTCGCCGCAGTAGGGGCACTTCTTGGTGTCGCCCCAGCCCTGGCGGGCGGCCTCGGCGCCGGTCGGAGCCGCAGCCTTGACGGTCTTGGGCGCCGCCGGACAGCCGTAGGTGGCGCAGCCGCCGTTCTCCTGCCAGCACTCGGCGTGGTAGGCCAGCCGGCATTCCGGGCAGGCCGTGGCGGCCTCACCGGTGGCGATGGTCGTCTGGCAGACCGTGCAGGTGCCGCCGGCGGCCCCGGCCGAACCGGCCGCGGGCACGGCCACGGGTGCCGCCACCGTCCCCGCCGCCGCCTCGACGGGGGAGGGCACGGTCAGGACCTTGCGGCAGCCCGGACACAGGCCCTTCTTCCCGGCGTATTCGTCCGGGACGGTGATCGACTGGCCGCAGGAGCAGGAGAATCTCAAGCGCTATTACCCCTTCAGTACCATCATGAGCCCCAGGAGGACGGTCAGAGACAAGGCGATTATCCCCAGGATGATGCCCATGAGTGCCGGGACGTTATTGGGATCCGCCTTTCTGGCTCCCATTCCGTAGATGATGGCCATGGTCCCGAAGATCGGCCCGCACAGCACAAGCCCCAGTATGCCGAAGACGAGAGCCGTGGTCCCGTCACCAGCCTGTGCCCGCTTCATGCGGGCCTTCGGGGAGAACTTGCTGCCCTGACGAACTGTGGAGCCGGCGGCCCCCAGTACGAATGAGCCGCAATGCTTGCACTTCTTGGCAACCTTCAGGATGGTCTCGCCGCACTGCGGGCAGGCCTTGGTCTCGCCCTGCCCTTGGGCCGGCATCGCCCCCTGATCGACCGCCGCTGGGGCTGCCTCGATCCTGGCCGGCGGCAGCTGCATCTGCCCGCCGCAGCCTGGGCAGGAAATCACGCGGCCGGCGTCCGCTTCGCTCGCCTGAATGATCTTCGAGCAGGACGGGCATTGGACCTGCATGGGCGGTTACCTCCTGATCCTGGAGCGCGTTCTGCCTGGCGCGGCGGCCCGCGCCGATGTTCTGCCGCGGGCGGAGGAGGCGGGCGCCGCACGGGGCCGGCCGGCGGCGGCCCGGGGGTCAATCCCGGCGGCCCGCAGGCGGGAGCGCTTGCTGATGTTGAGGAAGCAGGTGATGAGCAAGGCGAGCATCACCACCAGCCCGACCGCCGTGCCGATGTCGATGCCGCCCATGGCGACCAGCCCCAGCCCGCTCAAGACCACACCCAGGCCGCTGACGATGCCCACCAGCCAGTTGACCCAGTTGTGCAGGCGCCAGGCGAAGAAACCCAGCAGGAAATAGATGGCCCCCACGCCGAGGATCACCGCCATCACGACCATGAGCATCGGAGTGATCGCTCCCTCTTCAGGGCCGAGTTCGCCCATCAGACGACGGAGCATCACCAGTCCGACCACTCCGCGGAGAATGGCCAGGAGCCCGAGGACGATGAGCGCCACGCTGAGTCCGCGCATGCCGGCCTGATAGCTGGCCACCAACTGCCCGCCGGCCATCTGCTGACGCCGGCGCGGGGCGCTCAGCGTTTCGCCGCAGTGCCGGCACTTGACGGCGGTCGCCTGGATGGCCTCCCCGCAGTACGGACAGGGCTTGGTGCCGGTGGCGCCAGTCATGCGCTTGGACCCGGGCCTCGGCGGCGGGGCGGGGGAGGGCGCCGGCGCCCGGGTCGGCACCCGAGTCGGGGCCTGGGCCGGAGCCGGTGGCGGGGCGGCCTCCGGGACCTCGGCCTCCGGCAGTTGCATCTGGCCGCCACAACCGGGGCACTTGACCACCCGGCCGGCCAGGGCGTCCGGAGCGTTGAGCGTCTTGCCGCAACCGGGACATTGGACCTGCATGCGTCTAGCCCTCCGCGACTCCCGCCAGGAACCCGATGCACTGGAGCCCGCCGAAGATGATCCCCAGCCCCAGGGCGATGATGCCCAGGACCAGGCCGGCCGTGCCCGTGCCCTGCTGCGACTGCTCCTTCTGGGCGGAGCGGCCGTACTTGATGGCCAGGATGCCCATGATCACCGGCAGCAGAGGAATGCAGAAGAGCACCAACCCGATGATGCCCAGGACGAGGGCCGTGGTGCCGTCGCTCGACGACGGCCGGGAGGCGCCCGGCGCGCCGCCGCGCCCGGCGTTGGGCCCGGTCAGGATCGACGAGCAGTGCCGGCACTTCTGCGCGGCGACCAGGATCTGCTCGCCGCAGTAGGGGCACGCTTTGGTCGGCCCGGACGGGGCCTGCGGACCGGCCAATGGGGAGGAGGAGGGTGCCGCGGCGGATGGAGCCAGCGCCGGCAGTTGCATCTGCCCGCCGCAGGAGGCGCAATTGACCACCTGCCCGGCGCGTTCGTCGGGGAAAGTGACCACCGCGCTGCAGCTGGGACATTGGACTTGCAAGTTTCCCTCCCTGCTAGAGCCCTAGGCGCGCTGACTGATGGCGATCGCCACACCGATGGCAACACAGATCACGAAGAAAACGCCGAACGGGATCAGGACGGCGGCGGCCGCCCGCCCGTAGGTGATGCGGTGCATCTTGGCCACGGCATGGATGCAGGACACCGTCCCCCAGATCGTGTTGATCAGCGACCCGCAGGCCGGAATGGCCACAAACACGTACGAACCGCCGAAACTGTAGGCAGTTGCCCGCAGAGTTGCGCTGAAGGGTTCCTTGGCTGCGCCGAGTATGAGCAGCATGAGATGTACCACGCCGGCCAGGATAGCCATGGAGAGAGGAACCAAGATCAAAACAGCCCCGATGGCGCCCATGAAGATCCCCGCAGACAACATCGCTCCGGAGCTTCCACCGAGGGCCGCCAGTTTGAGCACTTCCCACACGACGGCCCCGCTCACGCCGATGGCGGCGGTGCACATGCAGAACCCCAACGCACTCCAGGGCCCATCAAGCTTGGTCTTCTCAAACGTCTCCGCCGGCGCGAAAAGGACGCCCTTGATCGTGGCGAACAACGCTGGCCAGAACCCCAGCTCACTGCGGCGCTCCCAGTCCGGGCCGTTGCGTTCCGGCTCCGACCGTCGCCCGTCCAGGAACTGCTGGCAGTGAGGGCACTTCACGGCCTCCGGCTGGATGACCTCGGCGCACTTGGGGCAGCGGCGGACCGTCGGAGGTGCAGTGGCTCCCGCTTCGACTCCCGGTGCGGCGGCGGCGGCCGGCAGCTGCATCTGGCCACCGCAGGACGGGCAGATGACCACCTGCCCGGCGCGTTCGTCGGGATGGGTCGCTATCGCGCTACAGCTGGGGCACTGTACCTGCATGTTTTGGCTCCCAGCGCTCAGTGCATCGCCGCGCCCATGGCACCGAACACGATTACCAGGATAGCGCAACCGCAGAGCAGACCCAGGCCGACCGGGAGCAGCAACACGCCCAAGGCGGCCTTTCCGTAGGAGATTTCGTGAGTCTTGGCAATCCCGATGATTTCCGCCACCAGTGCCCAGATCCCGGCGATCAGGCCGCCGCAGACCGGCACCAGGTTGAAGACGTTGGCGCTGCCCGCGGCATAGGCAACCGTGCGGAACGTAGTCTCGAAGGGCTGCTTGGCCCCGCCCACGATCATCAGGCCCAGGTGAACCAACGCGGAGGTCACGAACGCTCCCAGCACAGCCAGCCCAGGGGCAAGCACGATCATCACCACGTACACCCCGGTCATGACCGCAGCCTCCGCTGCCTGAGAGCCACGCGGAGACAGACTCATCTGCATGCCGGAGAACAGCAACTGCCACAGGGCCGAAGCCGCCATACCTATGCCGCCGAGCAGGGCCGTATACCCGATCGCCGGACCATACCCGTACTGTCCCATCTTCTCGAAAGTCTTGACCGGATCGAGGAGCACCCCCTTCACCGTGCCGGTGATTGCGCCGACCCATCCGAGCTGATCACGTCGTTCCCAGTCCGGACCATTGCGGTGGGCCGAGCCCGAGCCCCCCGGCCCATCACCAATGGCGATGCCGCAGTGCCGGCATTTAAGCGCATCCGCCATGACCGGCTTGCCGCACTGAGGGCAGGGTTTGTCCAACGGAGCAGTGTCCGGTCGGAGGCCAAGCCCCGGCGTCGTGGTGCGCACCATGGACGGGGCTCCTCCGCCGGAGCCGGCGGGCAACTGCATCTGGCCCCCGCATCTGGGACAACTAACCACCTGCCCGGCGCGGTCTTCCGTAAACGAGACTATGGAGCTGCATCCCGGGCACTGGACTTGCATGGCAGGTTCTCCTTCCCTCAGGCCAGACTGACTGCCGCCGGCTCAGCCGCTCTCCTTCTCGCTGAAGTCCAGGACCGTCTCGCCGAGGTAGATGCGGTCGCCGTTCTTCAGTGGCTGGCGCGTGACCTTGCGACCGTTGACGAACGTGCCGGCCGGCGAGTCGAGGTCCTCGATCTCGTAGCGGGTTCCGTAGGTGTGGATGGCCGCGTGCTTGGGCTCGATGGCCGAGTCCTTGAAGAGGTAGATCTCGCACTTGGGGCTGGAGCCCAGCACCGTGGGGTTCTTGTAGAGGATGAACTGCTTGCCGGCCAGCGCCCCGGCCTGAACGTGCAGCCAGGCGCTCTTGGCCAGGTTCTCGACCAGGCCGATCATGGCGCCGGCGCCGAGGCCCACGCAGGCAAAACCCACGCCGCGGCTCAGCCACGCCTCGTCGCCCTGCAGGAGCGAGGCCATCGGGTCGAAGAGCAGTCCGCCCAGGAAGGATCCCAACACGCCGCCCACGATCCCGTTGAAGGCCAGTTTCTTCGAGCGCATGGCCACTGCGGGCCCCAGGCCCACCACCAGGCCCATCGGTGCCCAGGCCGCCGCACGGCCGACCATGTGCACAACGTAGCCTATGGCGGTGAGGTCCGCCATCTCCCCGCCCTGCTCGCCCCGGCCACTCACGACGAAGGCCAGGTGCTGCATCAGGTTGTAGAGCAGCCCAGATGGATACATTATGACCAATGCCCCGCCGACCCCTATGCCGAGGCCGATCAGGCCGGTGACTAACCCGCGCGTCCAGTTGCGGCTGACCAGACCGTCGATGGCCCCAATGAAGCAGGCCGCGAGCCCCACAGTGGAGAGGTCCAGGAGCGCCGCCATCACGATCAGTTTCAGCACGTCGGCACCGGCCACGTCAGGGCCCTGTTTGATGATGTCGCGGATCATCTCCTCGCCAAAATAAGGCTCAATCAGCGCCCATCCGGCCAGGGCCCCGAGCATCCCGGCCACGGCGGTGTAGAACACGCTCGAGTAGAAGAAGCTGACCTTCTTCTTCCCCTGGTTCATCATCGCCGCCATCTGGTCCGGCCGCATGCCGAAGGAACCTTCCTTCGCCAGGACCTCGTCCACCTTGGGGTGGTAGGCGTCGTCGTGGGTGATGCGGATGCGCTCGGGACCGCTCACTTGGGGCCTCCTCCGGCGGGGGCCGGGTCTGACGCAGCCGGTGGCGGCTGCCCCGCCGGTGCCGCAGGCGGGGTCGGCGTGGTGGGCGGCGGAGCAGGGGACTCCTGCTTGCCGGTCCCATCGTCCTTGGCATCGCCGGCCTTGTCGCCCTTGTCTCCCTTGCCGGCAGACTGCTTGGCCTTCAGCGCTTCGGGCATGAACTGCCGCAGGAAGTCCTCCTGGCTCATGCGGATGCTCAGCCGGCTGCTGCCGTCGGAAAATATAAGCGGCGCCGTCGGCGGGACCTTCAGGTACATCGGTGAGGGCATGTTGTAGTCTATGAGCAGATCGCCGGTCTTGGGATCCTCACTCAGGCCCACCAGGCGGCGCCTGGCCTGGTCCTCAGTGCTGGGCCCGCCTTGGCCCCTGCCACCAAACACGCCGAACACTCCCTGCACCACCAGGAAGAGCAGGATGCCCATCAGCAGCACCGTCTGCAGCCAGTCGCCCTCCGGCTTCTGCTGCACGGCGGCCTGCAGTTCGCCGAGCTGGCCCTTGAGGCGCTCGAGCTTCTTCTCGATCTCCCGGAGCGAACGCTCCTCCTGGCTGGGCTCCGGCTCGGGCTCGTACCTGTGGGGCTCGCGGCCCACCCAGAAGGCGCCAGCGCGCTCGGGCTTGCCTTCCTTCCAGACGAACATGCCCTCCTCGTTCCGGAGGGGGTCGACCACCAGCGCCACCTGGTGGGGCGCCGAGAAGAAGTTCTCGTGGATGAAGAGATCCATCGACGACAGGAAGATGCCGAAATCCGGATGGCTGTGGTACCACCCCAGGTACTGCTTGTCGGCGAACTTGCTGTCCTTGATCTTGTGGAAGTGGTTCCAGGTCTCGTGGGTGATGGTCACCTGCGCGCCCTGGCTGGCGGTGTGCTCGCCGCGGATCACCTCGGTGATGTGCAGGAAGGGGCCCTTGGCGTCCTTGCTGAGGTCGCCGAGCAGCACCCCGCAGATCTCCCGGTCGGTCTCCTCGGCGGCGTGCTTGCGGATCTCGTCGTAGGCCCGGCGGCCCAGGACCACCCGGAGTTCCCCGGGGACCCCGCCGGAATCGCCCCCCGGGTAGTCCTTGGCGATGCACTTGCCCAGATCGATCCTGGATACGTCCGGCTTGTCGGCCATGGTTCAGCCCTCGGGCCCCTCATGCAGCACGCCAAGCGCCTCCGGCGCGTCGGCGGAAAGCTCCCAGAAGACGCGGTCCATCCCGCTGCGCGCGGCGAGCACGTCAAATGGCGGGATGCCGGCCTGCGCCAGGGTGCGCCCGTCGGCGCCCTCGCCGCCGGCGAAACTGTGCAGGAAGGCCGGGGCGCGCCGCGCGCCGCAGCCCGGGCACAACCCATCCTTCTCGGTCATGCTCCCGGCCGAGCGGAAGACCTCGTCGCGCCGGGCGCAGCCCGGACACTCCAGCGCCGAGACGATGTCGGCGCGCAGGTCGACGACCGCGTCGGGCCCCAGCCGCTCCCGGGCGGCGGCCAGGACCTCGCCGACGGTGGTCCGCCGGGCCGACCAGCCGGTCTCCTCCACGGGAGAGAAGCTGTCGTGGCTGAGGCAGTCCTCCTTGCGCTGGTAGCTGACCATGTAGGAGTCGTGGTTCTGCCCGTCGAAGACGAACCCCCGCCCGGCCATGGCCGGCAGGCCGTGCAGGAGCTTCAGCGCCTCCTGGCACTGGATGCCGGCGATCACCGAGCTGGCCGTGGGTGTGGTCGGGACCTTGCCCTCGGCCATCTCGTCGCGGCGGAGCAGGGCGCAGCTCCGGCGGCGCTCGAGCATCTCCCAGTCGGCCGGCCCCATGGTGCACTCGTAGCAGGGCCCGTCCGGAGGCAGGAAGACCCGGGCTGTCCCCTGCAGGCGCTCGATGGCCCCGTCGATCCAGGGCCGGCCTGCCTGCCAGGCCGCGCGGTTGACCGCCAGGCGCGCCTCACGGTTGTCGAGCCCGGCTATGATCAGATCGGCCCAGCGGAAGAGGCCCAGCCCCACGTCGTAGGCGGCGTTGGCGGTGACCGCCAGGCAGCGGCAGTCGGGATTGAGCTCGCGCACCGCGCGAGCCGCGGCAGCGGCCTTGTACTCGCCGGCGTCCGAGGCGCGGAAGAGCACGGAGCGGGACAAATTGGAGAGCTCCACCCGGTCCATATCGATGACCGCAATGCGCCCGACCCCGACGAGCGCCAGGTTCTTGAGTATCTCGTTGCCGAGCGCCCCGGCCCCGACCACCACCACGCGCGCGGCGGCCAGGCGCCTCTGGTCCCACCAGCCGATGAGCTTCAGCCGCGAGTAGCGGTCCTCGGTTCCGGCATCCGACACGGACAGCGCGGATGGGGCGGGGGAGGGGGGAGGGGCTGCGGACGCCCCCCCGCGGGCTCCGTCAGGCTCGGCCGGCGACACCTGCCGTAATCTCCGGCTGGATGCGCAGAATGTCGCCGTCCTTGACCCCGGCCTGCTCGAGCGTCTGGGTGTCGAGCAACTGCATGCCGGAGGCCTTGTGGTGGAACTTGTAGGACATCAGCTGCCCATCGGGGCTGTTCCGCGGCAGGGTCATGCGGTCGACCAGCACGGCCAGCACCCGGTTGACGGGCACGTCCGTTGGCATCTCGACGAGCTGTTTCTTGTTGCCCGTGGCGTCCCATACCTCGACACTGATGCTTGGCAAGACCGCCCTCCCGGCCAAGGGCCAAAAAGAGCCCATCCGGAGAACGCCAACCGTCCCAGGTTCGCCGGATAGGCTGTAGACAGCATGATATGCACACGCCCTTGCATGTCAATGCGCAAACCGCCGCCGCGGAAAGTTCCGGAAAAGGCTTGAATCGCCCAGGGGAGCGGTGTAATATTCTTATGCGCAAACGATTGCGCACGTGAGCAGCCACCCGGAAGGAAGAGGGCCTCCCAGGAAGCACCCATGGTCTCAACCCTTCGACAGGTCGCCAGAGCCGCCCGGGTAAGCGTCCCGACAGCCAGCCGAGTCCTGTCCGGCCGGGCGGAGGCCGACAGGATCTCCGCCGCCACTGCCGACCGGGTGCGCAGGGCGGCCGCCAGGCTAGGCTACCGCCCAAACGTGATGGCCAGGTCGCTGCGCACCCGGCGGACGCACTCCCTGGGCCTGGTGGTCACTGAACTGGCCAACCCGTTCTTCGCCACCATCGCGGGAGCCGTCGAGGCCGAGGCGTCGGCCGCCGGCTACACCGTGATGGTGGCGGCCACCGGCGAGGATGCCGACCGCCAGATCGCCTACCTCCGCGAACTGCAGGCCAGGCCGGCCGACGGACTGATCGTCGCGCCGGGGCAGGGCGGAGAAGTGCTCGGCGCCCTGCAGAGCCTGGTCGCTGCCGGGGTCCCGCTGGTCACCATCGACAGGCGGATCGAGGAGGTGCGCTGCGACCGGGTGCTCTGCGACAGCCGCCGGGCCGCCGCGGAACTGGTCGCGGTGCTGGCCGGAATGGGCTGCCGGCGGCTGGCCATGGCCTCCGGCCCGGACGGCCTCTGGACCGCCGACCAGCGCCTGGCCGGCTTCCGCCAGGGGCTGGCGACGGCCGGACTGCCGCTGCCGGCCGGGATGGCCGCCGCCGGTCCATTTTCCGTGGAGCACGGCCGGACCGCCGCCGCGGCCTTCCTGGACGCGCCGGAACCGCCGGACGGCATCGTCGCCGCCAACAACCGGATCCTGGCCGGGGTCCTCGAGGAACTGAGCACGCGGGGGCAGGCAGCCGCGGGCGTGGCCGTGGCCGGCTTCGACGGCGTGCCCTATGCACCGTTCCTGGGTCGGCCCATCGCCGTGGCCGAGCAGCCGGAGGACCAGATCGGCCGGACCGCCGCGCGAGCGCTAATCGAGCGCATCCAGGGTCTGAAGGATCCTCCTCGGGAACTCATGCTGCCCATCGCCATAAAGACCTTTCGGCCGCCACCAGACGGCAGATGAAGGGAACGCTCAAGATGAAGCAGCCGGCACACTTGCAGTGCTCTCGCAAGGATCTCTTCCGCCCCGGCGCCCCGCGCGTCTACCGCGGCCGGGAGCTAGACAACATCGCCTTCCCGCTCGGCGGGATCGGCACCGGCTCGATCTCGCTGGGCGGATGGGGCCAGCTCCGGGACTTCGAGATCTTCAACCGGCCGGCCAAGGGGCTGGGCTTCGACTGCAGCTTCTTCACGCTCTACGCCAAACGCGCCGGCGAGCCGGCCGTGACCCGGGTAGTCCAGGGCCCGGTCGGCGGGGCCGACTTCGGAGGGGACGGCTCCGGCAGGCTCCACCGGGGCTCGGGCGGCGGGCTGCCGCACTTCCGTTCGGTCGAGTTCGAGGGGGCCTTCCCGTTCGCGCGGCTGACCTTCGCCGACCCGGCGATGCCGCTCAAAGTGTGTCTGGAGGCCTACAATCCCTTCATCCCGCACAACCCGGACGACTCCTCGCTTCCGGCGGCGGTCTTCAACTTCACGCTGAAGAACGCCGGGAAGAAGCCGGTGGACGTCGTGCTGGCCGCGAGCCTCGAGAACCGCTGCGGTCACCCCGAAGTCGGCGACGGCATCATCAAGCCCTTCGACTCCGGCGCGGCCCGCGGACTGGCCATGTCCACGGCCCGCCACAGGCCCGACTCGGCGCGCTTCGGGACGCTGGCCCTGGCCACCAACCACAGGAACGTGCTCGTCCAGACCCACTGGTTCCGCGGCTCCTGGTTCGACGCCCTCCAGCGTTTCTGGGACGAGATCAGCACCGGCGCGCTGGAGGAGGTCTCCGAACCGGCGGTGCGCGAGAAGGGCTGTGACATCGGCACGCTGGCTCTCCGCGCCCGGATCGCCCCGGGCAGGTCCGTGCGGCTGCCGGTGATCATCGCCTGGCACACGCCCAACGCCGAGAAGTACTGGGGCAACAGCCACGGCAGCGAGCGCCGCGCCGACGGCCCGGTCTGGAGAAATCACTACGCGCAGCTTCACGCCGACGCTCCGGCGGTGGCCGAGTACGCCGCCGCCAACGCCGCGCGCCTGGAGCGCGAGACGCGCCAGTTCGCCGAGGCGCTGTTCGCCTCGACGCTGCCGGCCGCCGTGCTCGACGCAGTCTCCTCGCAGATCTCCATCCTCAAGACCACCACCTGCCTGCGCCTGCCCGACGGATCCTTCTACGGCTGGGAGGGCTGCCACCCGGACGGCGGCTGCTGCGAGGGGACCTGCACCCACGTATGGAACTACGCCCAGGCGCTCGCTGCGCTCTTCCCGTCGCTCGAGCGTTCCATCCGCGAGACCGACTACGCCTTCAACCTCCAGGACGACGGCAAGATGACCTTCCGCATGCCGCTGCCTCCCGGGACCAAGGCGGACGGCAAGTTCCACGCCGCCGGCGACGGCCAGATGGGCGGCATCATGAAGGTCTACCGCGAGTGGCAGAACGGCGCCGGCGACGAGTGGCTGCGCCGGCTCTGGCCGAGCGTCAAGAAGGCCCTCGAGTACGCATGGAAGGAGTGGGACCGGGATAAGGACGGCGTGATGGAGTGCGGCCAGCACAACACCTACGACGTCGAGTTCCACGGTCCCAACACCATGATGGGCGGCTTCTACCTCGGCGCGCTGCGCGCCGCCGAGGAGATGGCGCGGCACCTGGGAGAGGAGGGGAGGGCGGAGGAGTACCGCGCGGTCTACGAGAGCGGCCGCCGGAAGATGGATGCCGAGCTCTGGAACGGCGAGTTCTACATCCAGGATGTCCGCCCACCGGCCGCAGCCGAGACTGCGCCGACCTGCGCGCCGGGATCCGGCTGCTGCTGCTCGCCGAAGACGATTGATCCCCAGGACCCGGCTTTCCCCAAGTACCAGTACGGGGCCGGCTGCCTGTCCGACCAGTTGATCGGCCAGTGGTTCGCGCACCTCTTGGACCTCGGCGACCTCTTCGACCCGGAGCACGTTCGGACCGCTATGGCCGCGGTCTTCCGGCACAACTGGAAGTCTGACCTTTCGACCCACGCCAACCCGCAGCGGATCTACGCCGTCAACGACGAGGCCGCGCTGCTGGCCTGCACCTGGCCTCGCGGCGGCCGGCCACGGTTCCCGTTCCCGTACTCCGACGAGGTCTTCTGCGGCATCGAGTACCAGGCCGCAAGCCACATGATCATGGAGGGGCTCGTCGCGGAAGGTCTGGCGGTGGTCAAGGGCGTTCGCGACAGGCACACCGGCGTCCGCCGCAACCCGTGGAACGAGTACGAGTGCGGCAACCACTACGCCCGGTCGCTGGCCAGCTGGGCGCTGCTGCCGGCGCTGTCCGGCTTCCGCTACTCGGCGCCGGCCAGGAAGGTGACCATCGCGCCGCGAGTCGCCCAGAAAGACTTCGTCTGCTTCTTCGCCACCGGCACGGCCTGGGGGCTCGTCCGGCAGAAGCTAGGCAAGGGCAAGAAGCGCGCGGCCGTCGAGGTTATCGCTGGGGAACTCCTCGTGCGCGAGCTGGCGCTGGCGTTCGCCGGCAAGGCCGCGCGTGTGATCCTCGGGAAGAAGTCCGTCAAGTCCACGGTCCAGACGACCGCGGACGGCTGTGTCGTGCGACTCGACAAGCCCGCCTTGGTCCGGCGCGGCCAAGCGCTGGCTGTTGAAGTGTGAGGACGAACATGCAACATTCAACATGCGACATACAACATGCAGAGAGATAGAGAGGAATCTGTCAATGAAGGTCGATGAACAACGGAAGTACGATCTGGAAGACAGGCTCTTGGCCTACGCCGCCCGCATTGTGCAGCTCACGGATGCACTGCCCAGGTCGCGAGCTGCCAATCACGTGGCTGACCAACCTCGCGATCACGAAAGGCAACCCAATGAAATCGGCCCTTTCCGCTGCTTCATTGCGTGTCGCATGTTGCGTGTTGCCCTTCGACAATGCTCAGGGCCCCGAGCGGAAGTGTGTCGAGGGGGATGTTGCATGTTCGCCCCTTCTTTGGCCGCCCCTGCGGCCAGGCACTGAGATAATGGAGGAGTACGAGCGATGAAGACCAAGGTTGCCATCTTCTGGCCCGGCGACTACCGGACCCGTCCCAACGAGCAGGCCCTTCCGCAGATGGAGGCGGCCACAGTTCAGATGGAACGCGCCCTGAAGAAGCTCGGCCGCTCCAGCTACCGGATCAAGGGCTACCTCACCAAGCCTCACGAGGCGATCGAGAAGCTCGGGCCGGTGGACGACCCGCTGATCGGGGTCTTCGTCCACTGGGTCTACGGTCCGCACACCACCGATGGCGTGGTCGGCAAGGACAACCCGCTGCTCTTGGCCAGCAACTTCTCCGGCACCTGGCCGGGGCTGGTCGGACTGCTCAACACCGGCGCCTGCCTGGAGACGGTAGGCCGCAAGCACTCCCGCGCCTGGACGGAAGCCAAGGACTGGACCAGGGACGCGACCTTCATGGCGCGCCTGGAGGAGTGGTGCACGACCGGCCGGATCGCCTACCCCGAGGACGAACTGGCCTACCATGCGGCGGTCTCTCCGGCGGCCTCGAAGCTGGCCGCGGGAGTCGCCGCGGAGATCCGCCGCCGGCGGGTGCTCGCCCTGATGCTCGGCGACACCTCCATGGGGATGATCAACGGCTACTTCGGCCACCGTCTGCTCAACTCGGTTGGATTCTCCGAGCACAAGGTCGACCAGGCCTGGATCATCGACCGCGGCCGGCGCATCGACGCGAAGCGCCTGGACGCCGCGCTCAAGTTCGTGCAGGCCAAAGGCGTCACGTTCCACTGGGGAGAGAAGGGCGCCGAGGACTTCACCGAGAACTCGACGCGCGAGCAGCTCCGCGACTACCTGGTGGTGCTGGACCTGGTCAAGGAGTTCAAGATCGACTGCGTCGGCTGGCAGTACCAACTCGGCCTGCTGCCCCTGCGTCCGCCGTCGGACTTCTCCGAGGGGCTGCTCAACTCGGTCTGCCGTCCGGAGACGAACGGCGACACGGTGGTCTGCTCGACCGAAGCCGACCAGGGCAACCTCGTGCCCATGGAGCTGATGAAGCGGCTCCTCAAGGCCAAGGGCCTGCACCAGTCGACGCTCTTCCACGACGTGCGCTGGGGCGGCGAGCACGACGGCCGCTTCCTCTGGGTGCTCCTCAACTCCGGCTCCTGCGGCGCCTATCCCTTCAGCCACAATCCGAACACCCTGCGCGGCGTGCACAGTTACCGCCAGCCGAAGGGCTACTTCCCGGTTCCGGGCGGCACCTTCGCCGGCGAGAGCCTGCCCGGCAAGCTCACCTGGGCGCGGGCCTACCTCAAGGGCGGCGAGCTCTGCATGGACGTCGGCCGAGGCGAGTCCGTCAAGATGCCCCCCAAGAAGCGCGACGCCTGGTGGCAGGGCACCACGCCGGAGTGGCCCTTCATGGCCGCTGACCTCGGCTGCCGGATGGACACCATCATGGCCCACTATCTCTCGAACCACATCGCCGTCTGCTACGGCGACGTCTTCGAGGAAATGGTGGCGTTGTCCCAGGAGCTGGGTTTCAGGGTGCGCGTGGTGCAGGGGAGGGCGGGGCAGCAGCGTTGACCTGAGCCACTCCAGACGCGCCTACCTCGGGGCGCGGCCTCCGGACAGCCGGAAGCCGCGCCCCGCTTTTCCGCTGCGGCGCTAAGGCCCCGGAGTCCAGCCTGCCCAGGATCTGATCCGTGCATATGTCCGCCGGCACTCCCTGCAACCCGCCGAACTCGTCGCGCAGGCCCAGCGAGACCACCATGACGCGGTCGCCGGGCTGCTTGTTGCCGATGCTGAAGTGCCAGGCCAGAGCGTGGTCAAGCTGGCCCTGCTCGCATTTGGCGATGAGATTGAGGAACTCGTCGTCAGTCATCGCCTTCTTGTCCCGTTCGGTCTGGCGTCTGGTGACGAACCGGGCCCAAAGGAAGCCTCCCAGTGCCCCGGCTCCCAGCGTGGCCAACACCGCGATCACGGCGTTCCCGCCGGCGCTTGGACTGCTGCTGTTGGCCGCCCAGATGCCTCCGACGATCGCCGCCAGCACAGCCATCCCGACCGCCGAACAGCCGACCGAGGCCAGGTAGGTCCTCCGAACCAGCACGTGTCAATGGCCATCGCCTGATCCGGACCGGCCAATTGACAGTCAACGTGGCCGCCGTGCCCAATGGAACATGGGGGCTGGGCTTGACCCCTGCGGCATTATGGCATTATGCAACATAACATATATTATCGGACCTGACGGATATCTGTGCCTTCAGCCCGCGTCAGGCCTCAAGGCTGGTTCAGGGCTTATCCGTCTGCTGCGTTGGCAGTTCCGCAAAGGCCATAAGATTGCGGGTCGACAGCTGGCGCAGGAACTCCAGCAGCGCCACCTCCGCGTCCTTGCGGTTGAGCCTGTGTTCGACGGCCAGCTGCCAGATCAGATCGCGGACCGTGCGGCTTCCGTCGGCCAGCCTCCAGATGAACGACCCGACGTCGTCGAGTTCCAGCGTCCGGAAGTCGGGGGGCTGCTTGCGCGCCAGTTTGGCGGCGAACCAGACCACGGCCTTGGGGGCCGGCCTGCGCTCCAGGGGAATCCGGATGGACACCGGCCCTATGCCGCCAACCGGCTCCCAGGACACGCCGGGGTTGCGCAGCGGCTTGAGCGCCAGGCTGCGCCGGCGATCCAGGGCTGCCGGCTTGCTGCTTCTGAAGAGTCCCAAGTCCCGCCCCCTCCGTACCGTCAGAACATGACTTTACAGCAGCGAACCCGCGAGGCCAGGAGCCGCGCCGCGCCTATGTCGTTCGGGGTGTTGCTGGCCAGGTTGAGCATGAGGATGCGGTTCGACGTGGCGCAGTGCCAGAGCATGCCGGTAAGGTGCGCCGGGCGGTAGACTGCCAGCCGCCGGCGGATGCCGGCGCGCAGCGGCTCGAGCACGCGCCTCGGGCTGTGGTACTGCAGCCCCGGATGCGACAGCACCGCCGCGTCCTCGATGTGCAGGCGCTGACTGTTGCGGGCCTTCAGCAGATAGGCGCTGAAGAAGCGGCGCAGATCCATCCCGGCCAAGTGGATGCCGGCCAGCGACCACCTGGCCACTTCCACGTGCCGGCCGCGCTCGCCGGCCGCCATGCTGACGAAGCCCTGGCTGAAGCGCGTCTCGGCGGCGCGCAGCTCGGACGGCAGGTCGCAGGAAAGGCCGAAGGCCTCCCAGCGGGTCAGCCGCTCG
>JAKLDR010000044.1 GCA_022703445.1 Planctomycetota bacterium | reverse complement strand
CTTTCCGGAGCGCCGGATGCTCCAAGATGACAACAACCGGCGCCCGGTGGCTATTCTCTGGCTTCAGCAGCCCGAAGCGTACCGGAAGGCGCCACGCCCGGCGTAGACGGCGGCCGAGCCCAGCTCCTCCTCGATGCGCAGCAGCTGGTTGTACTTGCAGATGCGGTCGGTGCGGCTGGCCGAGCCGGTCTTGATCTGCCCGGCGTTGGTGGCCACCACGATGTCGGCTATGGTCGAGTCCTCGGTCTCGCCGGAGCGGTGGCTGACCACCGCGGTGTAGCCGGCCTTGTGGGCCATCTCGATGGCCGCCAGCGTCTCGGTGAGCGAACCGATCTGGTTGACCTTGATGAGGATCGAGTTGGCGCAGCCCTTGGCGATGCCCTGGGCAAGCCGCTCGGGGTTGGTGACGAAGAAGTCGTCGCCGACCACCTGGATCCTGTTGCCGAGCTCCTTGGTCATCTGGGCGTATCCGTCCCAGTCGTTCTGGTCGAGCGGGTCCTCGATGGAGATGATCGGGTACTTGGCCACCCACTTGCTGAAGAGCTTGATCATGTCCTCGGCAGAGAAGAGCTTGGAGGGGTTCGACTTCCAGAACTTGTAGCCCTTCCTGCCGCCCTCCTCGAAGAGTTCGCTGGAGGCACAGTCCAGGGCGATGGCGAAGTCCTTGTCGATCCCGGCCTGGTAGCCGGCCTTGTCCACGGCCTCCATGATGAACTTGAGGGCCTCCTCGTTGTCGATGTTGGGCGCGAAGCCGCCCTCGTCGCCGACGTTGGTGTTGTGGCCGGCCTTCTTGAGGACGCTCTTGAGGTTGTGGAAGACTTCGCAGACCATGCGGATGGCGTCGGACCAGCTCTTGGCGCCGACGGGCATGACCATGAATTCCTGGAAGTCGACCTTGTTGTCGGCGTGCTTGCCGCCGTTGATGATGTTGGCCATGGGCACGGGCAGGACGTGGGCGGCGGTCCCGCCGATGTAGCGGTAGAGCGGCAGCCCCGCCTCGGCCGCGGCGGCCTTGGCGGCGGCCAGGGACACGCCCAGGATGGCGTTGGCGCCGAGCTTGCCCTTGTTGGGCGTCCCGTCGGCCTTGATCATGGCCAGGTCCAGGGCACGCTGGTCGGAGGCCTCCATGCCGGTCACGGTGTCGGCCAGGACGGTGTTGACGTTGCTCACCGCCTTGCGGACGCCCTTGCCGAGATAACGCTTCTTGTCGCCATCGCGGAGTTCCACGGCTTCGTGTTCGCCGGTCGAAGCTCCGGAGGGCACCGCCGCGCGGCCCAGGCAGCCGCACTCGAGATGGACGTCGACTTCGACAGTGGGGTTGCCGCGGGAGTCAAGGATCTCACGGCCTACGACCTTGGTAATCTGGGACATGGAGGTCTCCTTCGCGTTCTCTCGCTGGTCTCTGTTCGCTTTTCCGGGAGGGATTTCTTCCGGCCCCGCCGGACATCCCGGCCCGGGCGGGTATGGCGAGATATTACGCCTCGCCGGCCGGGGTGTCAACGGGAAAGCGCTCAAACGGCGAAAGATGCACTGGCGGGGATATCCAGGGGGGATATAATACTTGGCGCATGAGTACCGGAACCCGGGAATTGACCGCACTGCGCCCGAACCCAGCTGTCGGGACGCCGGTTTCCGGCAGGAACAGGAGGGCTCCTATCGCATCACAATAAGCAATTAGCTTGGAGAGCAACAAGGCCACAGCGTGTGGCGCCGTTTTCGTAGGAAGAGTCTTTCAGGAGTCAAATCAGATGGACACTCAGGGCGACAAGGTCATCAAGTGCAGTGATTGCGGGGCGGACTTCGTTCACTCGGCTGCCGATCAGGCGTACTACCGCGAGCGCGGCTTCACCAACGAGCCGAAGCGCTGCCCGGCCTGCCGCAGGGCCCGCAAGGCAACCGGCGGTGGCGGCGGTGGTGGTGGCGGCGGCGGTTTCCGTGGTGGTGGCGGCGGCGGCGGTCCCAGGCAGATGCACCCGGCCACTTGCGCCGGCTGCGGCAAGGCGACCGAGGTCCCCTTCAAGCCGTCCGGTGACCGTCCGGTGTACTGCCGCGACTGCTTCCAGCAGCGCGGGCGCGGCTGAAAAGACCGCTCCGGCCGCCTGAGGGCGGCTGGGCGGACGCAAGACAAACAAGGGCAGAGCGGCCCGGGGGAACCCGGTGCCGCTCTGTCTTTTCATGAACGGTCGGCGTCGGGAGCGGATATCAGGTGGTCTTCTTAGGGGCGCGCTTGTCGGCGGCCTTGGCTCCCGGCTTGGAGTTCTGTGCTGGTGCCGGCGCGCTGCCTGCCTCTTGCGAAGAGGGGGCTGTCCCGAGCGCCTTCCATTCGGAGTCGAGCGCGGCCAGTCCGGACTCCTGCTTCTTGGCGATCTCGTCGCGGGCGGCCAGGTCCTCAGGAGCGAGGGCACTGATTGCGCGCAGGGCTGCCAGGTGTTCCTCGGCTCTGCTGCGGTGGTTCTCGAAGGTCGGGCTGATGCGGGCCAAGACGGCCGCGCGACGCTCGCGCTTCTCCGCCGAGAGGTCGGGCATGTGCCCGGTTTCGCGCTCCAGATCC
Source organism: Planctomycetota bacterium (assembly GCA_022703445.1). GTDB lineage: Bacteria > Planctomycetota > SZUA-567 > JAKLDR01 > JAKLDR01 > JAKLDR01. Next base: position 31,341 of record JAKLDR010000044.1, on the reverse strand, counting down.
TCCAGGCGCCGACGCTCCTCGCGCGCGGAGATCAGGCTGCCGTCAGCCTCCAGGCTGCGGACCCGTTCCCGGGTGGACTCGAGTTGCAGGCGGAGGCTGCGGCGCCCCTCTTCTACGGCCTCGAAGTAGTCGTCAACTTTGGCCAGCTGTTCGGCCAGGCGGTCCATGGCCAGGCGGCCCAGCCAGAGGTGGGCCTCGGCGGAGGCCCGTTCGCGGCGGTAACGGCAGTGGGGCGAGGCGGAATCCGACTTGGGGCACTTGGCGAGGATTTCCAGGGCCCGCTCAAAGTCGCGCTGCTGGCGGCTCTCGATGCCCCAGCGCAGGTGATGCTCGGCCGCAGAGATGCTGTCCCGCCAGGCGCGCAGGTCCTCATCCATGCCGCAGACGATGCGCAGGGCGTCGCTCAGCCAGCCCATGTCAGGACTGAGGCTCCCGGGGCGGCTGGATCACTTCGTAAGCCAGCAGCCCATCGAGGCGCAGCCGCTCGAGGAATCGCTCCAGGCGGGGGTTGACCAGGATGCGCAAAACCCGGCCGATTTCGGCGGCGCGGGCGCTGGCGGCGACCAGGGTGCCGATCTGAGGGCTGGCTACGTACTCCAGGCGGGACAGGTCGATGGTCAGTTCGGCCTCGTCGGATCCCAGCAGCTGGCGACAGCCCAGCTCAAGCTCGCGAGCGTGAAACGGCAGTTCCCGCAGGGCGGTCAGTCTGCCGCCGGCGATGGTCAGGTAGCGAAAACCCTTCGGCCCGGCGGGCTCACCGATCGGAAAGCTCATGGCGGGATTCTATGTTCCGGCCGCCGGCCTGTCAACGCTCTAGCAGCCCGCGCCTTGAACCGTCCGGAATGGGTGGTGTATAATCGTTCGTCGCGCGGCCGCAGCGTGGTCCGCGCCGGTGAAAGGGAGGCAGCCCATGATGCTCAGGGTGGCTGGTATTGCAGTGGTGGCGGCCATGGCCATCTGTGGCCGGGGCGGGGCGGGGGAGGGCATGGTCGGCCGCCTGGCGTCGGAGAGCGCCAAGGAACAGGCCGCGGCCATTGAGGAGATCGTTGCGGGCGGAGAGAAATACATCCCGGAGATCGAGGCCGCCTACGCCGGCCTCAAGGACGACCAGCGCGACCTGCGGGAGCGTTGTCGCGATGCCGTCGCGCGGGTGCGCGCCGAGCAGCTCCGGAAGTGGGCGGTTGGGCTTTCGCCGGCCTTGGACAAGAAGCTGGCCTGGGACGGTCTGGTGCGCAACCTGACCTGGCTGCCCAAGCCCGCCACCCTCGCGGACGCCCGCAAGGCTTTCTGCTTGGTCAGTCGCTCCGCTCAGGACTGGCCGGAGGAGGAAGGGGCCAAGCTGCTCAGGGAGTGCCTGGCCGACAAGGAGCCCGCCGTGCGCGAAGCCGCGGTCTCCGCCCTCGATCGCGAAGGGTGGAAGGGGCCGGCCGTGGATCTCCTGCTGGGGGCGCTCAAGGACGACTCCGAGAAGGTCCGCGCCGGGGCCGCGCTGGCGCTGATGAACCGCGGGGACCAGCGCGCGCTGGCCACGGTCCTGGCCGGAGCCAGGAGCAAGGACCAGTCCGTTGCCGAGCAGTGTGCCGGGGTGATCCCGCAGCTGATCCTGGCGGAGGAAGGCCAGCCCCAGAAGCCACGCTTCAAACACACCCCCGAGGAGATCGTTGCCCTCTGCGGGTTGCTCACGCTGGAGGACATGAACGCGCGCGGGACGGTCATGCGGGTGCTGGGCATGATCGGCGACAAGTCGGCCGGTCCGGCGCTGCTCGAAGTGCTGGAGAAGGAGTCCGTGCCCAAGAACCAGCGCAGAATATGCACCAGCCTGGGTCAGCTGCGCCATAGGCCGGCAGCCGCAGCCATGGTCAAGCTGGTGGAGAAGGGGCTGGGCGGGGGCAAGCAGGACTACGGCTGGGCTGTCGCCGCCTCCTGGGCGGACATCGGTGATCCGGAATCAGTTCCGGCCATGATCGGGCTGCTGGGCAACGACAAGCGCGCTTCGTACGCCGCAGCAGGCCTCAGCTGGGCATTCGGCATGGAGGGCTCCGACGGGGACTACACCCGCGGCGGTGGTCCCGGGGAAGTCCTCGTCCCCAGCGCCGAAGGCAAGTTCGAGAAGAAGTCCGGCGCCGCCGCTCCCAAGCCCGAGGAACTCAAGAAGCTCTGGGAGGCCTTCTGGGATAGGAACAAGGCCAACTACAAGTGGTCGGACGAGGGCAGCACCCTGCGGCCGGCTCAGGCCAAGGCCGGCGAGAAGAAGTAGCGGCTGGGACGCTGAATCGCTGAGACACAGCGGCACTCGGGAGCGGGAACGGGCCCCTGGCCCATCCCCCCGAGTGCCGCCGTGGCTCAGCGTTGCCTGCGATCAGGAACTGGTCAGACCCTGACCTTCATCACGATCTTGCGGACCTTCTCCGAGGATCCCCACTGCACTCCGGGCTGGTGGCCGTCCTCCGGGTAGAACACGGCGAAGCAGCCTTTCTCGACCTGGACCGGCGTGCCGGCGTATTCCTTGAAGTTGATCACGTCCTTCTCGGCATTGTAGGGGGCGGAGGCGGCTAGCTTGGCCACCGGCGCCCAGCCCATGAGTTCCTTGCCCTCGGCCACATACTGGATGTCCAGGTAGTTCTGGTGGGCCTCCCACTTCTTCTCGGCCGGCGGCTTGGTCTCGTAGGACTGGACCACGGCATAGATGTCCTTGCCTTCGAGTTCGATCTTGCCGTCCGCCGGCAGTGCCGCCGCCAACTTGCGGAGGTGCTCGAAGGCCTTGGCAAGGCGGGCGTTGGCGCCCGCGTAAAGCTTGGCGTTTTCCAGTCTGTCGGCGATCATGGCGGTCCTTTCGCTGGCTCTTCGGGTCTGGCCGGACGCTGGGGTGCTCCCGCGCGGGAGCGCGCCTCCGTCCGGGAATGAATTTATCGGTTTTGTGGCGGGCGTCAAGATCCTCGAGCGATGAGGGGCGGAGGGGGGCAGACCTGGGAGAGGGCCGGGCTACTGTCGGCCGCGTTCCCCGTGATCCTGTTCGAAGCCCGATCTGCCCTTGTCACGCGGGGAGACACCGGTGGTGGCCGGGTCCTGGGGCTTGGACCCCAGCCCGAACCAGGGCCGGCGCTTGTAGCGGTTGGCGTCCTCGCAGAGCACGGAGGTGATCTCGTCGGCCACGAAACCTAGGAACCGTTCGGTGGAGTAGTAGAAGATCTCGTCGCCGAAGCCGGTATTGTCACCGTGCTTGCGCGCATGCCATTCCAGCCCGGTGAGGGCGTTCTTGCGCAGGCTGTCGTAATGCTTCTGGCGCTCCCAGATGAACTTGTCGCGGAGGGAGATCGGCACCTCCAGCGGGACGCCGGCCTCGCTCATCCGGATCACGTCCATGGCTTCCCGCCTGGGGGATGCGCACATGTAGACGCGCACGCCGATGGCCAGGCGCTTCGGCGGGTAGACCTCGAAGTTGTGGACGGTTATCAGCAGGACGCCGTCGGCTCCGGCGGCGCGCCCCGCTGCGACAGCATCGTCCTCGGAACGCTCCAGCCTGATGATCTCGTCAGCCGCCGGCTGGCGGCGCTCAGCCTGGCAGCGGGCGAGGGTCTCGCGGTTGGCGTCCTCGACGGCGGCCAGGAGAGTCTTGGGGTAGATCACCTTGAACCTGGCCCGCCGAACGACCTCGTCGGCGAACAGCATCCCCAGGTTCTCGGCTCCGAATTCCTTGGGCCAGACGATCCTGCCGTCCTCGCGGATTGGCAGAATGGCCAGCTTCTCCACGTCGGCGAACAGCTCCACTCTGTCGCGCGACCTGGGGTAGTCCGGCGCGCGCTCCGGGCTGCAGCCGCAGATCAGGCCAACCAGCAGCCCGACGGCCGGCAGAAGTGCGAAGTGGCGGCTTCGCATGTTCAGATGGCTCCCGATCTAGTCCGGCCGGGATGTCGCCGCCGGCGGCAGGGCTGGGACCTTGGCCGGCTCGGTCTTCTCAGTCGGAGGCGGCGTGGCTGGCGGCGGATTCCTGACAGCGGGCGGCTCGGAGGCCTTGCCCGGATCAGCGTCCTTCTCCCTGGTCTCGAGAGGCATGGCGCGCTCCGGGGCTGGTCCGGGCATGGTGCCGTGCACGGAGCCGTACACTTCCGGCAGTTGGGGCGTCAGCTTCCAGATGTTCTTGGGCCCGTTCTGCCTGGAGCAGAAGAATATCCTGCCGTTCCGGCCGTCTGGGGCGTTGGCCCAGAACGGGTGGCTCTCCGGCTCCGGGCTGGTGGTCAGCTGGGTGAGGTCCTGGCCGTTCACGTTCACCGCCCAGATGTCGTCTCCCATCAGCACCCGACGGGTGGACTGGGCCTCAGGGCTCTCGTGCACGGTGGCGAAAGTCAGGTATTTTCCGTCCGGGCTCCAGGCCGGGTTGATGGCCGCCCACTTGTCGCTGAAGACCACCTCGACGGGCGAGCCTATCGAGTTGAGGTCCTCGTCCAGATCCAGGATGAAGATTGAGAACCACCTGGGGGCGCGGTCCCTGGCCCGCTGGAAAGCGATGTGACGGCCGTCAGGGCTGAACTTGGGGAAGAGCCCTTCGCCGAGCAGGCGGAGCTGCCCCGTGCGATGGTTCTTCATGGCCAGTTCCCAGCGCATGGAGCGCTGGTTGAACGTCGAGAACGCGATCCACTCCCCGTCCGGGTGCCAGGACGGGCTGATCTGGTCGGACTTCATCCCCTCGGTGATGCAGCGCGGGTGACCCGGGTTGGCCACCGACTCTATGCAGATGTCCCAGCATCCGCGCCGTGCGGACGCGTAGGCGAAACTCTTCCCGTCGCGACTGAAGCAGGGCTGGATCTCGGCCCAGGGGGTGTTGGTCAGCTGCGTGCGCGTGCTCATGGACTTGCCCGCGCCGATGTGGACCAGGAAGATGTCCGGGACAACCGACTGGGCGGTGGAGGAGTATATCAGCAGGGTACCGTCGGCGCTCACCACCGGGTCGTAGTCTCCACCCTGTTCGGTGAAGGTGATCTGCTCGACGGTCTGGTACGACTTGCCCGTCCGCACCGGTCCGGTGTAGCGGGAGTAGTAGGGTCCGATGCCGTCGTCCGCGCCGGGCATGACCTGTCCCGTGGTATGGGGGCCATAGTTGCAGCCGATCAGCCCGGTGACGCACAGGGCCGCGGAGACGCAAATCAGCAGAAGACCGCAGGATCGTGGGCTCATCAGGCACTCCTCCCGGCGACGGGCCTCCCCGGCCCATCCTACAACTTTACCTATCGACCACAACCGCTTGCGTCCTAAGCCAAAAAGATGATTATCGGACGTCGGCGGGAACCAGCGTTATTATGGCAACTTCCGGCCTGGCGAACAGACGCATTGGCGGGCCCCAGGTGCCGGTTCCACGACTGACGTAGAGGAGCGCCCCTCCTTCCAGGCGGTGGAGGCCCGAGTACATCGGGAACTGCTGCCGGACCAGCCACCCGAACGGGAACACCTGTCCGCCGTGGGTGTGTCCGGAGAGCTGAAGGTCGAAGAGCCCAGCCGCACCGGAGGATACGTCCGGCCGGTGCTTGAGGAGTATGAGGAAGGCCGAGCCTGTGGGAGGGCGGGCCCGCCCGGGTCCGGCCCCCAGCAGGTCAGCCTCGTCAGCCACTGCGGCTGTTCCGAAACGCGTTGCAGCGTGGTCGTCGACGCCTGCAAGGCGGATAGGGCCCACGGACAAGGCCCGGTTGCGCAGCACGTCGAACCCCGCGGAGTTGAGGAACTGCACGGACTGCTGCGGGCCGGCGTAGAACTCGTGGTTGCCCAGGACCGCAAACTTGCCGAGCGGCGCCGGGATGGCGGCGAACCCGCCGGCCACATGGTTGTCGGCCGGCACCGGGGCGTCGAGCAGGTCCCCGGCCGAAAGGATGATATCCGCTTGGGCCTCGTTCAGCAGGCGGATGGCGGTCTCCGCCCGACCCGAAGACCCCAGGGCGCCCAGGTGCAGGTCGGCGATCAGTGCGATGCGGATCGGCGGCGAGCCGGCGGGAAGCCGCGGGGTGGTCACCGTCAGGTGCTCCAGCCCGATGCGCCGGGCCTCCCAGATGCTCCAGCCGGTGAGCAGCAGCACGCCGGCGCAGATTCCCGTTAGCTGGACCCGCGGTGGGATGGACAGTCGCGAGAGTTCCGCCCAGCGCAGGGCCAAGCCCCGGACCGCCAGGTTCCATGCGTCCGTGGTCAGCCCCAGCAGGACGAACCACATGACCATTGCCAGCCAGGGGTGGGCCAGCAGGGCTATGGCTCGGGATGTGCCCGGCCATCCCCCGCGGGCCAGGAGCGGCACGAGCAGCGGCCCGGCGACCAGCAGCAGCAGTCCGCCGGCCGGCAGGAGCAGCCACCAGCCCATGGCGGGGAAGGCCCGGTGCAGCCGCCAGAGAACGTAGGAGTTGAAGGCCGCGTAGATGGGCAGGGCAACCAGCAGGAAGAGCGCCACGCTTTTCACCGTGTCGGGGCCGGCGTACCGGTGAGGCTGCTAGGTTCGTGTCGAAGGCGGGGCATTGCCGAGCAGCCCGGTCATGGTGGCCCGGCCGGTGAATGCCGGCGGGGGCTGGCTGCGCCCGGCCTGGGCCGCGGCTGCCCGGCGCTTGGCATGCACGACCAGCAGGCGGTGGAGGGCTATCACCAGGGCGATGATCAGCCAGTAGGTGCGGTCCCGGAAGCAGCGGTTGTAGAGGTAGCTGACGTGCAGGGCGAAGAGCGCCGGCAGGACCATCCTGGCGAAGTCCTGCCATGGCGACTGGTCCGCCAGGCGAATGTTGCGGTAGGCCAGCACGAAGATGCAGACGGTCAGCACCAGGTAGACGATGAAGCCCGCCAACCCGCACTCGCCGAGGACGCGCAGGACCGTGCTGTGCACCTCGTTGCCGGTGCTGGCGTACTCCGATTCGCTGAAGGTGCCGTAGCCTATCCCCAGCAGCGGGTGCTCTGAGAAGGCGTTCATGGCGTCCTCGACGTTGGCGCGCAGGAACGGGTGGTCGAGGGCGTCGCCCGAGACGAGGATCCGGAGCCGGTGGCCGAAGAAGTCGGTCAGCGCCGGAGAAGTCTTGACCATCTCGTGTGCGGCGCTGAGCGCGGCCATGAAGAGCAGCGCGAAGACCAGCGCCCGGCTGAAGCGCGGGGTGCGCATGATGATCACCAGCCCCATGCCGACCACCAGCGCGACCAGCACCGAGCGCCGCGAGGTGAAGATGATCAGTATGACCATGACCATGGCCAGCAGGCGCAGCAGCCAGCGCTTGCGCGCGGTCATGCCGCCCATGGTGGAGTAGGCTATGGCCATGAAGAAGGTGGCCAGTGCATAGACCGCCAGCTGCGGGGGGCGGCGGAAGGTGGCCATGACCCGGTGCGGGTCCTTGGAGGGGAAGAGTATGGGCGCGCCCCTGGTGAGCACCCCCGCCACGTCGATCATGCCGATGATCGCAATCACCGCAGCGCCCAGCATCCAGGCGTCCAGGACGCGGCGCAGGTCATCGTCGTTGTCGATCACCTGGTCGGCCATGATGCAGAAGAAGACCAGGTAGCCGAGCACGACGGTTTCGATCAGGGCGCTCTTGAAGGCCTCCTGGATGCCCACCAGCGACAGCAGCACGACGCCCATGAAGAGGATGCACAGGAAGTGGACGGTGTTGAGGTTGCGGCTCTTGCCGCGGATCATCACCAGGCGGGCCAGCCAGGCCGTCAGGAACAGGGTGAAGACCAACTCCGCCACGCCCAACCGCATGAGCAGTGGGTTGCCCTTGACGCCCAGCATGAAGGGGGTGCTGAAGACCACCAGGAGGAAGGCTGTCTTCGGACGGAGGAAGGAGAAGAGGGCGGCGCCGATCGCCAGGACCGCAACCAGGGTTAACGTCATGTTGGGCACTGCGCGGCTCCTGGCGGCCGTGTCCCCCTCACGGCGGCCTTCTCAGCCTGGGGCGCTGAGGAGGCCATGTTAGCCTCGGCAGGCGTCGGAGTCAAGACCAGCGGCGGGAAATCAGCGGGGTGGCCCGGTGGCGGTCAGGCAAGGGCGTGGGACTGACGGCCGGCGGTCAGCGGCTTTCCACCGTCCTGGCGCGGCTGGCGGCGTAGAGCCTGAAGAGCCTGACCCCGGCCTCGTCGCGGTCATGGCCCATGACTATGTAGCAGGCCGGGAGGCCATAGCGTCCCAGGGCCGTGTCCACCGGGATCCAGCGGTCCCCGGCGTGGAACTCCGACCAGACGTGGAAGCGCAGGGCCCCCTCATTGAGCACCAGCCCCCAGGCGGTGCGCGCGGGGAGCCCCGCCGCGCGGGCCAGGGCCGCGAAAAGCGCGGCGTGCTCGGAGCAGTCGCCGGCTAGGGCGGCCAGGGCCTGCACCGCCGAGGCCTCGGGCGGGCCGCCGAGGTTCTTGTCCAGGTTGCGGTATACCCACCGGCCGACGAGGTAGCCCCTGCGGAGCTGGCTGGCCTCGTCCTTGACGATGGAGGCTGCGAGGTTCCGGACCTTCGGATCCTTCCAGTCGGGCTCAGCCTCGGGCTCCAGCCAACGGCTGCGCTGGGCGGGGGAGAGCGGCTCCTCCGGGATGCGGCCGTCCGGGCGCCGTGCCGAGACGGCAACGGTGACCTTGCGGCCGGAGACCGCCACCGTCTGGCCGCCGGCTTCCGGGACGACCGGGGTCTTCTCGACGTCGCCGAGCGTCAGCTCCACGACCAGCCGGTCCAGCTTCCAGGGCTTTTCCGGGGCGCCTTCCAGGGGCACCGCACCGGCGGCCAGCGCGGCCGGGGCGTCTGGGAGCACTGCACGGGAGCGTTCGACCCGGGTGCGCAGCATCTCCCCGGTCGAACTCTCCAGCAGGCGGCCGGCCTCGTCGACCAGAAGGTCCCAGGCCACCCGCCCGGTCGCGTCCTTGACCTGGACCAGGAAGAGCTTCCCGGCGCGGCCCTCCACGCGTTTCTCGCCGAGAACCTCGGCCTGCTGGGGGACCAGCGCCGCGCGGGCCAGGTCGGGGACGACCGCGGAGAGCTGGCCGCCGGTCTTGAGCAGTCCGCGGGCGAGCAGGGCCTCTCCGCTCATTTCCGCGACCGCTGCGCCCCGGAACTCGACGGTCTTCTCTTTGCCCCCGGGGAGCTGGAACACCGCCCGGCCGGCGCCGAAGCGGACGGCGACTTCCCCGCCGGCTCCGGATTCATCGGATTTCTCGGCCATGGCCACGGGCGTCCAGTCGGGCAGCATCTCCGCGCGGCGGGCCATGGAGAACTGGCTGGACGGGCGGTCGCCGGTCGAGAACCGGTAGTTCTCCTCTACGGCCAGCGTGATGCGGGCGGCGTCGCCTTCTCCGGTGCTGGACAGCCTGCGCTCGGCCTTGCCGATGGTCTGGCCGCGGAAGCTGATCAGGAAGTGGCTCTCATCGACCGGGGCGGGGGAGGGCGGGGCAGCCAGGAGCAGGGTGGCCAGGGCCAGGTCAAGCATGGCGCGTCATCTCCTCCCTGAAGGCCGGGCCACCAGCAGCCGGCAGTTCCGTTCCGGAACTGCCCGGATGGACCCGAGCGACGCGGGCAGCAGCAGGCTGGTTCCCCTGGATGCCGCTTGGCTGTCCACGGCTGACCCGAAACGGGCCGAGCCGTCGATCACCAGGACGCAGGTGAAGCGCGAGGCGTCGCCGGGAATCTCGTGTGCGCCGGAGAGCTCCAGGACCTCCATCTCGAACTTGTCATTGGCGACGAGCGACAGCCGGCGTCCGCCGCCGGGGAGCGGCCCGGTGCGAGGACTGACCTTGTCGCCGAAGTCGGAGCCGCCGAGCGAGGCGAAGTCGATGGTCTCAAGCGCCTCGCGGACGTGGAGCTGCCGCGGCTTGCCGTCGAGGCCCAGGCGGTTCCAGTCGAAGACCCGGTAGGTGAGGTCGGAGGTCTGCTGGACCTCGGCCATCAGGATCCCGGCGCCGATGGCGTGGATGACACCAGCGGGCAGGTCGATGCAGTCGCCGGCCGCAGCCGGGAAGGAGCGGAGACACTCCTGGAGCCGCCCGGCGGCGAGCAGCGCCTCGAACTTCTCGGGGGTCGTGCCGGGAAGCAGCCCCTTCCAGATCCGGGCGCCGGGCGCGGCCTCCAGGATGTACCAGGCCTCGGGCTTGCCGGGATCGGCCAGCCGGTGCGCCGCGCAGTACTCGTCCGAGGGGTGCACCTGGACGGAGAGCTGCTCGGCGGCGTCGATGAGCTTGATGAGGAGCGGGAAAGGCCGGTCGGTCGGCACGCCCGTGCCGACGAGGTCCGCGCCGAATTCGGCGACGAGCTCCGGTAGCGTCTTCCCGGCGAGCGGACCCGAGGCCACCCTGCTGAGGCCGTCGCGGTGGCCGGAGACTTCCCAGCTCTCGCCGACCTTGTCGCCGGCCTTGACCGCCTTGCCGTAGGCGGCGAGGTGATCCCCGCCCCACACCTGGGTGCGGAGGAATGGGGACATAGTAAGTGGGTAGAGCCTATCCATGAGTGGCCTCAGTCCAGTTCAAGGTCCTGCACAAAGCGCATCTCGTCACTGATTCTGTCCGCCGGCACGGGGGTGTGTTTGGCAACCACCCGGATGACTCTGGGCCTGACCGACTCCCTGCTCCAAGACATCCCGTCAACAGCTGGCTTCCTCTCATTGAGATGCTTGCACAGCCAGTCGACGAAGTCGCCAACAGTGCTGATCTTCTGCAAGTCGTCGGGGATCTCGATGTCGAACTCGTCTTCGACATCCATGACGAATTCGGCGATATCGAGTCCCATGGATGGACCTCAGAGCCCCGCCAGCCCCTTGGCCACCTTCGGCACGTTCTTGGGCACTCCGCCGGCGGCGATGCTTTCGGCGCCGAGGCAGCCGACGGCCACCGCGTAGCGCGCGGCGACCGCGGAGCTGACCGGCTCCTTGCCGTCGAGGATGAACTCGACGAAGTCCCTGGTGATCCGGGCATCGGCTCCGCCGTGGCCGTCGGTGCCGGCGGGCTTGACGTCGTAGACCCGGTCGGAGTACTCGCGCCAGGAGCCCGAGCCGCGGGTGCGCAGCACGATGGTCTTCTCGCCGGCGCGGTCGCCGGGGGTCTGGACGTTCTCGATCCGCCCCTCGGTGCCGATGAAGGTGTAGTTCCGCCAGGCCTCCGGCGCGAAGTGGTTCTGGAGGTAGCAGGCCTGAACGCCGTTATCCAGCTGCATCATGATCATCTGGTTGTCGAGGACGTCCACGGCCTTCCGGAAGCAACAGAGGTGCCGGTCGGGCCGGTCCCACTCGAGCGCGCTGTTGTCGTCCGGGCAGTTGCCGCGCCGGTCGCACTTGCTGCAGAGCAGGCTGTCGGGCTCGTCGCCGCCGAAGTGGGACAGCGCGCCCATCCCCGCCACCCTGCGGGAGAAGCTCCCGGCGATCCAGTGGACGATGTCGATGTCGTGGGCGCCCTTCTGGAGCAGAAGGCTGGTCGACTTCTTTGACTCGGCGTGCCAGTCGTGGAAGTAGTAGCGCCCGCCGTAGCTGATGAAGTGCCGGACCCAGGCGCTCTTGAGCTCGCCGATGGCTCCGCTGTCGACGATCTCCTTCATCGTGCGGGTGAAGTTCATGTGGCGCATGTTGTGGCCGACGTAGAGCTTCCGCCGGGCGCGCTTGGCCGCCGCCAGGATCCGGTCGCAGCCCCGGATGGTGATGGCCATGGGCTTCTCGAGGAAGACGTGCTTGCCGGCGGAGAGCGCCGCGATGGCGTGCTCCTCGTGGAACCAGTCCGGAGAGCAGATCGCCACGGCGTCGACGTCCTTGCGCTCGAGCAGCCGGCGGTAATCGTCGAGCCGGTCGAAGTCGTCGCGACCGGCGGCCTTGGCCAGGTCGCCGAAGCCTTCGGGGCGGTGATCGACGGCGGCCACCAGCGTCGCCCGGTCGGACTTCGCCCAGTGCCCGGCCAGCGTCCCGCGTCCGCCCGCCCCGATCACCCCGATGCGCAGCTTGTTCTTGATCACCTTGGTTCTCCTGTGAAGATCGGCCTGTCCGTCTGCCGGAGCTCAGCTCCGCAGGGCACGGTCGTCCAGCCGGGTGGTGTCCCGTTCGTGCCAGGCGGCCGGCTGGGCGGTCTGGGCGGGAGCGGGCGGCGGGGTCGGCGGCAAGAGGTCGCCGCGCAGGGGCTGCCCGCGCCTCAAACGGCCGAGCAGGTAGGCCTGCTCGATGCCCTTGATGATGGCGATCAGGTCGGAGACCTTCTTCTTGAGGCGCTCGTTGTCCGCGGTCAACGCGTCCTTCTCGCGGGACAATGACTCGATTCGGGTCTCGAGCGCCCGGCACCAATGTGCCATGCGGTCCATGTCGCGGGATTCGGCGGCGCTGGGCCTGGCCGGGCCAGGTGCGGAGAGCGCCGCCACCTCCGGCAGGGCGACGATCCCGGTGGAAGGGGGCAGCAGGCCGGCGGCGGGCAGGTCCACGGGAGTGTCCATGGCGCGGGTGTCGGGCTCGAGCATCGGCTCGGGAGGCGTGGTGGACGGCGCATCCGCAGCGGGCATGGCCCGTGTGATTGGCTCGAGTTGGTCGGCGTCCGGGAGGATGGTGGCCGCCTCCGCCTCCGGGCCGGCGATAAGGCCGGAGTCGGTCAGGGCCTTCACGGGGATGATGTCGGTGGCCGGTTCCTCAGGAGCCGGCTCCGGGGGCGGTTCCGGGGCCTGTGCGGTGGGTTCCGGCATTGGCAGTTCCGCGGGAGGCTCCGGAGGGGCGTCCTCCGCCGGTGCCTGGCTAGCCGGGGCCGGCAGGGGGGCGCTGGGGGCTTCCGCGACCGCCTCTGGTGCGGGCGCGGCAGGCTTCTCAGGAGTCAGGGCGCCGGTCAGCTTGCCAAACATGCGACTGAGGAACCCCTTGCGGGGCGAGGCAGGCGCGGGGCTACCCTCCGGGGCCTGGATCTCGGCTGGCGCGGGCGGCTCGGCGACCGGTGCGGCATCGGTCGCAGGAGGCGCGGTCGGCTCCTGGACGGCGGCGGCCGGCTCGGGAACAACGGCGGGGGCTTGCTGCTCAGCCGGAGGGGCCGCCGGCAGCGGCGGCAACTGTCTCGTGTCCGGCTCGAGCGCCAATTCCGGTCCGGAGTCGGGGATCAGGTCAAGCAGCCTGGGGTCGAGGTCCAGCCCCTGGCCCTTGGGCGTCGGCGGCAATGGCTCTGCCTGGTCGGCGGCCGGCGCGGCGTCCGCCTCGGGGACCTTTGGCGCGGCCGGTGCGTTGAACGTGTCGGGGAAGAGATCCTCCAGGATCTTGGATGCCTCCGCGCCGTCCGGGACCACCAGGAGCATCTCCTCCGTCGCGTCCTGGTCCGTCGGGGGCGGGCCTCCGGCCGGAGGGGTGGGAGAGGGCGGGGGAGGCGCCGGCGCCTTGGCCGCGGGCGGCCTGGACGCCGGCGCCTGCTTCGGGACCGGGGGCATCAGTTCGAGGATCGACTTGGGCAGCAGGGCGTCGTCGTCGGACTCGTTGGCGTCTTGGCCCGGAACGGGTTTGCCCGCAGGCGGGCGGGCCTGGTTCTGACCGGACTGCTTGTCGCCGGCGGCTTCCGGCGCAGGCGTGGAGCCATCGGATTCGAGCGGCAGAAAGTCGAAATCGTCAGGCAAGTTCTAGACCTCCACAAGCTCGTATTGACGCGAACCCAGGCCCATGCGCTCGGCCAGTTCGTTGGCCACGCCGATCTCCGTCCCGGGTGCGGCGTCCGCCAGGCGCATGGCACCGGGCGAGGCGGAGGCCCGCTGGACGAGGTCCAGGGAGGCCTGATCGATGGCCACCGGGTCCATGGATGCCAGGATGCCGATATCCGGCACGAACGGCTTGCCCGGGTCGCGCATGCAGTCGCAGTTGGGGGTCACGGAGGTCAGCAGGCTGATGAAGCCGTGGCGTCCAGGCTTGGCCGCGAGCATGGCTGCGGCGAACTCCACCGTGCGCTCCTGCAGTCCGCGGGAGTCGCCCCAGTTGATGGGTATGGCACCGCTCGGGCAGTGCGCGGCGCATTCCCCGCAGCCGATGCAGCGGGAGGCGTCCAGCCTGGCCTTGGAGCCCTTCGGCACGGAGAACGCGGCGGTGGGGCAGTGCCTGGCGCAGGCCCCGCACGCGGTGCACTTGGCCTCGTCGACGGACGGCCGGTACAGCGCGTGCATCATCTGCTTCCCGGCCGCCGAACCGGATCCCATGGCCAGGTTCTTGATGGCCGCGCCCAGGCCGAAGAGCATGTGGCCGGTGACGTGAGTCAGAGAGATGATGGCATCAGCCCGCGCGATCTCGGCGGCGATCCTGGCCCGGCTGTAGTGCCGGCCGCCGGGGATGGGCAGTTCCACCGAGTTGTCCCCGCGCAGGCCGTCGGCGATGATCAGCGGTGCGCCGGCCGTCTCGAAGCTGAAGCCGTTGGCGGCGGCCACCTCCAGGTGCTCGACGGCGTTGTGGCGCTTGGACTTGTAGAGCACGTTGGCGTCGGTGAGGAAGGGGAGGCCGCCGCGCTCGCGGACGGCCATGACCACTTCGCGGGCCTGCTGCGGGCGCCAGATGTTGCGGCTGCCGGTCTCGCCGAAATGGAGCTTGAGGGCCACCATGTCGCGTGGGCGGAAGCACCCGGCCAGCCCGGCGGCGTCGAATATCCTCCGGATGGCCCCCGGGGCCACCTGTCCCGCGCCATCCACCGGTGTGAAGAAGACCTGACTGGCCACTCCGGCTCACCTCCTGGCGGTATTCTACCGGCCGGGACGGCGCCTGCAACGAATTCCGGAACTTGCGGCTCATGGCCGGATGGATATCATGCCGCGCGCATCGCACGCAGGGCCGGGGTTTGGGTGCCGGCGTGCTCTGGAAAAGAACGTTTCTACTGGGTATGCGGGCAGCGCCGCCGCGCGGAGTTGGGGTCTCTATGCTGAACGGGAACCGATCTCTCAGGGCATGTTCCGCCGAAGCCGCCGGCCGGGCCGCGCAATCCGGTGGGCGCCGGGGCGTGGCCCTGATCATGGTCATGCTGGTGGTCTGCACGCTCATGGTCATCGCCGCGCTCTTCTCGCGATCGGTCACCGCCGAGTACAGCTCCGCCGCCAACTACCGGCGTGCGGCTCAGGCGGAGGCCTTCTGCCTCGCCGGCCTTCACCGGGCCCAGGCCGAGTTGATGTACGACGTCTGGGGCGTCAACGAGGACCGGCCCTTCGAGAGCGCCCGCTACAATCCGGAGCCGTCCGCTCCCCCGCACGACAATCTGCAGGCCCTGGGCGCCGGCGCCGGATCCGATCTGGACCGGGCGGCCTACTTCGAGTGCTCGTCGGGCGAGCTCCGCCCCGTGGTCCGGCAGAGCGGTTTCTGGAACGGCGAGGCCTGGGTGGTCTGGGCGGGGGAGGCCTTCCCGGAGGCCTTCCCGGAGGCCGAGGACTGGGAAGTGGACCGCAACGTCTGGAACATGGACCCGCGGCAGATCCCCGCAAGCGAGCGGACCGGCGGCGCCCAGCGCTACCTGTCGTACGGGCAGGGCACGGTGGAGGTGTGCCGGGGTAGCAAGGTGGTCCGGGGGACGGGCACGGCCTTCGATGCTTCGTGGCCGGCGGGGACGGACATCAGCATCAACGGTGTCCGGTGCGACATCCGCGTGGTCAAGGGGCCCGAGGAACTGACCCTCTGGAACCCCTGGACCGCCCCCTCGGGGTCCGGGCTGGGCTGGGGCGTCGGCGGCATCGGCTCGGCCTGCGGCTCAGCGGACGGCAGCCTGCCCGGGGGGCCGGCCCACGTCCGCGGCTTCGTCCGGGCGGGGCGCGGGCACGCTGCGAACCCGCGGTGGATCAACCCGGAACACTTCGTCAGCCGGTCTCCCGCCCACGGCCCGAGCTTCCGGCTCTTCGGCGGCGCTGACCTCAACGGCGACGGCCGGGTCGACGCTGTCGACCGGGCCCTGCGCAACTGGGCGCTCTGGAAGCTGCGCTGCGATGCCTTCCTGCCGGAGGCCATGGACAACAACGACGCCTTCGAGGCCCAGATGCACGCCAACGACCGCCTGCGCGGCAGTCCGACCAGGTTCGCCCCGTCCGGCCGGGACATCGGCTACGAGTTCATCAGCCCGCTGATCGTCGGCGACTCGTTCTATCAGATATTCCGGTCCGACCCGATCCACACCATGCATCCGGGCATCTCCGGAGAGGATCCCGGCGGCGGGTCCCTCGACGCCCGCAGCGACCTGACCGGCTTCCGGTATCCCTACGACCTGACCCATACGGGCAGGTGCCCGGGGGTGCTGCCGGCCGACGACCCCGCCGGCGGGTTGGTGAACATCAACCAGGTCAACAACAACCACGGCTCGGAGCTGTGGCTGGACACTCCGCAGGCCGGCGGCGGTCCGGGCGCGGCCGGACGCCGGCACATCATGGATGCGAAGTGGATCTACTGCTACGACCCGCGCGACGCCGGCCGCCGCCCGGGCCGCTACGCGGTGACGGTGATGCCGGACTGCTCGCTCTGGAACGCCGCGGCCCTGCAGGGCGGCACGCCGGATCCGTACAGCGGGCTGGCGTCGTCCAGCCGCCTGCCGCGCACGGAGCGCGCCGCGGTCGGGGCGGGAGGCGCCTTCATCGCTGCGCTGCGCCGCGGCTTCGACGCAGCCAGCGGCGAGCCGGCGGCGGCCGAGCTGCTGGCGGCCGTCGACACCGGGGCCGGAGGCCGCGAGGCGCTCTGCTGCTATGCGCCGATCCGCCCGGCGCCGCTGCCGATCAACTGGAGCGCTGCCCCGGAGTGTACGCCGCCCGGCCCGGCGCCCAGCTACTGGTGTCCGGATGGCGCGCCGGACGCCAGCCAGGGCGCGGCCCCGGCCCGGGCGGATCGCACCCGGGCGCCGGAGATCTGGGGCGCGCAGGGCGGCGGAGCCTGGGACGCGGAGACCGGGCTGCGCTCGGCGGTCTTCAGCTATCTGGTGTGGCTCGGGCCATACTCGAGCCGGGCGGAGTTCGCGACCCACCTGCGCAAGGCTGGCATCTGCCTGCCGCTGCCCGGGTCCATCCGGCCGTCCGGCGGAGACGCGGCCTCGCGCGCCTGCATGGAGACCGACATCAACGCCACGGAGGACGCCGGCAGGGAGGTGGCCAGGAGCGCACGGCTGATCGCGGCCACCACCACGGTCCACGGATACTTCTACTCCCTGGACCGCTTCTGGGACCGCAGCCTGCTGGTCATCGACTGGGGTTCGGGACCGGACGGGGCCGACTCCGACCGCCGTTTCGGCACCGCCCAGTGCTCGCCGGGCCGTCCGGTGGACTGCGCCACCGCCGGGACCTTCGCCGGCCAGCGCACGCGCCAGGCGCTGTTGCGGGAACTCAACGCCCTGGAATGCTTCGGCGGCTACCGCACCCGTGACGGGAAGTTCAGGCTGCTCGACTACCTCTTCCGGGAGGACGACGCGCCGGGCGACTACCTGCGGTTCCTGGAGAACGCGGAGGAGGCGTCCTGCAACCCGCTGTCCTACTCGGTGGGGCCGGTCTACGGCGGGCGCGGCCCGGTGCAGGAGCGGGCCAGCCGTCGGGAGAAGTTTATGGCCACGGCCGCAAGCCGTCTGGCCTCGGCCCAGCGTCCGGACGGGCAGACCGCGGCCTGCGCCAATGGCCACCTGCTGCACAACCCGCGCCTGAGCGTCTTTCACCGGCCGGCATGGAGCGGCGGGGCCATGACCATGGCGCGGCGCTCCTCGGCCCGGGACGAGTGCCACGACGAGATGGCCGCCGGGTGCCCGGTGTGCGGCGGGCGGCTGTTCCTGGCCAACATCTACGAACTGAGCATCAACGAGATCGGCGCCTTCCGCGGGCGCTTCCGCAGCGCGGAGCGCCCGGCCAGGATGGCTTCCGACGTGCGCGGGGACGACCGTGGCGGCGCCAGCCGGCCCATGCGGCACTTCGTGGAGGTCCTGCTGTCCGGCCGCTATCGCGAGGGCGGGGCCAGCAACGCCCTGGTGCGCTTCGACATGCTCCAGCCCGACCCGGCCGGCGGCGCGTGGCTGTGCACCACGCCGGCGGTCCTGGCCGACCCGGTCTCCGGCCGGCCGTACTTCACCAGCCACCTGGAGTTCGAGCAGCGCTGGCGGCGGTCCTGCAACCCGGGGTCGCCCGACTATGCCGAGGGGCTCGACCCGGAGCCCGTCTTCAGGGGCCTGCCCAACAAGCCCGGGGAGGGCGCCCCGTTCAGCAGCTACCTCAACCTGCATCTGCTGGTCTACGATGATCTCGACAACGGGGGGCGCTGGCACGACGTCACCTGGGGCGTGGATCATCCGATGCTGGGGCTGAACCACGGGACCGGCCGCCCGGACTGGTACCCCGGCGACCCCCAGCTCTACGACCGGTTGGTCTGGCTGGACGATACGGATCCGGATCCGACGCGGTGGAGCGCGGCGCCCCTGCGCTGCGACGAGTACTACGCCATGCCGGACCCCGATCCCGCGCACCGCCAGGCGGACGCGCGGGCCGCGGTCAGCATCTACCGCAAGGTCCCGGTGCGCTGGCACGGCGGCGACCGCCGCGACGCCTGGGAACTGCACTACCGGGTGGCCAGCAGCGGCGCCAACGCCCCGCTGGGGCCGCCGGGGTCCGGCCTGCCCGCCGAGACCGGCTGGCTGCGGGGGCTGGGGTTCTCCGATACCATGCGCCTGAACAACCGCCGGGCGTTCTTCGCGCATCACGACTGCCTCTATGCCGGCGACGATGCCTGGCTGGCGACTCCGCCCAAGGCTCCGTCGCCGGCGGGCTTCGCCAGTTCGACCAACACCGAGTGGCCGGCCTTCCAGTTCCGGGACCCCGGACAATACGGCGTCATCAGCTTCGATGCGAAGTTTGATGGCTCCCGGGTGGCCATGGTCTACTGCCAGGCGTCGAAGGACATACCCGAGTACGGCGGGGCCCAGCGCATAGTCGGCTACGTGGAGCTGAGCGACAGCGCCGGGAGAGCGCTGCGCATAGGCGACACGTGCCGGCCGGCGGTCGGCGGCGCCGAGGCCCGGGATGCCTCCGGGCGTCCGAGCGTCCACTCATGGCAGGCCCGTAATCCGCGGGACACGCGCGGCAACGCCGACGGGTACATGTGCTGGGACCTGCTGCCCATGACCCTCAACGGGGAGGTGACCCCGGCCAACGACCCGGTCGGCGAATCGGCCGGCTACGACCCGTGGTGGCTGGCCGCCTACACCCCGGACTGCAACTGGTGGTGCGCCGGGGACGACGGCTTCAGCTCCCGGGCCGCGCCGCAGAGCCTGCCCGCCGGCTACCGCGACCTGGGCGACCGGATGACCTGCCGCAACCGCAACTCGAACATGTGGAACCGGGACATCCCGGTCAAGCGCTCGGCATTCGACGGCACCTCGGAGACCTCCGCGAACTCGCGCGAGGCCGTCCACGAGGCTCTCATCCGGAGCATGCACGACCACTGCAACGCGTCCGCCGGGTCCCGGCGCAGTTACCGGGACAAGTCGAACGCCATGAGCACCCCGACCGGGATCGGCCGGCAGGCCTCCGCCGAGGAGTTCCGCGGCGCGGAGCTCACGTCCCGGGCCGGAGCCCAGTTCCGCATCGCCGCCGACTTCCGGGGGCACGCATGCGTGTGGCGGGAGGGCAGCGGCAGCGTCGACCCCCGGCAGCGGTGGTCCGGCTACTCCTGGAACTCGTGGTACAAGCTCTTCGATGTGACCGACCTGTGCCAGGCCATGCTCTGGGAGGGCAATCCGGAGGAAGGCGGGGCCGCGTCGGAGATCGCGGATCTGGTGGACTCTAACCAGGACGGGCGGCTGGACGAGACCTCCGGCCTGTCCATGCCTTACTGCTGGAGCCGCGCGAACCGCGCGGAGGAGGTCCCGGCCGTGTCCGGGAGTTTCCCGGGGGAGCTCAGGCTGGTCAACAAGCTCAACCTCAACGAACTGTGGTTCCCGCCGGCGCTGGGCAGCGCCGGCTGGAGCCAGTCCTACGTGCCCATAGGCCGCAAGCCGCTCAAGGGTTATCACTCGCCGTCCGGTTTCTGCGTGCGCCAGCCGGTCTACAGCGGCGCCGACGCCCCCTACGACCTGCATTCGTCCGACCCGGGCTACAATCTGCGGATCACTCCCTGGGACCTGGACGCGGATGCCAGCATGGAGAGCGGCACGGTCAACGCCAACGGCGCCTACTATGGCCGCCTGGAGGCCCTGCACTGTGGGAGCAGCCCGGTCTACACCATATTCGTCACCGGCCACGCCCTCGACGAGCGCGGCGAGCCGCTCGCCGAGATGCGCCTGCGGGCCACGGTGGAGCGCACCTGGGACGGGCGATGCAACATCCTGGAGTTCAACTGGCTGCAGGCGGATGGAGACGTTCTGGGGGAGTGACTGCGGCTGCCGGGCGCGGGTCAGCCCGCGCCCGCGCCGGCGCGGTGTTCGCCGATCAGCTCCAGGAAGGTTCCGGCCTTGCGCAGCTCGGCGGTGTACTCGTCGAGAATCCCGGGAATGTCGGCGTCGGACAGCCCCAGCACCTGCCAGGCGGCCTCCGAGGTCACCGGGATCTTGCCGTCGCCGCCCGAGCCGACCAGCAGCGCGCGCGTGACGATGTCCGCCAGATGCACGACCGCGGCGATCGGCCGGTGCTCGTCCGGGGCGGCGGCCGGGTCGTGGTGGAAGCGCAGTCCGGCCACCAGGCGCTCGGGGAGTTTCCAGTTCTCCAGGAGCAGTGCGCCGGCCTCGGCGTGGCCGAAGCTGATCGCCGCGCCCTCGGCCTCCAGGAAGGTCGAGTCGTCCCGGCTGGCGCGGGTCAGGACCTTGGCGAACTCGGCCTGGGCGTGCTGGTACATCACCAGCTTGCCGATGTCGTGCAGCAGCCCCGAGACGAAGGCGTCGTCGTTGGACGGCAGTCCCGCGCGCATGGCCAGTACGTCGGCCCCCACGGCGGTGCCCACCGAGTGCATCCAGAAGTTGCGGTGTCCGAAGGGCAGCTTGCTGGTGTCAAAGGCGTCGAAGACGTAGGCGGAAAGGGCGATGTTGCGGACGGTGGTGAACCCCAGGATCACCACCGCATGGGTCATCGACGAGATCCGCCGCGGGAAGCCGTAGAAGGCGCTGTTGACCAGCCGGAGGATCTTGGCCGACAGCGCCAGGTCGCGGCTGATTATGTCGTTGATGTCCCCGGCGGAGGCGCCGGGATCGTCGATCAGCTGGCTGATCCTGGCCACCACCGTGGGCAGGGTCGGCAGGGCCTCGACCTTGCCGACGATCTTGGCCAGGGCGTCGGCCGCCGAGGGAGATGGGGCGGGGGAGGGGGCGGGCGCCGGGTTGGTCATGATGGCGGCAGGTTCCCCTTGGCGAGGTGGCTTCTGGCGGCCTGGTACAGGGCCTCCATCCGCGGGACGCTCCGAACCTTGGAGAAGACCTTCTCCTGCTGTTGAAGCAGTCCGGCGAGCTGCTCGCGGCCGGCCTCGGTCGCGGTCCCGGCGGCGTCCTCAGGGGTGGCCACGCTGACCGTGGCCACGGCCCGGCGTTCGAGCAGTTGGACGTGCGCGCGGGTCAGCTTGGTGCCTTTGGCCAGGAGAACGTCGCCTTTGGAGTCGAGAACGTCGGCGGCCAAGACGGCGCCATCCGGGATTTCGGCAGGCTTCTTGTCGACGGGCATGGTCGGATCCTGGCCAGACTCGCACCGAACGATGCCGGCATTCTATGGGGTTGCCTGCCGGCTTCAAGTTCAGACGCCCGATGGGCAGGTCCCGCGCGGCGGACGCGGCGTGGAGCTGGCCCGGACGCTACTTGCCGGCCGGGGGAGCCGGGGCCTTGTCCGGGAAGAGCTTCTTCGAGAGCACCCGCTTGAAACTCTCGGATGGTGTGTAGCCGCACTTCTCGGCCTTCTCCAGCGCCGCCCAGGCGCCCCAGAAATCGCTCTTCCGGTAGAGCGCCACCGCCAGGTTGTTCCAGGCGACGCCGTAGTCGGGTTTGAGCTCCACGGCCTTGCGGTAGCAGGCGACGGACTCATCCGCCTGGTCCAGCTTGGCCAGGCAGTGCCCGCGGTTGTTCCAGGCCTCGGCGAACCCGGGGCTTTCCTCGATGGCCCGGGCGAAGAGATCGGCCGCGTCCTTGGCCTTGCCGGCGGCGGCCCGGAGCAGCCCCAGGTTGTAGAGGGCCTGGGGGAACTTGGGCCTGAGCCGGAGGGCCTCGGCCAGTTCGACCTCGGCCTCCTTGAGCTTGCCGGCCTGGAGGCAGACGTCGCCGAGCACGTTCCGGACGTCCGGGTCGCCCGGGCGCAGGTCGCGGGCGGCCGTTGCCCAGCGCTCGGCGGCCTTGAGGTCGCCGGCCGCGGTGCACAGCGGGACCAGGTCGTAGACCGCCCAGAAGTTGCGGGGCTCGAGGGCCGTGACGCGCTCGAGTTCGGCCCGGCGCTTCTCGGGGGCCGTTTCGGCCCGGGCCCGGAGGTAGCGCAGGAGGGCGCGCATGGTGGGATTGCCGTCCTCGCGGGCGTAGGCGGCCAGGAGTTCGTCCCGCCGCCCGGAGGAAATCATCAGGTCCTGCCGGAGGCGCTGCGCCGGGACATCCTGGGGGGAAGCGGCCAGCAGCTTCTCGACCATGGCCAGGGCCTCGCCCTGGCGGCCGGCGGTGGCCAGGCGGGCGGCTTCCGCCGCGGAGGCCGGCGGTGGAGCGGCGGGAGGCCGCTCGCCGCCGTCCAGAACGGGGCCGTGCAGGCAGAGCGCGGCCAGGAGCATGGCCGCACCGCAGGAGCGGCAGGGCAACGGCAGGCGGCGCATCGGAGCCTCCCCGGGGCCGGGGCTGCTAGGTCACCCGGCGGACGGCGGCTTCCATCCTGGAGAGATTCTTCTTGTGGGCCCTGAAGGACTTGGCGCACTTCTCGGCGAAGCGCAGGAAGGCCGGGTTGGCCAGGGCCCTGCGCAGTGCCCTGCTGGGCGTCAGCCCCTGGCCCTCGAGTTCCTCGGCGATCCTCTCGGTGGACGTCTCCTCGCCCTCGACGAAGAAGTAGATGGGGGGCACGTCCAGGGCCTTGGCGAACTTGGCCAGGGTGGCGGAGCGGAAGCCCTGCAGCCCGTTCTCGAGCCTCGAGACCTGGGCCTGGGAAAGCCTGACCTTGCGGGCCAGGGTCACGGTGGTCAGCCCCATCCTGGCGCGCAGTTCGCGGACTTTCTGGCCGATGCTTTTCTGGTCCATGGCGTCTCCTGAATGCTGTGCTGGGATTGTCACTGAAGTATATGGCGCTGCGGTCGCTTGTCCACAGGCGAAAGCACGACGTCGGAGCACCGGGCGGGGACGCCGGACAGAGGGCCGAGCCCGGCAACTCCGGCATTGACAGCCGGCTGGCCCGGCGTAGAATGCCGGCGTGGTGCCTGAGTTCGCGCAGTGAGCGGGTGTAGCTCAGCGGTAGAGCATCGCGTTCCCAACGCGAGGGTCGTGGGTTCGATCCCCATCACCCGCTCCAACCCCCCCCCTTCCATCCTGATCTCAAGCGAGACGCGGTGACCCCGCGGCGCAGCTGCTGAGAGCGAGTCTTCGCGCGCAGCAGCGCCCGGCTCACGGGCAGTCTGCTGTCCGTCAGAGACGCGGTCTAGCCGGATTGCGCCTTGGTGTCCCGCTCGAGCAGCGCCAGGTAGGCTCCGTCCCTGACGCCCTGGCGGGGCAGCAGCGTCTCCTCGCGCGCGATCCGCCATTCCGGACTGGCGCCAAGGACCTTGCGGACCACGTCGCCGTTTTCCGCGCGGAGCAGGGAACAGGTGCTGTAGAGCACGCGACCGCCGGGCTTGGCGGCCTCCAGGGCCGCGGACAGGATGGCCACCTGGCGCCCGGCCAGTTCGGCCACGGCCTCGGCCGTGGCCCGCCAGCGCGCCTCGACCCGCCGGTTCATGCTGCCGGTGTTGGAGCAGGGCACGTCGGCCAGCACCCGGTCGAAGCGCCCGCGCAGTTCGGGCGGCACGGGAGGGACGGACAGCGGGCGGGTGGCGATGCCGCCGAGTCCCAGGCGCGCCGCCGCGACGGGGATCAGCGCCAGGCGGGTCTCGTCCGGGTCGCAGGCCAGGATGCGGGCTTCGTTGCCGGCCGCCTCGGCCATGTGGGTAGTCTTGCCGCCGGGCGCGGCGCAGAGGTCGAGGACCTCGTCGCCGGCCACGGGCGCGAGCCAGGCGACGGCCCGCTGCTGGGCTTCGTCCTGGACCGAGAAGAGCCCCCGCTGGAACCCGGGCATCTCCGGGATGGGCAGGTCGAGCTTCAGGCGGTAGCTGCCCGGCAGCTCTCCGCGGGCCACCGCCGAACACCCGGAGAAGATCTGCCCGGCGGCCGACAGGTCGGCGACCGGCTGAGCGGCGACGGCCTCCTGGTCGGCGCGCAGTCGATTCAGGCGCACGGTCACGGGGGGTACCTCGTTGCCCCAGCAGAGGATCTCCTCGGCGCGCTCCGCTCCGCACTCGGCGATGAGCTGTTCCACCAGCCACGTCGGATAGCTGAAGTGGGCGGACAGCCAGGCGGGGAGGTCTCCGTCCGGGTCGGGCAGCAGCGGGCGGGTCAGCCGCACGTGCTCGCCCCCGCGCCAGGCCAGGGTGACCCGGCGCTCCGCCCCCGTCGGGCGCCCGAATCCGCGGCCGGCCCTGAGCGGCAGGACGGCGCGCAGCACTGCGTTCACGAAGGCCGCGCCCGAGTCGCCGCCGAAGGCGCGGGCCAGGCGCACGGCCTCGTCGACCGCGGCGTGATCCGGGATGCGGGTCAGGAAGAAGCTCTGGTAGACGGCCTGGCGCAGGATCTCCCGCAGCGCCGGGTCGATCATGCCCACCGGACGGGAGGACACGGCGGCGATGAGCAGGTCGAGCGCCGTGCGGTGCCGGACCGTGCCGTAGGACAGCTCCTCGGCCAGGTGCCGGTCGCGCCGGGCGAAGCTCTGGCCGGGGAGCATCTCGTCCAGGAGTTCGTCGGCGTTCCCGCCGCGCCGCTGGCCCAGCAGGGCGATCTGCAGGGCTATGTGCCGGGGGCCGCGCCGCACCGTGCCCCTGGCGGGACCGCGGCTGGGCGTCCCGCGATGGGCACGCTTGGATCCGCCGCCAGGTCTGCCGGACTTGCCAGCCAAGTTCATCTCCTCCGGCGCAGGCGGTTTCTGGACGCCCGGCTGCCCGGCAGCAGGTCACGGGCCACGAACTTGATGAGGATCGTGGCGTAGCTGCCCGGGGGCATGGTGAAGTCCAGACGCAGCTTTCTGCGCCCATGGTAGAGGTCGTCGGGCTGCTCGCCGGCGGCGCGCAGGTTGCCCGGGAAGACCAGGGCCGGACGCTGTCCGCCGCGGAACTGCAGGCGCTCGGTGCCCCGGATGCGCAGTTGCTCCAGGCCCAGCCCCTCGGCGGAGAGGACTGCGGCGGCGGACTCGGCCAGGGGCCCTTCCTCGTACCTGGCCTTGGGGCAGGGCAGGGGGATGATCATCTCGCGCAGCGCGGCGACCTGCTCCGGGGCAGCCCGGTCCAGGAAGCGCAGCTCGCCGGCGGCGTAGGGCAGTCGGAAGACCGGCCCACCGGCCGGGAGGAGCTCGAGGAACCGGCCGAGTATCTCGTTCCAGATGTAGCTCTGGTAGGCGAAGAGGTAGAGCTGCGCCAGGCGGCTCTCGATCAGCTCGAAGGCCTGCGCGAAACGCCCCGGGTGCCCGCGGAGGAAGTCCACCACGCTGCGCTCGTTGCCCCGGGGCAGAAAGCGGAAGATCTCGTCCCAGCGCCCCCAGGATCCCTCGATGCGGCGGCGCTGCTCGCGGATCCGGGAGGAGTCCAGCTTGGAGGGGGCCCCCAGGTGCATGCGCAGGGCTCCCTCGAAGTCGCCCTCGAGCAGCCGGCGGGCGATGAAGCCCTTGCCGCCGCGCAGGGACCCGAAGCGCTGCTCGTCGAAGTAGTTGGGCAGGCCCTGCCGGGCGGCCAGTTCGGCGCGCTCGGCGAGCACCCGGCCGGTGCCATCGGGCAGATCGCGCAGGATGATGGCGAATCGGTTGCCGCGGAGCGCCGCGGCGGTCATGGGGGCCTCGACCCGGCCCAGCGGCTCGAGCTTCATCCCGCGCATCTGCATCGGCGGGACGGGGCGTCCGGGGATGGTCACGTGCTGCCGGGTGAGCGCGTACTTGTCCTTGAGGCCGCCGGCGCTGATGGCCGATGGCGGCCTGTTCAGGCGGCGGGCCAGCTCGGCGATGGCCTCCAGGGTGGAGAGCCCCCGCTTCTCCAGGACGTAGAGCCCCAGAGCCCCCCGCGGGCCGGGGTGCAACTCGGC
This sequence comes from Planctomycetota bacterium, assembly GCA_022703445.1. GTDB lineage: Bacteria > Planctomycetota > SZUA-567 > JAKLDR01 > JAKLDR01 > JAKLDR01. The sequence continues at coordinate 5,196 of JAKLDR010000044.1, read as the reverse complement.
CAGTTCCTCCACGAAGAAGTCCTCGGGCCGGCACTTGATCTTCAAGGTCTGGGGTCTCCAGCGCTCCGGTCCTGCCCGGGCACCGGCATCATATGGGCGCAGAGCGGGAATGCAATGGCCTGGCGCTGGACGGCCTACAGCTCACCCGCGTAGAGACTGGCATGCAGCTGCAGAAAGCGGTCCAGGCGGAAGTCCTTCTCGACCCGCGCCCTGGCGGCCAGCCCCATGCGCGCGCGGCGCTCCGGGTCCTGCAGCAGATGGACCATGCGCGCGGCGATCTGGGCCTCGTCCTGGAGGTTCACCAGGAAGCCGGTCTGCCCGTCGGTGATCAGTTCCTCGCAGCCGGGGATGCGGCTGGCGATCACCGGCAGCCCCGAGGCCTGGGCCTCGAGGACCACGTAGGGCAGACCCTCCCAGAGGCTGGACAGGACGAAGATGTCCAGGGCGGCATACAGCCGCTCGGCGTCCGGGCGGTGTCCCAGGAAGCGGACCCGGTCGGCTATGCCCAGGTCCTCGGCCGTCATGCGTAGGTGGTGCTCGAGCGGTCCGGAACCGATGAGCAGGAACCTGGCCCGCGGTTCCTGGGCGGCTGCCAGCCTGGCGGCCCGCAGGAAGTGGCCGCAGCCCTTCTGGGGGGAGAGCCTGGCCACCATGCCCACCGCCAGGTCCGAATCGGCCAGAGCCAGTTCCCCGCGGACCGAGGCGCGGGCCTCCGGGGTTGCCAGCCGCGCGAAACGGGCGGCGTCTACGCCGTTGGGGATGGTCACCAGCCGCTCCTTACGGGCCACCCGGAAGCGCAGCGCCGCGCCGGCCTGTCCCGGGCCGACCGCGATCACCCTGTCGGAGAGCCGCCAGAGGCACCTCTCGACCGCCAGGAAGACACCGCGGGCCGGGCCCGCCGACCACTGGAAGGGGTACACGTGCGGGGTGTGGTAGACTCTGCGGACGCCGGCCAGCCGCGCGGCGAGCCTGCCCAGCAGTCCGCCCTTGGAGCCGTGGGCGTGCACGATGTCGAAGCGCTCGCGCCGGAAGAGCCGCCAGAGCCTGAAGAGCGCGACGGCGTCGGCCAGCGGAGCCGGCCGCCGGCGCATGGGGACGATCTCCACTCTGATCCCGCGGCTGCGCAGGCCCTCGGCGTCGGCCGCGAAGCCGCCGTCGGGACGGATGGAGACCACCGCCGTCAGTTCGAACCGCTCCGGGTCCAGACCGTCGAACAGGTCGAGCAGGTGGCGGCGAGTGCCCCCCTCCGTGGCCTCCAGGACGCAGGCCACCCGGATGCGCCGTCCGGCCTCAGCCACGCGAAGCCCTCCAGGCCACCAGCGCCGCGGCCAGCGCGTCTATGTCGCGCTCGGCGTGCTCGCTCGAGACCGACAGGCGAAGCCGCGCCGTCCCCTCCGGGACCGTCGGGCGGCGGATGGCCGGACAGTGGAATCCGCGCCCAGCCAGGAAGGCGGCGGCGGACAGGGCGGATTCGTTGTCTCCCAGGATGACCGGAACGATGTGGCTGGTGCTGCGGCCGGTGTCGAAGCCGGAGGCGGCCAGCGCCGCGCGGAGCCGGCTGGCGCGCGAGGCCAGCCGCGCGCGCCGGGCGGGCTCGGTCCCCACGATCTCCAGGGCGGCCAGGGCCGCGCCGACGACCGCCGGCGCCGGGGCGGTGGTGTAGATGAAGCTCCGGGCGCGATTGACGAGGTGCTCGATCACTGGGAGGTCGGCGGCCACGAAGCCGCCCTGCGCTCCGAGCGCCTTGCTGAGCGTGCCCATGGACACGTGCACCAGCTGCTCGCAGCCGAGCAGTTCCGCGCTGCCGCGGCCGGAGGCCCCCAGGCACCCGGTGGCGTGGGCCTCGTCAACCATCAGGGCGGCCCCGAAGCGGGCGGCCAGTCCGCCGATTTCGGGCAGCGGCGCCAGGTCCCCGTCCATGGAGAACAGTCCGTCGGTGACGATCAGCCGGCGGCCCACGGCCGGGCGCTCGAGGAGCCGGCGGAGCCGCTCCGTGCGGCCGTGCGGCCAGGTGTGGAGCCTCGCCCCGGAGAGCCTGGCGCCGTCGATCAGCGAAGCGTGGTTGAGCTTGTCCAGAAAGAGTTCGTCGCCCGGGCCGACCAGGGCGGTGATGGCGCCGAGGGCTGCCTGGTAGCCGGTGGGGAAGACCAGGGCGGCCGGGAAGCCCTTGAAGCGGGCCAGGGCGTCCTCCAGGCGCAGGACGGGGCCGCCGGTCCCGGCCACCAGCCGGGAGCTGCCTGCGCCGGCGCCGAACTCGTGCGCGGCGGCCGCCGCGGCGGCTCGCACCCGGCAGTCGCGGGCCAACCCCAGGTAGTCGTTGGAGGCGAACGAGGTCAGCCCCTCCGGGGCCGCACGGACGGAGCGCAGCAGCCCGGCACCGGCGAGGCCGGCCGCCTCGTCCCGCAGGGCCGCCGCGAAGGGCAGGGGAGGGCGGAGCGGGGCGTCGGTCACGGCGCCGCTCCGGGGCCGGCCGGGGCGTCGGCGGCCATCTCCGCCCTGACGCGGGCGGCGTCCTTCTTGACCAGGAGGAAGGCGGGCAGGCCAACCGCCAGGTTGAAGGCGATCATGAAAGCCTGCTGCAGCGTGGCCAGGGCCGCGCCGCAGGTGTAGCCGGGATCCCCGAGGTACAGCGAGAACATGTAGCCGAAGGCCGCCTGGCCGAAGCCGATGCCCAGCGGCAGGCCGACCGAGCTGACGGCCAGGCCGACCGCCAGACAGAAGGCGAAGTCCACGACCCGGATCGGTGGGAACTCCAGGGCCTGGGACAGTCCCCACAGGAACGCGATGTTGACGCTGTGGGCTGCGAAGGAGATGGCCACGCCCGCGGCGACGGTGCCCGGGCGCGAGCGGTACGCGGAGACTGCCCGGCAGACCCGGAGCAGGATCGCGCCGGCCGGCAGCTTCTCCACGCGCCGCTGCCAGGACGATCCGGACCAGAGGCGCGGGGAGGAGGCCATGAGGAAGATCGCGGCCAGCGCCGCGCAGGCGCCGAGCAGTCCCCAGCCGGTGACCCGGAGCTCGGGATGCGCCGGGTTCATCCAGATGGCTTGGGGGTTCAGGGCCATGGCCAGCGCCGCGAACAGCAGCAGCCCGGCCAGCCCGAGGAAGCGGTCGAAGACCACCGAGGTGACCGCCTCGGCCCGGCGGCCCTTGGGCTGGTCGCAGGCCGCGTAGTAGGCCTTGACCACGTCCCCTCCGACGTAGCCGACTCCCACGGTGTTGAAGAGCACTCCGACCAGCCCGAGGTGGAGTGTCCGCCGGTAGGTCACTTCGAACCCCTGCGCGCCGAGCAGGAGGCGCCAACGCATCGCGCCCAGCAGCGGCAGCAGGAAGAGAAGCCCGGCGCAGCCGGCGAGGAGCCAGAGGTGCTCCCGCACTCCGGCGAAGGAGGCGACCGTGAGCTTCCTCGAGGCGATCAGCCAGGCCAGGATGCCGCCGGCCGCCGCCAGCTTGACGGCCAGGATGGCGGTTTTGCGGATTCCCGGGCTCATCTGCGGAGGGACTCGACGAAGGCTTCGAGCCTGGTCATCGCGCCGGCGTCGAGCGGCCCGGGGCGGTCGCATTCCAGCGTCAGTACCGGGAGCCCCAGGCCCTCCCGCAGCAGCCGGTCCTGGATCTGCCGGTAGCAGAAGCTCTGGACGTAGTGGATGACGCCGCGGGCCGCGCGGCTCCGGGCGGCCTCGCGCAGCCGGGCGACCCTCCGCTCGATGTCGTAGGGGTAGATGTACTCGGCGTACATGGTCTCCAGCGGCATCGACCGGGCCCGGGCCATCGTGAACTCGTAGGGCATCTCGTCGTAGGCCACGCGCACCCCGAGCCGCTCCAGCTCGGCGAACAGGCCGGACTTTATGGGGGGAACGCCAGCCAGGACCACCGGGAGAGATCCAGGGCGCGGCGGCGCGGCCCGAAGCGGGGCGAGGAACGACGCCAGGTCGCGCTCGAAGGACTCCGGGTCGCCCCGGAAGTCGCTGGCCGAAATCATCCAGAGGTGGGCGTCGGCCGCCGAGGCGGTGCCGCGCGCGCCGGCGAGCTCATCGACTTCCGCGAGCAGCCTCCGCGCCGGCTCCAGCCGGCGCCGCTGCCGCTGGGCTGCCTCGGTGGTGGTCCCGAGCGAGGCGGCGAAGGACTCGATGGCCCCGGCCACCAGTTCCGGCCGCGGCTCGTGAGGGTACGCGAACTCGATCGTCTCGACGCCTTCGCTGCGCAGAACCTCCATCAGGGCCAGGGTGTTGGAACAGTCGCCCCGGACCACGCCGACCAGCCGACGGACTTTCTCCCGCCGGCAGGCTGCATAGATGCCCTTGATCCACGCGCAGCAGTTGCGGGGAAACCCGGCCTGTTCGGCCTCCTCGACCAGCGCTTCGGGACGGGGAGCCGACATGAACAGGTTGTTCAGGTCGACCGGCACCAGCCCGGCGGCGAAGATGACCTCGCTGGGCACGGTGGTGGTGATGCCGACGCGGCGGTCGGTTGGGTTGGGGCGTGTCATCGCCGCTAGGTTACTCGACGGGAGTCCCCAGTCAACGAGAGGAGGGCATTTCGGTTTGACCGTCCGCACGGCCGGACTGTATAATGGCCGCACCAGCGGCGAATGTGCAGACGCAGGCAGTGAACGGATCCAGTGCAGAGGGTGGGGGAGGGCAGGGGCCGGGCATGACCAGAGACCAAGGGGCCCGCCGGCTGCCGGAGCCCACCTTCGAACCGCCGCCGCTGCCTCCGGGCTTCCCGCGATGGAAGCGCTTCGCCTGGGACGGCTGGGACCTGACCATCCCCGTCGACTGGGACCTGGGCGCGATCGAGTTCGGGCCGAAGGGCGGGTTCCTCCGTCTGGACGATGAGTTCGAGCCCCGACTGATGCTCAAGTGGCAGCCCATCCAGCACGGTTTCGATCCCGCCAAGGCCATTGAGAAGTACCTCGGCAAGCGGCTCAAGGGCGGGGACGCCAAGCCCAGGCTGGGCGCCGCGATCCCGGGAATCCGCGAAGCCCTCAAGGGCATGGAGCACGAGACCTACACCCTGGTCACATCGTCGCAGCCCACCTACAAGGCCTGGGGACTGTCGGCCTACTGTCCTCGGTGCCGTCGGGCCTTCGTGGTCGAGATGAGCACCGACTCGCGAGTGGATGACTCTGAGCGGCAGGTGGCCCGGGTGCTCGGTTCGCTGCGCGAGCACACCGACGAGCGGCTGACCCGCTGG
>JAKLDR010000043.1 GCA_022703445.1 Planctomycetota bacterium | reverse complement strand
ACCCGGCGCTCCAGGCGGCTGGACCAGTCGCCGCCATCCTCCAGCGGTAGTTCCCCCTCCGCCGGGAGCTGGTCGGCCGGCAGCTGCTGCTGGACTTCCTCGATAGCCGAACGCAGATCGGTGGATGTGGCCATGTTGCTTCTCCCGATTCACGCTGTCTCAGTCTTCCGCGGCGCCGTGTGATGGCTGCGCCTGCGCCTCATGACATGGGATAATAACGTATTCGCACCAAGACGTTCAGCGAAATCCTTGAAAATGTGGTGTTTGCGTGGCGATTCGCACATGCTCGCACACGTATTGTCCCAAGACTATGAAAAATGTGACTTGCGATCCGCAGATGCTGTGAGCAAAGTGCTTATGAGTGCTTGACACCTGATCATGAGGAGAATAGACTTGGCCCGGGCAGTTTCGGGGGGCAGTCCGTCGTGGTCCGCGCAAACCAGAACATCGGCACAGACGCCGTGGCGGTGGCCATGAGCGGCGGAGTGGACAGCTCCGTCGCCGCGGCTCTCTCCGTCCGCGCCGGCGCCCGGGTTCTCGGCCTGACCATGAAGCTCTGGGACTGCGCCGAGTTCGCCGCGGTCCAGGCCGGCTCGGGCGCCTGCTGCTCCCCGGCCGACGCCGCCGACGCCGCGCGCATGGCCAAGCGGCTCGGCGCCGAGCACGCCCTGGTGGACATGAGCGCAGACTTCCGCCGGCAGGTCCTGGAGCCCTTCTGCCGGGAGTACGCCGCCGGGCGCACCCCCAACCCCTGCATCCGCTGCAACCGCATCCTGAAGTTCGGGGCGCTGGCCGACCGCGCCGCCGCCGCCGGATTCGGCATTCTGGCCACCGGGCACTACGCCCGGATAAGGCCCGACGAGGAGTCGGGCCTTTTCTTTCTGGAGCGGGGCGCCAGCCGCCGCCGGGACCAGAGCTACTTCCTGGCCGCGCTGGACCAGAAGCAGCTGGCGCGCTCGCGGCTGCCGGTGGGGGCGCTCGACAAGACCGAGGTCCGCGCCGCCGCCGCCGAGCTGGGCCTGGCCGCCGCGGAGAAGCCCGACAGCCAGGACTTCTGCTTCGCCCCCGACGGCGGCTACGAGAGGGCGCTGGAGAAGTACGCCCCCGAAGCGCTCGAGCCCGGCCCGCTGCGGGACTCGTCCGGCAAGCTCCTGGGCGAACACCGGGGCATCGGCCGCTACACCATCGGCCAGCGCCGGGGCCTGGGCGTGGCCGCCGGCGAACCGCTCTACGTCAGCCGCATCGACGCGGCTGAACGCGCCGTGGTGGTCGGCCCTGACCGCGAACTCTACGCGCGGGGCCTGGCCGCCTCGGAGATCAACTGGATACCCCGGGAGCCGGTCGGGGCGTTGCGCTGCACCGTGCGCGTGCGCCACGGCGGGCGCGAGGTTGCCGCCGAGGTCCGGCCGCTGCCCGGGCAGCGCGCCGAGGTTTGGTTCGAAGAGCCGGTCCGGGCGGTGGCGCCCGGCCAATTTGCCGCTTTCTACTCGGGCGACCGGGTGCTGGGCGGCGGTTTCATAGATTCTGCGCTGGGAGAACGACCGTGAACTTCCTGGAGAAAGTCCGCAAGGCGTCTGGCGAGCTGGGCAAGCGCATCGTCCTGCCCGAAACCTCGGATCAGCGGGTGCTGGCCGCCGCGGCGGAGATGCTCGCCGGCAGGGTGGCCAAGCCGGTGCTGCTCGGCCGGCGCGACGAACTCGTCGCCGCCGCGGCCAAGGCCGGCCTGGACATCAAGGATGCCGAGTTCGTCGAGATTGCCAGCTCGCCGCTCCTGGCGCCCTTCACCGACCACATCTTCGAGCGGCGCAGGCACAAGGGCGCTACCCGCGAGGAGGCCGCGGAGCTGGTGCGCCAGCCGCTGATGTTCGGGGCCTGCATGGTGGCCCTGGGCAAGGCCGATGGCGCCGTGGGCGGCAGCGCCTCGCCGACCGCCGACCTGATCCGCGCGGCCATCTTCGCCATCGGCCCGGCCGAGGGCCTGAAGACCGTCTCCAGCTTCATGGCCGTGGACCTGCCCACCAACGAGTTCGGCTGGGACGGCACGCTCTTCTACGCGGACATCGGCACGGTCATCGCCCCGTCGACCGAGCAGCTCGCCGACATTGCCATCGCCACCGCCGACACCTTCAAGGCCCTCACCGGCCAGGAGCCGCGGGTGGCCATGCTCAGTTTCTCGACCAAGGGCAGCGCCAAGCACTCCAGCCAGGAGAAGGTCGCCCAGGCCACCGAGCAGGCCCAGAAGCGCCGGCCGGACCTGGCCATCGACGGCGAGATGCAGGTCGACGCCGCGCTCATCCCGGCGATCGCCTCGAAGAAGGGCATCACCTCGCCGGTGGGCGGCCGGGCCAACGTCTTCGTCTTCCCGGACCTCAACTCCGGGAACATCGCCTACAAGATCACCGAGCGCATCGCCCACGCTCGGGTCTGCGGCCCGGTGCTGCAGGGCCTGTCCCGGCCGATGAGCGACCTGTCCCGCGGCTGCAAGCCGTCGGACATCGCCGACGCCGCCGCGGTGGTCAGCCTGCAGGCCCAGGCGGTGAAGGGCTGAAGCAGGCGGTAAACTAGGGATCGGACGGATCCGCCGGATCGGTCCGATCGGTCGGATCGTTCCTGGCCCCCGTAACGGAGAACGCACGTGGCCCTGACCCTCAGCGAGAAGATCCTCAGCGAACACGCCGGCCGTGAGGTGCGCGCCGGCGAACTGGCCGTGGTCCCCGTCGACCTGGTGCTAACCCAGGACGGCACCGGGCCGCTGGCCGTACGGCAGGTCGAGAAGATGGCCGGCCGGAAAGTGGCCAACCCCAAAGGGACGGTCATGTTCCTGGACCACGCCGCGCCGAGCCCCCGGATGGAGCTCTCCAACGATCACAAGACCATCCGCGAGTTCGCCGAGGCGGTCGGCGCCCAGCTCTGCGATATCGAGGCCGGCGTCTGCCACCAGGTGATCAACGAGAAGTACGTCTTCCCCGGCGCCATCCTGGTGGGCTCGGACAGCCACACCTGCACCGGCGGCGCGCTCGGCGCCTTCGCCACCGGCATGGGCTCGACCGACGTGGCCGTGGCCATCGCCTTCGGCAAGACCTGGTTCCGCGTGCCGGAGACCTACCGGGTCAAGATGACGGGGTCCTGGCCGGCCGGGGTCTTCTCCAAGGACTTCATCCTCCACCTCATCGGCATGCTCGGCGCCGACGGGGCCAACTACATCGCCCTGGAGTTCACCGGGCCGGCGCTGACCAAGCTCAACCAGAGCGAGCGCTTCACCATCGCCAACATGGCCATCGAGGCCGGCGCCAAGGTGGGGCTCATGCCCACCGATGGCGTCACCAAGAAGTACCTGGAAAGGGCCGGCCGCGGCGACAAGTTCCGCGAGCTCAAGCCCGACGCCGGCGCCAAGTACGCCCGCAAGATCGAGATCGACGTCGCGCAGCTCTCGCCGATGATCGCCTGCCCGCACACCGTGGACAACGTCAAGCCGGTCAAGGACGTGGCCGGCACGCCGATCCACCAGGTCTTCATGGGCAGCTGCACGAACGGCCGGCTCGAGGACCTCGAGATCTTCACGAAGATAGTCGCGGGAAAGACCCGCCACAAGCGCACCCGCGTCATCGTCACGCCGGCCTCGCGCGACGTCTACAAGGCGGCCGTGAAGAAGGGCCTCATCGAGAAGCTCATCGACTTCGGCGCCTCGATCAACACCCCCGGCTGCGGCGCCTGCGTGGGCGTCCACGGCGGGATCCTGGGCAACGGCGAGAACTGCCTGGCGACATCGAACCGCAACTTCAAGGGCCGGATGGGCAACCCCGACGCGGGCATCTACCTCGGCAGCCCCGCCTCGGCGGCGGCCGCGGCGCTGGCCGGAGAGATCGCCGACCCGCGCGAGCTCTTCAAGGCCGGGGAGTAAGAGCCCGTCCCATGCCGTCGCCGACTCCGGCTCCGACCGGCTGCTGCCCGCCGTTCGATCCCGCTCCGTGGGACGGCAAGGAGATAGTCTGGCAGGACAAGCTCTTCGTGAAGGACCGGGTGCGCTCCTTCCTGCACATCCCGCTCAACTTCGGGAAGGTCGTGGTCCGGAACATGGAGAAGATCTGGGCGGCCCAGGCGGCCGACAAGTCGCTGATGGTCTGTGACGAGAACTCCCTGTGGGGCGCCGACCTGTACATCGCCGTGACCAAGGAGGTGCCCGGCACCCAAGGTGCCCGGCTCACCGGCCGGTTCGTCAGCAGGGCCTACGACATCCCTTACAGGGAGGTCGGTGATCGCGCCCGGGAGCTCAGCCAGGAGCTGCTGGCCGCCGGCCGTCCGGCTGAGAAGATCCTCTCCTGCTACACCACCTGCCCGAAGTGCGCCAAGGCCTACGGGCACAACTACATCGTGCTGCTGGCCAAGGTGGGCTGAGGCCGTGACCAAGGCCATGCCGCCCGTCTGCCAGAGCTGCGCGATGCCCATGGAGGAGCCGCGCCAACTCGGCACCGAGGCCGGCGGAGCTCCAAACGCCGAATACTGCTGCTACTGCTACCAGCAGGGGAGGTTCACCGCGGAGCTGTCGCTCAAGCAGATGCAGGACAAGCTCATCGCCCTGGCCCTGGAGCGCAAGTTCATGCCCGAGGCCGAGGCCCGGAAGCTGGCCGGGACGGTGCTGCCCAAGCTCAAGAGATGGCGGAGCCAGTGAGTCAACCAGGCCAGAGCGCCTGAACAGGAGAAGAGAAGATGGCTGAGAACACCGGTCGCGCCTACAAGTTCGGCGACAACGTTTCCACGGACCTGATCGCCCCCGGACGGCTCATGCACCTCCGGAGCAACCTCCCGGAGATGGCCAAGCACGTCCTGGAGGACGCCGATCCAGAGTTCCCCAAGAAGGTCAAGGCCGGAGACTTCGTGATCGGAGGCTCCAACTTCGGCTGCGGATCCTCCCGCGAGCACGCCCCGACGATCATCAAGCTGGCCGGCGTGCAGGCGGTGATGGCCAAGACCTTCGCCCGGATCTTCTTCCGGAACTGCATCAACATCGGGCTGCCGGCCATCGTCTGCGATACCGACGGCGTGGCCGACGGCGACCAGCTCTCGCTCGACATGGCCGCCGGGACCGTCAAGAACGTCACCAAGGGCACGGTGATCAAGTTCGCGCCCATTCCGGCGTCCATGAGGAAGATTCTCGACGAGGGCGGGCTGGTAGCCCACATCGAGAAGCACAAGGGCCTGGCCATCGAGTAGGGTGTCGGATGCGTGAGATATCTGCGGCCGAGGTCTCCTCGGCGGTTGAGCGGTTGGCCTCCAAGAGTGCCTACCATCTGGGCGTCGATGAACTCTCGGCCCTGACGCGCGCATTGGGAGAAGAGAAGAGCGAACTCGGGCGGGGCGTGCTCGAAGAACTGGTGAAGAACGCCGCGATCGCCGCCGAGGGCGAGTACCCCATCTGCCAGGACACAGGCCTCGCCGTGGTCTTCGTCGACTGGGGCCAGGACGCGCACCTCTCCGGCGGCTCCCTGCAGGAGGCCGTCGACGAGGGCGTCCGCCGGGCGCAGAAGAAGGCCTATCTGCGGGCCTCGGTGCTGGGCGGCCCCCTGACTCGGAAGAACACCGGCGACAACACCCCGGCGATCGTCCATCTGCGGTTAGTGCCGGGCGATAGGGTCCGCATAGTCGTGGCCGCCAAGGGCGGCGGCTCAGAGAACATGAGCCGGCTGGAGATGCTCAACCCTGGGGCGGGAGCCGATGGCCTGGTCGAGTTCGTGGTTCGCGCGGTGCGCGAGGCCGGGGCCAACCCCTGCCCGCCCATCGTGGTGGGCGTGGGCGCCGGCGGCAACTTCGAACGGGTTGCAGAGCTGGCCAAGCGGGCGCTCCTGCGGCCGCTCGGCTCGGCCAACCCGGACCCGGAGTTGGCCGCGCTCGAGCGGCGCATGCTCGAGGCCGTCAACCGCACCGGAGTCGGGCCGGGCGGGCTTGGCGGAACAGTCACGGCTCTGGCGGTTCATCTGGAAGCCGCGCCCTGTCACATTGCCAGCTTCCCGGCGGCCGTGAACATCGACTGCCACGCCCATCGGCACGGGGAGGCTGAACTGTGAGCCAGCGGCGACGGACCCGTGGCGCGAAGCCCTCGATGAAGCCGGCCGAGCCGGTGCGGCTCACAACTCCTCTCAGCGAGGACCAGGCGCGTTCGCTCCGCGCCGGGACCCGCGTGCTCATCTCCGGCACGGCTTACACTGCCCGGGACGCCGCCCACAAGCGGATGACCGAGCTTCTGGCCGGCGGAGGGGCCTTGCCCTTCGACATATCGGGCGCGGTCATCTACTACGCCGGCCCGACGCCGGCCCGGCCGGGCAAGCCGGTGGGGGCGATAGGCCCGACCACCAGTTCCCGGATGGATCGCTACGTTGCGCCTCTGCTGGCCGCCGGTCTGCGCGGCATGATCGGCAAGGGCGAACGCTCCGACGAGGTCCGTCAGGGTCTTTCGAGACACGGCGCGGTTTACTTCGCGGCCACCGGCGGAGCCGGAGCGCTGCTGGCCAGACACATTGTTGCCGCCGAGGTGGTCGCCTGGCCTGAACTGGGTGCGGAGGCGGTGAGGCGCATCGAACTCCGCGACTTCCCGGCACTGGTCGCCTGCGACAGCGCCGGTGGCGACGTCTATGGCCAGGGACGCGAGGCCTGGGTTCAGGACTGAACTCCAGTTGCACACGTGCATCTTGGTCGGCTCTCTCACATATTATCGGACGCTTCGTGCCCCATGAGTGCTGGCGGAATCGCTCAAGAGCCGCAATATCAATGCCTTGCGCGCGATCGACAGCCGCCTCATGAAAAAGGCTTTACACCGTCGGGTGTTAAAAATATAATTCGCACCCGGTTGGAGCGTCGGAAGGCCTCAAGTTGACGTGGCCTTACGACGATTTGAGAGTAACCGTGATCTCCGGGCATGGCCGTGCTGTGCCCGGAGCAAAGGAGCTTTGCCTAGCAGGGGGACCTGAGAGGGAGAAGGGAGGTGCTCTGCTAAGTGCCGCACACCGGTAGACCTTCCGTGCGATTGTGATTCTGCAGCGCGCGGAGGACGCCCGGGGAAGCGCAAAGGAACCTCGGGCGGCAGACAAACGCGAATAGGAGGATTGGAAGCAAAGATGAGAACCGCATTTGCAGCAGTCGTGACTCTCGGACTGGTGGCGTTCCTGGCCGTCCCGGCTCTGGCCGGCGCACCGGCCCCGGCTCCGGCCCCGGCCCCCAAGGCGGCGGCCCCGGTCGGCCCAGGCGCCCTGTTCGTCGAGAGCGAGGAAGGCGCGGCCACCAAGCTGGTCATCTCCGGCTCGATCCGCACCGTGTGGGACTACACCCGCAACATGGTTGACTTCAACTCCGAGAACGGCAACCGGAACTACCGCGAGTACCTGGACAGCCGCGTGGAGTTGGGCTTCCTCTTCAAGCTCGCCGACAACGTCGACGTCTTCCTGCAGCCCCAGGCCAACTACGTGTGGGGCGGCCGGCGGATCACCTCGGGCACCGACACGAACACCGATGACCTGAGCGTCTCGAACGCCCAGGGCGACGACGGCCTGCGCATCTACCAGGCCTGGGTGGCCCTGCAGCCCGATATCCTGGGCATGAACACGGTCATCAAGGTCGGCCGGCAGGAGCTGGAGCTCGGCAGCGAGATGCTGGTGGGCAACAATTCCCGCTACGACGGCCTGTCCTTCGACGCCGTGCGCATGGACATCAAGCCGATCGACGGCCTGACCACCACGCTGTTCGGCGCCAAGGTCCTCGAGAACGACCGCGCCTACGTCAACGGCGCTTCCACCGACATCAGCGTGGAGGATCCGGGTGACGCCTACCTCTTCGGTCTGTGGAACACCTTCACCGGGATCGCCGACACCAAGATCGACGTGTACGGCCTGGGCTTCCACTCCGAGCGCGGCCAGGGCACGACCAACAACACGCTCCAGGTCTACAACGAGGTCAGCCTCTACACCATCGGCGCCCGACTGGCGATCAAGCCCATCGAGCTGGCCGAGAAGAACGCCCTGGACGTCGATCTCTCCATCGAGGCCGCCACCCAGTTCGGCCGGATTGACGATGGCGTGGACCCCGTTGATATCAGCGGTGCCTGGGGCCTGGAAGGCGAAATCGGCCTGACCCTCGGCAACACCCCCTGGACCCCGCGCTTCGCCCTGGGCGTGGCGCTGGCCAGCGGTGACACCGGCGACGGCAGCACCGACGACCACACCTTCCAGCCGCTCTTCCAGGACACCACCCAGCGGCTGGGCGACGCCGACCTGGTCTCCCTGAGCAACCTGAAGTGCTGGTTCGCCAAGGCCTCGGTCAAGCCGGCCGAGATCCTGGAGATCGGCGGCGCCTTCTACCGCTTCGAGGCCATGCACGTCGAGACCGATGTCGGCGGCGGCAACCTCACCCAGCCGGGCAACGGCTTCGCCGGTCTCGCGGGCCTGGACAACGACGTGGCCAACGAGGTCGACATCTACGCCGACTTCAAGCTGACCAGGAACGTCAGCCTGCGCGCCGTCTACGCCTGGGTCGATCCCAACGACTTCCTCAACGACAACCTCGACGGCAACAGCCCGGCCAGCCGGTTCTTCGCGGTCCTCACGGTCAAGTGGTAAGCCCGCGATAGCTCGAAACGGCTGAACGTAGTTTCACCGCGGCCCCCGGGGAGAGATCCCCGGGGGCCGCATTTTGGAGGGGCGGTTTCGGGGCGTGGTCGGCTGTTGCCGGCGCCCCGTGGCGGCGCCATCTTCCCTTGCCCGCTGGCCTCCCCCGGAGCTATAATCCCGGTCGCTGCCGCTCGCCCGCCGATGTCAGGCGGCTCGCAGCCGACAACCGACAAACGGCAACTGGAGCAGTCGATGGCCGAATACGAAGCGGTGATCGGGCTGGAGGTCCACGTCCAGCTGAACACGAAGAGCAAGCTCTTCTGCGGCTGCTCGACGGCGTTCGGGGCGGAAGCCAATACCCAGACCTGCCCAGTGTGCCTGGGCCTGCCCGGAGTGCTGCCGGTCCTCAATCGCGCGGCCTTCGAGAAGTCGGTGCAGGCCGCGCTGGCCCTGGGTTGCGAGATTGCCCCGCGCACCAAGTTCGACCGCAAGAACTACTACTACCCGGACCTGCCCAAGAACTACCAGATCTCGCAGTACGACATGCCGCTCTCGACCAACGGCCGGCTGTCCTTCGAGGTCGGCGGGCGCGAGAAGTCGGTACGCATCCGCCGGGCCCACCTCGAGGAGGACGCCGGCAAGCTGCTCCACGACGACCCTCGAGGCTCGGGCAAGAGCCTGGTCGACTTGAACCGCACCGGAACGCCGTTACTCGAGATCGTCACCGAGCCGGACCTGAGCTCGGCCGAGGAGGCGGTGGCCTACCTCGCCGCGCTCAAGCAGCTCCTGGAGTACATCGACGTCTCCGACTGCGAGATGCAGGAGGGCTCGATGCGCTGCGAGCCGAACGTCTCGGTGCGGCCGAAGGGCCGGAAGGAGCTCGGCGTCAAGACCGAGATCAAGAACCTCAACAGCTTCAAGAACGTGGCCGCGGCCGTCGAGTACGAGATCAAGCGGCACATCAAGCTGCTCGAGTCCGGCGAGCGCGTCCGGCAGGAGACCATGCTCTGGGACGCCGAACGCGAGGTCACCGCCCCGATGCGCTCCAAGGAGGAGGCCCACGACTACCGCTACTTCCCTGAACCGGACCTGCCGCCATTCACCATGACGCCGGAGGCGGCCGAGCGGCTGCGCCGGGCGCTGCCCGAGCTCCCGGCCGCCCGGCGCGCGCGCTTCGGGAAGGCCCTGGGGCTCGACGCCTACTCCGCCGGCGTGCTCACCGCCGAGAAGCCGGTGGCCGACTGGTACGAGGGCGTGCTGTCCGCCGGCGCGAGCGCGCCCGAGGCCGCCAAGTGGGTGATCAACGACTGCCTCCGGGAGCGCGAGGACCGCAAGCTCGACTTCGCCGACTTCCCGGTGAAGCCCGCGGAGCTGGCCGCCCTGATCGGCCTGGTCGATAAGAAGACCATCAACGCGACCATAGCCCGGCAGAAGCTGCTCCCGGCGATGTTCGAGACGAGGAAGGGCGCGGCCGAGCTGGTCAAGGAGCTCGGGCTGGTGCAGGTCACCGACACCGGCGCGATCTCCGCGGCCATCGACGCGGCGATCCAGAAGAATCCCAAGGCCCTGGCCGACTACCGCGGCGGACGCCCCGAGGCCATCATGTTCCTGGTCGGCCAGGTGATGAGGGAGACCAGGGGCAAGGCCAACGCCCAGGCGGTCAGGGAGTTGCTTGAGAAACGACTCAAGGAACTGGGCTGAACGGACTTGGCCTGAGAGATCATTTGTGGGTAATGAGCAGATTCTGCATGTCGAGAAACTTTCCCCGCTCCAGCGAGGGTTTGTCTTGTTGTTTGTGGCTCTCCAGATGGTAGTGGGGGCAATTCTCGCAACCATGGCAGCGCTGTTCATGGAGACGCATCCGCTCGGCATTGGGGTGGCTCTTGGGTTGGCTGCCGGATTGATGCTGCTCACCTGTGCTGCGCTTCGCGGCGTATTGCGTTCATCCCGAAGTCTCGTCCTCGACGCTGAAGGAGAACAACTGCTCATTAAGCAGACCGGCTCGGCCTTCGTGTTTCCATACAGGCCTCCAAGGAAGCTTGGTGACCTGCTTGGGTGGAGCGCAGAGGAGCGGTTGCCGCTTGATGGCATTCGGGCGATACTGTTGCGGTCGCGGACAACCTATGATAGACCGACAGCGGCGTTAGACGCGCGGGAACTCAGCTGCAGTGCCTGGGAGGTGGTTGCCGCCAACGTCTCCGGCGGAGAGAGACTCCTGGCTGAGTTGTCCGTTCACTTTGAGGCTGAGGAGCTGGCCGAGAGACTGTCTTCCGCCACCGGCAAGCCACTGGAGAAGAAAGGCTGACCCATGCCCCAGACCATCACCGAGAAGATCCTCGCCGCCCACTGCGGGCGCGAGTCCGTCAAGCCCGGCGACTTCATCGAGGCGAAAGTCGATCTGTGCCTGGGCAACGACATCACCGCGCCCATCGCCATCAAGGAGTTCGAGGCGCTCGGCGCGGCCAGGGTGTTCGACAAGGGCCGGATCGCCCTGATCCCCGACCACTTCACGCCCAACAAGGACATCAAGAGCGCCGAGCAGGCCAAGGCCCTGCGCGACTTCGCGAAGAAGCACGACCTCGAGCTCTACTTCGAAGTCGGCCAGATGGGCGTGGAGCACGCGCTCCTGCCCGAGCAGGGGCTGGTGGTCTCCGGGGACCTGGTCATCGGCGCCGACAGTCACACCTGCACCTACGGGGCGCTGGGCGCCTTCTCGACGGGCGTGGGCTCCACGGATCTCGCCGCGGCCATGGCCACCGGCGAGGTCTGGCTGCGCGTGCCCGAGACCATGAAGTTCGTGTTCAAGGGCGCCCGGAAGAGGTGGGTCGGCGGCAAGGACTTCATCCTCTACACCATTGGCAAGATCGGCGTGGACGGCGCGCTCTACCGGGCGATGGAGTTCACCGGCGCGGCCATCGACTCCCTGCCCATGGACGACCGGCTTTCGATGTGCAACATGGCCATCGAGGCCGGCGGCAAGAACGGGATCATCGCCCCGGACAGGATCACCGCGGAGTACGAGGCCGGCCGGGCAAAGCGCGCGCCGCGCGTCCTGGCCTCCGACCCGGACGCCCGCTACCACTCGGTCCACGAGTACGACGCCGGGAGCATCGAGCCGCAGGTCTCCATGCCCCACCTGCCGTCGAACGCCAAGGCGGTCGGCGAGGTGGCCGGGACCAAGCTCGACCAGGTGGTCATCGGCAGCTGCACCAACGGGCGGCTCTCGGACCTCGAGGTCTCCGCGGCGATCATGAAGGGCCGCAAGGTGGCCAAGGGGCTGCGAGTGATCGTCATCCCCGCCACCCAGAAGATCTACCTGGAGGCCATGCGCAGGGGCTGGCTGGAGATCTTCGTCGAGGCCGGCGCGGCCGTCTCCACCCCTACGTGCGGGCCGTGCCTGGGCGGCCACATGGGCATCCTCGCCGCCGGTGAGCGGTGCCTGGCCACCACCAACCGCAACTTCGTGGGCCGGATGGGCCACGTCAAGAGCGAGGTCTGGCTGGCCGGCCCGGCGGTTGCCGCGGCCAGCGCGCTGACCGGCGTCATCACCCACCCCGACGAGGTGATGTAGCCGCTGCGGTCAGCTCCCGGCTGGCGAGGTTTTCGCGGCCGGCCCCTCCGCCCCGGGGGTGAAGCGATCGGAGACCGCCGGCCGGAGTCCGCGGCAAGGCTCCGTCCCCACGCCAGCCGCCGGCAGGGTCACCGTGAAGGTCGTCCCCTTGCCAGGTTCGGACGAGAAGCGGATATCGCCGCCGTGGCTCCGCACGATCTGCCGGCAGATGGCCAGCCCCAGGCCGTTGCCGTGCTTCTTGGTGGTGAAGAACGGCTCGAACATGCGCTTCTGCTGCTCCGCTGAGATCCCCGGGCCGGTGTCGCGGACAACCAGCATTGCCCCAACCTGGTGCGGCCGGGTCTCCACCCAGACCTGGCCGTTTTCGCCGACCGCCTCCACGGCGTTCTGGATCAGGTTGGTGACCACGTCCGTCAGATAGCTGGCGTCGAGCGGCAGCTTCGGGATCGCCGGGTCCAGGTCCATCTCCAGCCTGACGGCCTCCGGGGTCTTGGCGGTGACGGTGACCATCGCATCGGCCACCAGTGTGTTCAGGGACTGCAGCTCCGGCGTGATGGTCATCGGCCGGGAGTAGTCCATGGTCTCGCGGACCATGCGCTCCAGCCGGGTGGCGACCTTGAGGATGATCTGGGCCTCCTCGCGGACGCGCCGGGGGTCGTCCGGCTTGCGCTCGATGAAGCGCGCGAACCCGCCGATGGAGGTCAGCGCGTTCTTGATCTCGTGGGCCACGCAGGCCACCACCCCGCCGATGGCCGCCAGCCGCTCGGACTGCGGGCTGCTGCCGCGGTTCTTCTCGAGATCGGAGTGGGTCTTGTCCACCTCGGCCATGAGGGTCCGGAGATACATCCCCAGCAGGGTCAGATCGCCCTGGCGGCCACGGTTGGCCAGCTTGGCGCCGGGGAAATCGGGCAGGTGCGACCGGCAGTCTTCGGCCATGCGCTTGAGCGGGCTGAATATGCCGCTGAATAGCAGCCAGACGATGCCGGCGCCCAGCAATGCAGTCAAGGCCGCCCCGGCGGTCACGAACACCATCAGGTGCGACATCTGGCGGTCACTGGCGGACAGGGCGGTGCGGGTCTCGCCCTTGTCGGCCTTGATGGCCTGGCCCAGGATCGCCATTGTCTGGCTGTAGAGCTCGCTGGTCTTGTCGAGGTAGGCGGCCCTGGCCTCGGGCTGTCGGTCGCCCGCCCCCAGGGCCAGGACTTCATCGCGGCTGGCGTCATACCTGCTGACGGCCTGCCTGATCCTGGCCAGAGCCTCCTGTTCGATCGGAGTGTCGGCCAGGGCCTCGAATTCGCGGAACTTGGTGCGGAAGGCCTCGGCGGACGAAGAGATTTCCTGCAGCCTGGCGGGGGCGCCGCCCTCGGCGAGGTAGGCCCCCAGGGCGAGGTTCTCCTCCAGCAGGGCCGAGCGCATGTCCGCCACGATGATCAGTTCGGACACCTCCTCGCCCAGGCGGCGATGGTATGCGCGCGTCTCCCAGACGAAGGCCATCACCGCCGAGGATATGGCCACGGCGAGCAGGGCCATGCCCCCAAGACCGAAGATGGTCTTGGTCTGCAGGCTGAGTCTTTCCTTCATCCGGCACCCCCGGTTCTCCGAGCGGTGTTCCCGTAGCCTCTGAACGCTCCTGCCGGCGGATATGTTCCCGGTCCCCGGGCCTCCGTCCTTGCGCGCCCGCTGCTCCCGGCGAGAATGCCGGCCATGGAGTGGTTCCAGCACCCGGACAGTTCCGCGCCACCGGCCGCCTACCTGGCCGCCGGCTTCGTGGCAGTCATGCTCATCGCCGTGAGCAAGGGCGGCTTCGGCAGTGGCCTGGGCATGCTCAGCGTTCCGGTGATGATGCAGGTGCTGCCCAGCAGCGTGGCCCTGCCCATGATGCTCCCGGTGCTCATCTGGTGCGACGTGCTGGCCATCCGGCAGTATCCGGGCGAGTGGCGCCCGCGGGCGGTCTGGCTGGTCGCCCCGGGGGCCATGGCCGGGATCGTCATCGGCTGGGGCATCCTCTACCGCCTGAACGACGCCCCCAGGGAGCTGCGAGTCACGAACGACGCCTGGCTGAAGCTGGTCGTGGGCGCGATCTGTCTGGGCTTCGTGGCCGTCTGGGCGCTGGGGCTGTGGCTCGGCCGGCGCGCCGGTGAGCGGCCGGCCTGGCGCCCCGGCTGGGTCGGCGGCACGCTCGCCGGGCTGCCCTCCGGGATCACCACCATGCTGGCCCACGCGGCCGGGCCGATCTACACCATGTATCTGCTGCCGCAGAAGCTCGACAAGCGCGAGTTCGTGGGCACCACGGTGCGCTACTTCTTCACCTTCAACCTCGTGAAGATCCCCTTCTTCATGATGCTGCCGGGTGGCACGGGCCTTAACTGGCCGGTCTTCAGGGCCACCCTGTGGATGCTGGCCCTGGCGCCGCTCGGGGTCTGGGCGGGGAGCCGGCTCAACCGGAAGCTGAGCCCCGGCGTCTTCAACCGGCTGCTGTACCTCTTCCTGGCGCTGGCCGGCGCCAAGCTCATCTGGGACTCGTCCCGGGTGTTGTGGCCGGGGGGCGGGTCGTAGAGAAGATGCGCAGCGCGTGCACCCGGCCGTACCGCCCCAGCGGCACGGGGCCGGGCTCCTCGTTGAGCGGGTCGTTGACCAGGAAGCCGGTGCCCTGCGTGCCGACGACCAGCACCCAGTGCCAGACCCCGCCGTCCAGCAGGACCTTGACGACCGCCGGGCGGCCGGCGTCCAGTGCCCGGCGCATCCGGGCCTCGTCGGGCCCGCCCATGTATTCGATCACCGCACGGCCCGCGGAGTACTCGACGCACTTCTCCCACTTCAGCCAGCCGCGCTCGTTGTAGCCGCCGCTGGCCCGGAGCCAGGCGTTGAGCCGGCCCGGGTCGGTGTCCATCCCGAAATGCCGGAAAGCCATGGCCACGCAAGACACCGTGCAGCCCACGGAGCGCAGGGGCTCCCCCGAGCCGCCCACCGGGTCGTCGCCCCAGCGCTGATCCCACTGTTTGAACATGGGGACGGCCAGGGCGCCGTGCCCGGGGCCGGGTGCGGAGTCGGCGGTGGGGATGCTTTCAGGAGGTTCTTCGCCCGGCGTCTCCCGGTTGGGTGCCAGGCACAGCCAGGCGCACAGCCCGGCGGCCCCCAGCAGGGCGGCTGCCAGCAGACAGAGGGCCAGGTTGACGACGCGCGCCCGGCGGGCGGGCTTTCCCGGTGTTTCGCTTGCGGCCACGGCGCGGACCTCCCGCCCCTCCGGCCGCGGATGATAGTGCGGCCCTCGGCCGGCGCAAGCCCGGAAACGGTCTGGACCGGCCCGCCCCGTTCCGGATAACATGGGCTCAAGGAGGGGGCCCATGCCGCGCTACGGCTTCAACTTCCTGTGGATGTTCTCCAAGGGTGACAAGCCGCCGGCCGAGCCGGACCTCGGCGAGCTCGACCTGGTCGCGGAGATGGGCCTGGACTTCGTCCGGGTGCCCGCCGACTACCGCTTCTGGACGAAGGAATTCGACTACCTCCACCCGGACGAGCGCGTCCTGGCGCTGATCGACCGGTACCTGGAAGCCTGCCGCGCGCGGCGGCTCCACATGTGCCTGAACATCCACCGGGCGCCGGGCTACTGCATCAACCGCCCGGAGATCGAGAAGCACAACCTCTGGGCCGACGCCGAGGCCCAGGACGCCTTCGCCTTCCTCTGGGAGAACTTCGCCAGGCGCTACCAGAGCGTGCCCAACGATTCTCTGAGCTTCGACCTCCTGAACGAGCCGCCGAGCGTCGGCGAGCGCGGCTTCACCCGGGAGATCCACGAGAAGGTCATGCGCCGGACGGTCGCGGCCATCCGGGCGGTCGACCCGGCCCGCGAGATCGTCCTCGACGGCATCGGCGGCGGGAACCAGGCCATCCCGGAGCTGGCCGACCTGGGAGTCGTCCACAGTGGGCGCGGCTACCAGCCCTTCACGCTCACCCACTACCAGGCGCCGTGGAGCAGCGGCACCATGGACCTGCCCGTCCCGACCTGGCCCGGCCCCGGGCGGAAGGGCAAGCACTGGGACCGCGCCGCGCTCCGCGATTTCTACGAGCCCTGGCGCGAGGTCGAGTGCCGCGGCGTGAAGGTCCACATCGGAGAGTTCGGCTGCTTCAACAAGACGCCCAACGCGGTGGCGCTGGCCTGGTTCGCCGACCTGCTCGGCGTCTTCAAGGAGTTCCGCTGGGGCTACAGCCTCTGGAACTTTAAGGGCTCATTCGGGATCGTCGAGCACGGCCGGCCAGGCACGGTCTACGAGGACTGGCACGGCCACAAGGTCGACCGGGCGCTCTTGGACCTCTACCTGGCGAACCGGGTCAGGGGTTGACGGGACAATAACGACGGAAGTAACCGCAGATGCACGCAGATGAACGCAGATTGGGCTTTGGCGCAGAAGTGCTCTTCCGGACCACCGGCTGGCTCTTGCGCCGAACGCGAGGGCGGAAAGAATGGCGTGCACCTGAAAGGCTATCACCATGATTCAGCTCGAACATCAGTTTGTGACCGATTTCCATAGGGCACTGGCTACACCGATATGGGTGGCCAGCTGCACCGACTTCGTCAGTTCACGGATATCGTCGTGTCCTCTCTACTGGTCCGGTGATGGCGTTGGCATTGTCCTCGCCGACTACAACGAAGAACGGCACACGGGGCCACTGAGTACATGCAAGTACAGTTTCTCGGTCAAGGTGGCTGTTGGACGCCCAGCCCCCTCGGAGTTGCCCTCCAGAGAATTAGAACGGGCCAACAAGATATCATTTCTCCAAGGCAGACCGCGCATGGCCGGCGGCCTGCTAGGGAAGAACTGGTTTCCAGAACCTTTGCGGAGTCCATCGGACTGCTACGCGGCCAACCTGGTATATGAACCCCGGAATGGGACCTTCGTTGCCAAGCACGAGGTGATTGAAACAGAGGAAACTGTTGAGCATAACAATATCAAGCTCGCTGAGCTGCAGTCCATGGCCAAGCAGATTACCAACGCACTGACGGCGGAGCAATTTGCCGCACTTCAATGCCCTTGGTGCGGCTCAGCCGTGGATGCTAACTTCCATTCGAGCGGAAGATTCTTTGGCCTTAGTTGCACGAACAAGGCTTGCTCTGCATGCTCCATCTGTCATGAGAGTGTCGATCCCCCTTCTTGGTGGAGAACCAAGATCGGCGGGTGGCTGGACGGATAGCGCCCGGATGAATGGCTCTGCTCCTCAGCCCATCTGCGTTCATCTGCGTGCATCTGCGGTTGAATCTGTCGTTGCTTCTGTTGTTGTCCTCTGTGTCCTCCGTGTCCTCTGTGGTTGGTTTCAGCCCCCGAAGTCCTTGGCGGCCTCGAACATGGCCACCACGTTCTCCGGCGGGACGTCCGGCTGGATGTTGTGGACCTGGGTGAAGACGAAGCCGCCGCCGGGGGCGAAGTCGGCGATGCGGCGGCGGACCTCCTCGCGGACATCCTTGGTGCTGCCGCGGGCAAGCACCTTCTGGGTGTCGCAGCCGCCGCCCCAGAAGCAGATGATCTTGCCGAACTCGCGCTTCAATCGCTTTGAGTCCATGCCCTCGGCGGCGACCTGCACCGGGTTCAGGGCGTCGACGCCGGCCTCAGCCAGGTCGCGGATGAACTCCGAGACCGCGCCGCAGGAGTGGAAGAGCACCGGCGCGCCGAAGGCCCGCTTCGCATAGCCGAAGAGCCGCGTCTGGCGCGGCTTGATGAACTTCCGGTAGAGCTCCGGCGCGATGATCGGCCCCTGCTGGGTGCCGAGGTCGTCGTTGAAGAGCACCACGTCGACGCTGCCCTTGAGCACCGGCGCGTAGCGGTCGATGCGCTTGGCGTAGCCGTCCATGAGGATCTCGAGCAGGGCCTCGACCATGGCCTCCTCGGTAAGCAGGTCGATCATGAACTGCTCGTAGCCGCGGAGCAGCGTCCCGGCGGCGAGCAGGTGGCAGCAGAGGTTGAAGACCACGGCACGGTCGGTCTCGGCGTGCAGCTTCCGGCCGCGCGCGGCGGTGGCCTCGACAGTCTCGTCGCAGAAGCCGGGCAGGTCGAAGGCCTCGATGACCGCCCGCTTGCGCTCCACGTCGGCGGCCGACTGACAGTCGGCCAGCGGCAGGGCCACCGGGTCGAAGTAGAAGCCGCCCTTGGGCATCCGCGCAGCCACCGAGCCGTCGGCGCCGATGAGCTCGCGCGCGCCGTCGGCGGCGATGTGCTCCTTCCAGAGCGCGGGCATGAGGCACGCCGAACCGTCTCCGAACGTCCCGGGCTGCCACGCGGCCGGCTCGGGGAAGAGCGGCACGGTGTCGATGCCGAAGCGCGAGCGCAAGCCATCGTCAATCTCCACCGCCTGCTGGAGCGGCTCGAGCACCCTGGGGCCGGGCGTGCGCGGGAGCTTGAGGTGCGCTGCCAGGCGGTGCCAGGCCATGCCGGTGAGCCCCGAGGACTCGGTGCCGCCGAGGTCGACCGGCACGCGGTCGGGCTGTTTGCGGGCGACGGCGGCGAGGACGCGCTCGCGGGATGTCATGACAAACTCCTGAACTGGTTGCTGGTTGCTGGTTGCGGATTGCTGGAACGGGCTCCAACCCACAACCAGCAACCAGCAACCCACAACCGCCGTTAGAACAACCCCCTCCCCTTCGGCTCCTTCGTGCGCCGGCGGGGCTTGGCCGCGGCCTCGTCGCCCCCGGCCTCGCCGTCGTCGGATTCGGCCGGGGCGGCCTTGGGCTTCTCCTCGCCCTCGGCAACGTAGAAGTCGCGCTGCTCCGGCCCGGATGCGCCCTCGACCAGCATCTTGATCCGGGCCTCGGCCTGGCCCAGGCGCCCCTGGCAGGCCTTCAGGCAGCGCGCGCCCTCCTCGTAGAGGGCGATGGACTCGTCGAGGCCGAGCGAGCCGGCCTCGAGCTTGGCCACGATCTCCTCGAGCCGAGCAAGCTCCTTCTCGAAACTGACCTGGCCGCCGCTATCGCTCTTCGCCATCGCTCTTCTCCTCGACCCGCGAGACAATTGCGCCGCGGGCCAGAACGGTTCTTATCCTCGAGCCCTTGCCGACCTTCCTCGCGTCGGCGACGGTCTTGCCTGATTCGTCGAAGGTGACGGAGTAGCCGCGCGAGAGCACCGCGAGCGGACTGAGGCTGCTGAGGTGCGCCCCGGCCGCGGCCAGCCGCTCCCGGGCGACGGCCGCCGAAGCCGAGGCCGCCGCGCCGAGGCGCAGGCCGAGCTCGTCGACCGCCTGCCGCCGGCGCTCGACCAGGCTCTCCGGCCGGGCGAAGCTCTCGCTGGCGGCCAGCTCGCCGAGCCGCGCCCGGGCCAGCTCCGCCGAGCGGGCCAGGCCGTGCCGGAGCCGCAGCGAGGCCCCCTCGAGCTCCTCGAGGATCTCCGCTTCGGTGCGCACGCAGAGCTCGGCGGCGGCCGACGGCGTCGGCGCGCGCAGGTCGGCGGCGTAGTCGGCCAGGGTGTAGTCGACCTCGTGGCCCACGGCGCTCACCGTGGGGATGCGGCTCTCGGCCAGGGCCCGGACCACCGGCTCCTCGTTGAAGGCCCAGAGGTCCTCGACCGAGCCGCCGCCGCGGCCGACGATCAGCACCTCGGCGAGCCCCGCGCGGTTCTGGAGCTCGATGGCCGCGGCGATCTCGGCGGCCGCGCCCTCGCCCTGCACCCGGCAGGGGGCGACCACGATGCCGATCTTCGGGAAGCGCCGGGTGAGCACGTTCAGGAGGTCGCGGACCGCCGCGCCGGTGGGACTGGTCACGAGCCCCACGGTGAAGGGCATCCGCGGGATGGGCCGCTTGCGCTCCTGCGCGAAGAGGCCCTCGGCCTCCAGGCGCTTCTTGAGCTCGTCGAAGGCCTGCTGGAGCGCGCCCAGCCCCAGCGGCTCGATCCGCTCGACCACGATCTGGCACTGCCCGGAGCGCTCGTAGGCCGAGAAGCGGCCGTAGACCAGGACCTTGACGCCCTCGGCCAGGCAGCTCGCCGCGCGCACCCGGCGCTCGCCGCCGAAGACCACGCCGCCGAGCGCCGCGCCGGCGTCCTTCAGGGAGAAGTAGATGTGCCCGCTCGGCGGGTGGCGGAGGTTGGAGACCTCGCCCTCCAGCCAAAGCGAGCCGAAGTTCTCCTCGAGCACCATGCGCGCCTCGGCGAGGAGCCGGCTGGGCGTGTAGATCTTGCGACCGTCGAGAGCGGACATGGCCTCATTCTAGCGCGGGGATGGGCGGGCGCCAAGGGAAACGACAGCCCGGCCTTCGGCTTTCGGCGTTCGGCTTTCGGAGCCGCTGTTGTGCCGAAAGCCCAAAGCCGAAGGCCGAAAGCCGGCCCCGTGCCGTCCTCCGTGTACTCTGTGTCCTCTGTGGTTGGAAGCCCCGGTGCTAGTCCCCCAGGCACGTCCCCACCGACCGCGCCGCGGCCAAGAGGCCGTGGTCCAGCGGCACGGTGCGGACCCTGCCGGCGATCTCCTTGATGGGCACGCTGATCACCTCGTCGCCGCGCAGCGCGGCGATCTGGCCGTAGGCGCCCTCGGCCACCAGGTGCATGGCCTTGCAGCCGAAGCGGGTGCACAGCGCCCGGTCGAAGGCCGTGGGCGTGCCGCCGCGCTGCAGGTGCCCCAGGACGGTCACGCGGGTGGACAGCCGGGTGCGCTTCTCGATCTCGGCGGCCAGGTGGTTGCCGATGCCGCCGAGCCTCACCGGGTCGGGGACCTTCGCGTCGTGCTTGGCCACCACCATCTCGCCGCCCAGCGCCTTGGCGCCCTCGGCCACCACCACGATGCTGAAGCGCTTGCCGCGCTTGGAGCGGCCCTTGAGGCACTCGCAGACGCTCTCGATGCGGTAGGGTATCTCCGGGATGAGGATCACGTCGCCGCCGCCGGCCACCCCGGAGGTCAGCGCCAGCCACCCGGCGTAGCGGCCCATGACCTCGACGATCATGGCCCGGTGGTGGCTCGAGGCGGTGTCGTGGAGCTTGTCGATGGCCTCGGTCGCGGTGGTCACCGCGGTGTCGAAGCCGAAGGTCCGGTCGGTGCCTTCCAGGTCGTTGTCGATGGTCTTGGGCACGCCCACGATGTTCATGCCCAGGTTCATGAGCTTGCCGGCCACGGTCATGGTCCCGTCGCCGCCGACGATCACCAGCGCGTCCAGCCCGTGCCGGCGATAGGCGGCCAGGGCCTTCCCCGAGAAGTCGCGGTAGACGATCTTGCCGCCCTTCTCGCAGGCCCAGCGGAACGGGTCGTGCGAGTTGGAGCTGCCCAGGATCGTGCCGCCGCGGGTCAGTATCCCGGAGACGTCGTCCCGGCCCAGGCGCACCCACTTGTCCACGGTCAGGCCGTAGTAGCCGTCCTGGAAGCCTATGGCCTCGTAGCCATGGTCGTGCATGGCGGTCTTGGCGACCGCGCGGATGACCGCGTTGAGTCCCGGGCAGTCTCCGCCCGCGGTGAGGATGCCGATGCGCTTGGTCTTCTTGGCCATGAGTTTCTCCCTCCAATCGTCCGAACGGGACACAGGATAGTCTCGGGCCGGGGGAGCGTCAAGTAGTGGGCGCGTTTGACAGCACTCGGGGCCCGGAATAGATTATCCCCCGCGTTCGGCGGGGACGGGGCCCCGCTCCGGCGGAGGGTATCCTGCATGGCCAGGGAGAAGTGGGGCTCGAAGCTCGGTATCATCATGGCCGTGGCGGGCAGCGCCGTGGGGCTGGGCAACTTCCTGCGCTTTCCGGGGCAGGTGGCCCAGCACGGCGGCGGCGCCTTCATCATTCCGTACCTGGTGGCCCTGGTCCTGCTGGGCATACCGCTGATGTGGGTGGAGTGGACCATCGGCCGCTACGGCGGCGGGTTCGGGCACTCCACCGCGCCGGGCGCCTTCCACACCATGGCCAGGAAGGCGCGCTTCATGAAGTACTTCGGGGTCATCGGCATCTTCGGGCCCACGGTGATCTTCATCTACTACACGTACATCGAGTCCTGGCTGGCGGGCTACAGTTGGTTCGCGGCGACCGGCGCGTACAGCGGTTGCACCGACGCCGCGGCCATGGGCGGATTCCTCGACAACTACCTGACGATGGGGAAAAAGCCGCCCTTCCTGGCCTTCGGCCCGTTCTACGTGTTCTTCCTGCTGACCTTCGCCGCCAACGTCGGCGTGGTGCTGCTGGGCGTCAACCGGGGCATCGAGCGGGTCTGCATGTACGCCATGCCCCTCCTTTTCCTGCTGGCCATCGTGCTGGCCGTCCGAGTGCTGACCCTGGGCACGCCGGATCCGGGCAAGCCCGACCAGAACGTGCTCAACGGGCTGGGCTTTCTCTGGAACCCGCAGTGGGGCGCGCTGGCCGATCCCGGCGTGTGGCTGGCCGCCGCCGGGCAGATATTCTTCACTCTGAGCGTGGGCATCGGGGTGATCCTGACCTACGCCAGCTACCTCCGGAAGACCGACGACGTGGTCCTCTCCGGCCTGACCGCCTCGGCCACCAACGAGTTCGCCGAGGTGATCCTGGGCGGGAGCATCGTGATTCCCGCGGCGGTGATCTTCCTGGGCTCGGCGGTGACCGCCAAGATGGCCGGCAACACCTTCGGGCTGGGCTTCGTGGCCATGCCCCTGGCCATGCAGAAGATGGCCGGCGCGGACGTCTTCGGGTTCTGCTGGTTCGGGCTGCTCTTCCTGGCGGGGATCACCTCCTCAATCTCGCTGGCCCAGCCGGCGGTGGCCTTCCTGCAGGACGAGTTCCGGCTGACCAGGCGCGGGGCGGTTCTGGTCTTCGGCGGGGTCTCTTTCCTGCTGATTCACGCCTGCATATTCCTGCCGGCGGTGATCGACGAACTGGACTTCTGGGGCGGCACCTTCTGCCTGGTGGTCTTCGCCACGGTCGAGGCCATCCTCTTCGCCTGGGTCTTCGGAATGGACAAGGCCTGGGACGAGATGCACTGCGGGGCGGACATGCGCATCCCGCGCATCTACCGCTTCATCATCAAATGGGTGACCCCGGCCTTCCTGCTGGCCATCCTGGGCTCCTGGCTCTGGCAGAAGGGTCTGGGGGTGATGACCATGAGCCATCTTGGGCCGGCGGACGCCGAGCTCAGGCCCTACATCGTCGGCACGCGCCTGGGGCTGGTGGTCCTCTTCGCCGGGCTCTGCCTGCTGGTCTGGCTGGCCTGGCGCCGGCGCGCGGCCCGCGGGGAGGAAGCCGGCCCGGGAACGCCGGTCGGCAACGGGGAGGACCGGCCATGAGCGCCGCCGCCTGGATTCTGATGACCGGCACCTGGCTGGTCATCGTCGGTCTGCTGGCCTACACCCTCTGGCGCACCTTCCGCGCCCGCGGCCTTGAGCACCGGGATCAGTCCGCAGGCCGCGGACCGTCCGACCGCTGATGGGCTGGCACGAGTTCCTGATCATCGCCGCCATGCTGGCGGTCAACGCCGTCTTTGCGGCCTACGAGCTGGCCCTGGCCTCGGTCAGCCTGGGGCGGCTCAGGCTCCTCGCCGAACAGGGCCGGGCGGGGGCTCCGGCGGCACTGGCCATGAAGGGGCGCATGGAGGCCAGCCTGGCCGTGGTCCAGATCGGCATCACCCTGGCCGGGGCCTTCGCCGCCGCCGCCGGCGGAGCCGGGGCGGAGGAGTCCATAGCCCCACGGCTGGAAGCCTGGCTGGACATCGGTCCGCGCTCCGCCGATCTGCTGGCGGTCGCCCTGGTGGTGCTGCCCCTGTCCATCACCCTGATCATCGTCGGCGAATTGGTGCCCAAGACGCTGGCCATCCGGAACAGCGAGGCGGTCTGCCTGGCCCTCGGCCGGCCGATGCGGGTCTTTGCCTGGACGGTCTACCCCGCGGTGTTCTTCTTCGAGAAGGCCACCAAGCTGCTGGTGGGGATCTTCGAGCGCCGGGGGGCCGCCGGAGCGCACGCCCCCTACGACATGGGGCTGGCCGAGCTGCGCGCCCAGGCCCGGGCGCTGCGCACCAGCCAGATCATCGATGCGCAGGAGGAGCGGATCATCCTGGGCGCCAGCGCCCTGACCCGCCAGTTGGTGACCGACATACTGGTGCCGGCCGGCGACATCGTCATGCTCAACCTCCAGGGGAAGCTGACCGAGCACTTCGTGGTCGTGCACCTGGAGGGCTACACCCGCTTCCCGGTGACCGAGCGTCCGGGCGACCCGGACGGCATCACCGGCTACGTCAACGTCAAGGAGTTGGTCTTCCTGGCCAAGAACCACCCGGCCGACCCGTCGCTCCGGCAGATACTCCGGCCCCTGGTCACGCTGTCGCCCGGGGCGACCATCGGTCAGGCCTTCAGCCAGATGATGCGGGAGCACGTGCACCTGGCGGTGGTCCGGGAACCCGGCGGCCGGGTCCTGGGCATGATCACGCTGGAGGACATCCTCGAGGAGATCGTGGGGGACATCCAGGACGAGTTCGACCGCCTGCCCCGCCACCTGACCCCGGCCGGCGCCTCCTGGGTGG
Source organism: Planctomycetota bacterium (assembly GCA_022703445.1). Taxonomy (GTDB): domain Bacteria; phylum Planctomycetota; class SZUA-567; order JAKLDR01; family JAKLDR01; genus JAKLDR01. The sequence continues at coordinate 9,596 of JAKLDR010000043.1, read as the reverse complement.
TGGGCGGAGGCGTGACCCTGGGCCAGCTGCGCGAGGCTCTCGCCCGGCCGGAGCTCGGAGCGCCAGAGGCCCCCGAGACCTCCTTCTCCATCTGGCTGCAGCGGCGCGAGCCGCGCCGGCTGAAGGGCGGCGATGCCCTGGAGTTGGACGGCCTGCGGGTCCTGATCCGCAAGACGCGCCGCCAGAAGGTGCTGGAGGCGACGGTGAGCCAGGCGAAGTGAGCCGGACGACCGGCCCGCGCACGACTCGATCATCTCGGGGCCCGCACCAATCTCCGCCGGCGTGCCCGCCCGGGGTTGGACGGACCAACTGCTACTGCGCGCTGGCCAGGAAGGTGCTGAACTGCCAGGCGTCCTCTTCCGAGGGGATGGCCGCGCCGGGCTCCCCGCGGTTGTGGCTCCAGTGGTCCAGGGGCGACCAGTCGGTCTGCCGCGATATGAACCTGCCCAGATACGGCTTGGCGTCGTTCAGGATCTCCTCGTGGGGCAGCTCGTCCGGGACGCACACGCCCGCGCGGGGATTGCGCAGGGCCCAGGCCGCCGCCGCGACCAGCGAGCAGGCCACCTGCAGGGTGGTGGCGTTCTGGTGGGGCACGAGCTGCCGGGCGCTCTCGATGTCCAGCACCGAGCCGGTCCACCAGGAGCGGTAGGCGTGGCCCATGAGCAGCACGCCCAGTTCGTCGCAGCCGGTGACGATCTCGTCGGTGATGATCCGGGACCGGAACTGCACGCGCTGGTTGCGCTCGTATAGCTCGAAGAGGCCGACCAGCGCCGAGTCGCAGGGCCGGTAGGCGAAGTGCACCGTGGGGCGGTACAGCGGCCGGTTGCCCTCGCGCACGGTGAGGTGCTCGGAGATGGTGAAGGCCTCGCTGTGCGGGACGACGAAACCGATGGTTTCGCCCGAGGGCACCCAGGTGCGCACCCGGGTGCTGATGCCCGCCGCGTCCAGGCAGATCTGGTTGCGGGGCCCGCGCCGGTAGGTGAAGGCGTTGGGCGGGAGCTGCTTCTCGTGGGTGCCCCAGCCCATCTCCACCGGGGCATGGCAGCACTCGGTGTAGAGCGACTCGGCCGACCAGGTGTTGGCCAGCTCCCGCGGCCTCCTGGGGGTGTCGACCGCCTGGGTGTCCCGCTCGCTGATGTGGATCACCCGTACGCCCAGATGCATGGCCAGATGCGCCCAGGCGCGCCGGCCGAGCGCGTCCTGGATCAGGTCCCGCTGCTCTCCCGGCGGATGCTCGGCCAGCCAGCGGGCGGCGATGTCCCCGAGCCCCACCTTGGTGAAGTGCGAGACCAGGCCGGGATTGGCCCCGTGGTCGATCACCGCGGTGGGTCCGCGCCGGTCCGACCACTCGGCGATCATCCGGCGCAGGGCCATGTGCACGGCGTAGATGGCCCGCTCGGTAGGCGGACGGCCGGGAAGGTCGATCTCACCCGGCCAAGTCTCCACCGAGGTGTTGGCGAAGAGCACTCCGCGCTCGTGGCACCAGCGGACCAGGTCGGCGGTGCCCACGTTGACGCTAAGGTCCACGCAGAGGTCACCGGGCCGCAGCAGCCGTTCCAGCGCCCCGATGCCGTCGCGGACCAGACCACCCTTCTCGAAGCGCACCCCGGCGGACATCAGTTGGATGGCGGCCTGGGCCACGGGTTCCTCGTCGGATGGATCGATGACCGTGAAGCGGTCCGGGGGCAGGCCCAGGTGTTTGAGCAGCAGCGGCATGGCGCACCGGGAGACCGCCCCCAGTCCGAGCACCAGGACGTTGCCGCCGAACGTCATGGCCCGCCCTGCCGTTCGGCTAGGTCGGCGATCCCTGGGCCTGCAGAACGGCATCCGGGACTGCTCATCAGAGCGATGACCACATCGCCGGCCTGGCCGGAAACCTTGACTCCGATGGTGAACACCTGGACTCCGCCGCGCGCCGAGAGCATCGCCAGCGGGAAGACTCGGGGACCGCGCCGGGCCAGCCAGGCGCGCAGGTCCTCGCCCGGTCCGAACCGGCAGGCCTCGACCCGGGCGCCATCCTCGCAGGCGCGGTCGAGCGCCGCGTAGGTCGCATCGCGGCCGAAGAGCAGCCGGCCCGGGCGGTGCGGACGGTCCTCCTCGGGGTCGGCGTCGGCCTTGGCGGGCAGCTGGTACACTTCGGAGCGGCCGAACACCCCGGAGAAGCGCTGGGCCGCCAGGCTGTTGAGTTCCTCGTTGGAGGTCAGGGCCAGCAGCCGGCCTATGCCTCCCAGGTCGAGCTCGTCCATGAGCTTCTCGGCCAGGATGCTCTTGTGGTGCGCACGGAGCCCGGCCGCCCGGGCGGCCTCGATGTTCGCCGGATTGGTGTCGACCATGACCACCGGGCAGCCCTGGGCCTGCAGCGCCCGGCCCAGGTCGCGGGCCCAGGGGTGCGCCCCGACGATCAGCGCGCCCCGCGGGTGGGGCTGGGCCAGGCCCAGCAGCCGCGCCAGAGGCATGGCGCCCAGGCCGTAGACGGCGGCCGCCCCGATGATCACGATGAAGACCGCCGGCACCAGCGCCCTGGCTTCCGGGTGGCCGGCTTCGGCCAGACGGAGCGCGAAGACGGAGGTCACACCGGCGGCCACGATGCCGCGCGGCGCCACGCAGGCCAGGAAGACCCGCTCCCGCCAGCTCAAGCCGGCGCTGCTCGTCGAGAGCACCACGGCCAGTGGCCGGATGGCCAGAACCAGCACTGCCAGGAGTGCGATGCTCGGCCCGATGGCCCCCCGGAGCTCGCCGGGCTGGAGGCGGGCGGCCAGCAGCACGAAAACGAAGGACAGCAGCAGAACCCGCAGGTTCTCCTTGAATTCCACGATGTGGGCCACGCTGACCCATTTCTGGTTGGCCAGGATCAGCCCCATCACCGTGACGGCCAGGAGACCGGATTCCCCCTGCATGACGTTGGCGGCGGCGAATATGCCGACCACCGCCATGAAGGAGATCGGGCTGTGCAGAAAGTCGGGGATCCAGTAGCGCTTGAGGAGCAGCACCAGCACCAGGGCGCCTCCGGCCCCCACCGCGCCACCCAGCAGGACGGTCTTGGTCAATCCGGCGGCCACCACGGACGCCGCCTCACCGGGCCCGCCAGCCAGGATGGCCTCGAAGACCACCACGGCCAACGTCGCCCCGATGGGGTCGATGAGGATGCTCTCCCACTTGAGCACGGCGCCGGTCGCCCCCTGGGGCCGCACGTGGCGGAGCAGCGGGCCGATGACCGTCGGGCCGGTGACCGTGAGAATCGCGCCGAGAAGGATCGATATGGGCGCGCCCAGGTCCAGCAGCAGCCAGGCGGCCAGCGAGGCGCAGGCCCAGGTGATCAGCGCGCCGATGCTGATCAGCTTGCGGACGGCCCGGCCGGCCTGCCGCAGTTCGATCAGGCGCAGGCTCATGCTGCCTTCGAAGAGGATCAGCGCGACCGAGAAGGAGACCACCGGCCCGAGGAGCGAGCCGAAGAAGGCGTCCGGTCGGATCATGCCGGTCACCGGGCCAGCCACGATTCCGGCGACCAACAGCAGCAGGATGGCCGGCAGCTTCAGCCGCCAGGCCAGCCACTGGGCGGCGAGCCCCAGCACCACCAGGCCGGCCAGCCCCATGAAGGCCTGCTGCTCGTTCACCGTGCCCGCCCAAGCCGGTTGCGGACGGCTTTCTCCAGTGACACCGCCGCGAAGACCGCGGCCGCGGCGACCAGGACCAGGCCCCAGGAGGCCAGCGAGATCGGCGTGCTATGGAAGAGGCGGTTCATGACCGGCAGGTAGGTGAAGGCCAGCTGGGCCGCGGTCATGGCGGCGATTCCCACCCAGAGCAGAGGGTTGGAGAGCAGGCCGAAGCGGAAGACGAGATTCTCCAGGGAGCGGCAGTTGAACAGGTAGAACATCTCTCCGAAGACGAAGACGTTGACGGCCACCGTGCGGGCGTATTCCTGGGATGCGCCGGAGACAAGCTCCAACTCGTAGAGCCCGAAGGAGCCCAGCAGCAGCATCAGCGACACCAGGGCCATGCGGCCCAGGAGCACGCCGGTGACGATGGGCGCGCCGGGAGCGCGGGGCGGGAGGCTCATGATCCCGCGCTCCTTGGGCTCGAAGGCCAGCATCATGCCCAGCAGCACCGCGGTGGTCATGTTGATCCACAGGATCTGGCCCGGCAGGATGGGCAGGCTCAGCCCCGCGGCCACGGCCACCAGGGTGACCAGCCCCTCCCCGGCATTGGTGGGCAGCGTCCAGACGATGAACTTGGTCAGGTTGTCGAAGACGGCGCGCCCCTCCTCGACGGCCGCCGCGATGGAGGCGAAGTTGTCGTCGGCCAGGACCATGTCGGCGGCCTCCTTGGCGACCTCCGTGCCGGTGATGCCCATGGCCACGCCGATGTCCGCGCGGCGCAGGGCCGGGCCGTCGTTGACGCCATCCCCGGTCATGGCCACCACCTGCCCGCGGCTCTGGATGGCCTTGACCAGACGGAGCTTCTGTTCGGGCGTGACTCGCGCGAAGACGTCGACGCGATCCGCGACCTCCGGCAGGGCCTCGTCAGCCACCCCGGCCAGCTCCCGCCCGTCCATGCCGGCGGGCTCGGCGCCGGCCGGCCCGAGCCCGACCTGCCGGGCCACGGCCCGGGCGGTGACCACATGGTCCCCGGTGATCATCTTGACGCGGATGCCGGCTAGGCGGCAGGCGGCGACCGCCTTGATGGCCTCCGGTCGGGGCGGGTCGATCATGCCCTGGAATCCGAGGAAGGTCAGTCCCGCCCCCAGGTCCTGCCTCTTGAGCGCGTTGGTGCCTGACGGCATGCCCGCCCTGGCCATCGCCAGCACGCGCAGACCGGCTGCCGCCATGCGCTCAACCTCCGCCTGCAGCACGCCGGTGTCCAGCGCGACGGCGGAGCCGTCGGGGGCCGCCGCCCGGGTGCAGAGGCCGAGCACCACCTCGACGGCTCCCTTCACGTACATAACCGCCCCGCCGCTCCCCTCGACCGAGTTGAGCGTGGCCATGTACTGGTGTTCCGACTCGAAGGGGATGGCGTCCAACCGCGGATTGGCGTGCCGGACGGCCTCGGCCTCCTGGCCGGCCTTGGCCGCCGACACCAGCAGCGCGGCCTCGGTGGGGTCCCCGTGGACCTTCCAGACGCCGTTCTCCATCTGGATAGAGGTGTCGCTGCAGAGCACCCCACACTTCAGGCACTCGACCAGACCGGGCAGCGAATCAGAAGCGACGGTTTCCCCTCCGTACAGCAGCCGCCCCTCGGGGGCGTAGCCCGCCCCCTCCACCCGGAATACGGCTCCGGGCATGGAGATTTCCTGGACCGTCATCTGGTTCTGCGTGAGCGTGCCGGTCTTGTCGGAGCATATGACCGTGGTGGAGCCCAGGGTCTCCACCGCCGGCAGACGGCGGATGATGGCGTGGCGCCGGGCCATGCGGGTGACGCCGATGGCCAGGGTGATGGTCACCGCCGCCGGCAGCCCCTCCGGGATGGCCCCCACGGCCAGGGCCACGGCGGCCATGAACATCTCCGCGGCTGAATTGCCGCGGGCCAGCCCGATGACGAAGGTGAGCGCGGCCAGCCCCAGGATTACGTAGAGCAGCAGGTGGCTGAACTTGACTATCTTGCGGGTCAGCGGGGTATCGAGCTCCTCGGTGCCGGCCAGCAGCGTAGATATCCGGCCGATTTCGGTCAGGTCGCCGGTGGCCACCACCACGGCGGAGGCCTGGCCGTAGGTCACCAGCGTCGAACCGTAGGCCATGTTCCGCCGGTCGGCCAGGACCGCGGACTCCTCGACGCCGGCCGTCGCGTCCTTCTCCGCCGGGACGGACTCGCCGGTCAGCGCAGACTCGTCGATTCGGAGGTCGCGGGCCTTCACCAGGCGCATGTCGGCCGGGACCTTGTCACCCGACTGGAGCAGGACCAGGTCGCCGGGCACGAGCTCGGCCGCGTCCACGACCAGCCGCCGGCCGTCGCGGAGCACGGCGGCCCCGGTCTTCATGGTTCTGGCCAGGGCGGCCAGGGCGTTGCGGGCCCGGGACTCCTGCAGGAAGCCCACGGCTGAGTTGACCAGGACCACGCCCAGGATCACCGAGCAGTCCACCCACTCCCGCAGCAGGGCGGTGACCAGCGCCGCCGCCAGCAGGATGTAGACCAGCGGCTGGTGGAACTGGAGCAGGAACCGGACCAGGGGGCCGCGGCCCTGCCGCGGGGTAAGCAGGTTGGGGCCATGTCGTTCCAGACGCCTGCGGACTTCCTCGGCGGAGAGGCCGCGCTCGGGGTCGGCGCCGTGCGCCTCGACCGCCGCGGCAGCCGCAAGCGCGTGCCAGGGCTTGTCCATCTTACCTTTCCCCTGCCTCCGGTCAGGACATCTTCTCACAGCTAGAAATAGTACCAGATGCTGGAGTATTCCTCCGGATTCTCGCCGGCCGCCGTCAGGCGCTCCAGGTATTCCAGGATGGGTACGTCGGTACCCACGTAGGAGTCCCTGGGCACTATGTTCTTCTCCCAGGGGTGGAACTCGTAGACCCGTGAGCCGTCGGGCAGCACCGAGATCAGGTCCCGGTGCTGGACGGCGCGCAGGTAGTTCTTGCCCAGCCCCGGCACGTTGTAGACGGCCTCGTCGGTGCGGCGTGTGCCGGGCAGCAGCCGCGCCTCCTCCTTCTGCTCCTGGAGGATGCGGGCCAGCGGGACGCGGTAGGCGCGGGTCTCGCTCTTACCCTTGGGGGCGAAGGTGTAGTACGGGTCGATTCCGGCCAGGCGCAGCAGCTGCCGGAGGCGCGCGGCCTCGAACCTCCTGGAGACGAAGAAGGTGTAGACCAGCTGGTTGAAGACGGTCACGCCCTGGGAACGCAGCCTGGCGACAGCCGCCACCAGATCCGGGGTCACCTCGTACGGGTGCTGGACGTGCGTGGAAAGACAGATCTCGCGCCGGCCCGGGCGGCGCAGCGAGCCCAGGAAGGACGCCAGGCGAGCAGTAATCCGCATCGGCACGGTCACCGGCACGCGGCTGCCGATGCGGATCAGTTCGACATGCGGGATGGCCGCGACGCGTCCCAGGATGCGCTCGACGTCCTCGTCTGGCAGGGCCAGCGGATCGCCGCCGGTGACCAGCACTTCGCGGATCGCCGGATGAGCCTCGAGCCAGCAGCAGGCCTCCTCGATCTTCTCGGTGGCGGCGAGCGCCCCGGGAGCCATGGCCTGGTCGATTTCCCAGTTGCGCTGGCAGTAGACGCAGATCTGCGGGCAGGTGTTGAAGGGCTTGAGGATGGCAATCCCCGGGTAGCGGCGGGTGACCAGGTCGATCGGCGAGGTGTCGCCCTCGCGCATGAAGTCGAGCGAGCAGGCCGGCCCGGCCCGGCTGGCGACCATATCGGAGACGTAGTCCTCCGGCGGCAGGACCTGGGCGCGGATGGCCGTGTCCCGGCCGCCGCCGGGTTCCTCGTCCATCAGGGATGCGTAGTAGGGGGTGATTCCGAAGGGCAGGCCGCCGCGCGCGGCCTGCTCCACGCCGGCCAGTTCGGACGGGGCCAACTGGACGGCCCTGGCCAGGATCCCGGGGGAGCGGATCACGTTGCCGACCTGCCAATGCCAGTCGTCCCATTCGTGGGGCGAACCGCCCAGGGCGGCCAACACCCGCTCGCGCCGCAGCGCCCGGCGCGAGCGAGCCTCCTCGGACAGGCCGTCGGGATAGCTCTGCATGCACATCGTCATCCGCTCGGCGATGCGGTCCAGCTCGGCGGAGCGCGCCAGGGCCGCCTCTCGGCCAGCCAGCCTGTTCCCGGGCTGGAGGTCGCCGGGCGCGCGGAAGGGTGCGCGCCCCTCGATGCCCTGGACCAGGTGGATCATCTCCGCGAAGAAACCCGGCCCCAGGTCAGCCCGGGACACGCCGCGGGCGATGTCCCAGAGCGCCTGGGTCACGCTGAATCCGGCGCGAGCGTCGGAGCGTTCCTTGAAGATGCCGCGCAGGGCCCGGGCGCAGTCGCGCACGATGACGATCTCGTCGCTGCTCTCCTCGGCGGAGGCCAGGTAGGTGTCGAACTGATGGTGGGTGACCGCCATGAACAGGCGCCGGCGGGCCATGTTCAGGTCGGGGCAGACAGCCAGAAGCAGCAGCAGCTCGCTGGCCTCCCGGCGGAAGCTCTCGACGTTCCAGGGCGGAGTATCCGACGGTTTCCTCATGCCAGGCATCTGCTTCTACCGGAAGTAGACGAAAGCGTGGGCTCCGGCCCAGGCGGCCAGAGAGACGGCCAGCATGATCGCCGCGTACCGGCGGAAGACCGTCATGGACCCGGGCGCACCGGTGGACGTGGTGCCAGCACACAGGCGGATGTCCAGATACCTGGCCAGGACCTGGATCACTGCGGCAGCGGCGTAGGCTCCGTCCAGCACCGTGAATCGCCACTCTCCGCGGACCTGGCCGGCGGCGATGAAGTAGGCCAGGAAGAAGAGCACCAGGTTGCCCAGGATCAGCCAGTAGACGCGCAGCAGGCATCCGCCGCCGCGGTCAGAGGAACCGCCATTCTTTTCCATGATCGCCTCCGATGAACACGCCCCTCATCGGATGGCGGCCCGACCATCGCATCGCCTACGGCGGACCGCGCCGCCGCACCCTTGGTCCCATTGTCCCATCGTCTGACGGCATTCTAGGGGATGTCGCAAAGCCTGGCAAGGGAATTGCAGCCGCCCCCTACCAATGCAGCACGTAGTACCTCAGCCATACATAGGCCGTGGCGATGATCACGGTGCCGATCATGATCGGGAATCCGTACAGGAAGAAGCGCGCGAAGGTGATTCGGTGCCCGGCCTCCTCGGCCATGCCCACCACGATCACGTTGGCCGAGGCCCCGATGGCCGTGCCGTTGCCGCCCAGGCAGGCGCCCAGCGCCAGCGACCACCACACCGGCATGAGGTCCTTGTGCTGCAGCAGCGCCGGGCTGGACGGATCCAGCGTCGGCCAGATCTGTCCGGCCATGTCCACGATCAGTGGGTTCATCGTCGCCACGTAGGGGATGTTGTCGATCACCGCCGACAGGATCGCCGACAGCCACATCACCGCCATGCTGGTCGCGAGCATGTTCTTGTCGGTCAGCTCCAGCACCTGGGTCGACATCCATTTGATGAGCCCGACCTTGACCACTCCGCCGACGATGATGAAGAGGCCGATGAAGAAGAAGAGCGTGGCCCACTCCACCTCGGCCAGCACCCGGTGGGGCTCCTTGGTCCCGGAGACCAGCAGCAGCAGCGCCGCTCCGCACAGCGCGATGGTCGCCGGCTCGAAGCCCAGCACCCCGTGCAGTACGAACCCGGCCAGGACCAGCGCCAGCACGACCAGCGACTTGACGAGCAGCGGCCGGTCCTTGATGGCCCCGCGTTCGTCCATCTGCATCACCTGGGCCTTGAGCTCCGGCGTGGTCACCAGCTGCTTGCCGAAGATCAGCTTGAGGGTGAGCAGGAAGGCGGCCATGATGATGATGATGCAGGGGGTCAAGTGGTAGATGAAGGCCATGAAGTCCAGCTTGGCCTTCGAGGCGATCATGATGTTGGGCGGGTCGCCGATCAGCGTGGCCGTGCCCCCGATGTTGGAGGCCAGCGCCTCGGCCAGCAGGTAGGGAATGGGGTTGACC
>JAKLDR010000042.1 GCA_022703445.1 Planctomycetota bacterium | reverse complement strand
CACCAGGGCAAGAACGAGCACATCCACATCGGCCTGGCCGCCGACCGCTCGCTGCTGGTCATCCTGTTCGACGACCGCACCACGGTGGGCATGGTCCGCGTGTACTGCCAGGAGCTGACCAACCGCATCGCGGAGATCCTCAAGTCCGCGGCCGAGCACCGCAAGGCGCACGGCGGCGGCGGCGGCAGCGGGCTGGACGCCGCCTTCGGGCAGGCCGCCTCCGACCGGCTGGACGAGTTCTTCAACCAAGAGAAGAAATAGGGCTCCCCCGTGAGCTTCCGCGGCAATCTCAAGACTCTGGCCCTTTCGGACATATTCCAGACCCTGGCCATGAACACCCAGACCGGCGTCCTGCGCCTGGTGCGCAAGCCGGGGCCCGCGGTCCGTTCGATCTGCTTCGAGAACGGCGAGGTGCGCAACGCCGCCCGGAGCTCCCTGGCCAAGCCGGCCCGGGCGCCCCGCGAGGAGAAGCCCGAGGGGCGCAAGGCCGACCCCCGCAAGGGCGGACCGGCCCCGGCCGAGGACCTGCCGCCGCTGATCTGCTACCTGGTCGGCCGGTGCCTGCTCAGCGCCGAGCAGGCCTCGACGCTGGTCAAGCAGATGGCCGGCTCGGACGAGACCGCCCTGGCCCTGATCGTGCGCCTGGGCTACGCCCCCCAGGACCAGACCGCCCACCTGGTCAAGCGCTTCGTGGAGGAGGAGGTCCACGAGGTCTTCACCTGGGAGGACGCGGACTTCGAGTTCACCGACGGCGCGCCCATGCCGGGCGTCTTCACCGGCGACGCGCCCTCCGCCGGCGTGCGGCTTTCGACCGGTTCGCTGGTCATGGAGGCCGCGCGGCGCATCGACGAGTGGGGCCGCTTCCGCCAGACCCTGCCATCCGGGCGGGAGATCCTGGTGGCTGCTACGATCGACGCGACCGGGCAGTTCCCGGCGCAGATCGAGGGCCTGGACGCGGTCATGCACCGGGTGCTCTCCCTGGCCGACGGCACCAGGGACATCGACGACATGATCGCCGACTCGTGGCTCTCGCGCTACGAGGTCGGCGGGATCCTGTGCTTCCTGCTGGAGGGCGGCCACCTGCGGAGCGCGGGGCGCCCGGAGATCGAACGGGCCGCGGCCGCGCTGGCCAGGGCCCAGAACTGGCCGCGGCTGGCCAAGGCCTACGAGCGGCTGCTGGCCCTGGGGCAGGACTCCCCCGAGATTCGCAGCCGGCTGGCCGAGGCCTCGGCGCGCTCCGGCGACCCGGAGCGCGCGGCCATCCACCTGGGCGTCCTGGCCGACCGCGCCCTGGAGCAGGGCCGCGAGGGCCAGGCCGTCGAGCTCTGGACCCGCATCCTGGACCTGCTGCCGCGCAACTGCCGCGCCCACCAGGCGCTGGCCGAGCACCACGTTCGCCAGGGGCGCCGGGAAGCCAGCCTCAAGCACTACGCTGCCCTGGTCAAGGCCCACCTCGAGTCCGGTGCCAACGACCGGGCGGTGGCGGCGGCCCAGGCGGCCGTCGAGGCCGCCGGCCGGGACCCGTCCGCGCGCGGGCTGCTGGCCGAGGCTTTGCAGGCCGCCGGGCAGGGCTCCGAGGCCGCCGACGAACTCGAGGCCCAGGCCGAGGAGTTGGTCGGTGCCGGCGAGACCCGGGCCGCCTGCGACGCCCTGCGCAAGGCCCTGCAGATCGAGCCCTCCCGGGAGAGCGCCCGCCGGCGCATGGCCGCGCTGCTCAACACCGAGGACCGCCGCCGCCACACGCGGCGCAAGGTCCTGGCGGTCATCCCGGTGGTCCTGCTCCTGGCCGGCGGGGCGCTGGCCCTGGCCAACCACGAGTACCGGGTGGTCCGGCCGGCCTTCGACGGGGCCTGCGTGCAGGCCGATGCCCTCCGGGACCAGGCCGAGGAGAAGGTCCGGGCCGGAGACTACGACGGGGCCATCGCCGCGACGCGCCTGTCCGGAGAGGCCTACGACGGCATCTGCGCCAAGTGGTCGCTCCTGGGCCTGCCGGAGAAGGCCGCCGCCCGGCGGCAGGAGTGCATGAACCGCGCCGAGCGGCTGGTCGCCGAGAAGGCCGCCCTGGAGCGGGACGTGATCGCCAAGTCCGCCCAGATCCGCCGCGACGCCCAGGTAAGCCTGGACGCCGGCAAGCTCGAGGACGCCCGCGCCCACCTGCGCCTGCTGGAGCGCGCCGGCAGCGAGGCCGACCAGAAATACGCCCGCGACCAGCTCAAGGTCGTCGAGGCCAGTCTTGCGGAGATCCAGGAGGCCGTCCGCAAGAGCGGTGCCTACGCCTCGGAGCAGGAGGAGTTCGAGGCGGTCCAGAAGCTGGCCCGCAAGTATCCGGGCAACCCGTCCATCCTGGGCCTGACCTTCCCGGTCAAGATCGACACGCAGCCCCCCGGCGCGGAGGTCCGCCTCAACGACTCCCGGGGCACGCTCAGCCCCTGCACGGTGCGCCTGTCGGTGGCCGGGCCCAACAAGCTCTGCCTGAGCCTCAAGGGCTACGCCGACGCTCAGCTCTCCCCGACCCTGGGCGAGATCCCGGCCGCGCGGACCGTGCGCCGCGAGATGGTCCGGGTTCCGGCCTGGAAGGTGCGGGTGGACGCCCAGGTCGACGCGCCCATCACGGCGGTCCCCGGGGCCGGCCGGGTCGTCTTCGGAGACCGCGCCGGCAACCTCTGGTGCCTGGCCGCGGCCGACGGCAAACAGGTCTGGAAGCGGCCGCTCGGCGCCCTGGCGGCGGTTAGCGGCGCCGCGGTCGTCTCCGGCAACACCGCCTTCGTGGGCAGCTTCGACGGGCGGCTCTACGCCGTGGATCTGGCCGACGGGAAGGACCGCTGGCCGCCCTTCAAGACCGAGGGGCTGGTGCGCTCCGCCCCGCGGGTGGCCGTCATCCAGTTGCTCAACAACCAGTCCTTCGTGTTCTTCGGCTCCGACGACGGCCGGGCCTACTGCCTGGACGCGGCCACCGGCGAACTGCGCTGGAAGAGCGCGCGGGTCGGCGCGCTGGCCGCCTCCCCGGCGGTGACCCCCGACGTCGTCTACGTGGCCGGTGACGACGAGCATCTCCGGGCGCTGGCCGTCACCGACGGCCGCGAGCTCTGGAGCCTCAAGCTGGGCGGGGCCCTGCGCGGCTCTCCGCTCATCGACGGCGGCATCATCTACGTCGGCGCCGACGACGGGTTCCTCTACGCCGTGGACCTGGCCCGCCACGAGGTCCGCTGGAGGCAGCCGGGTCGAGGGCAGGTTCGGGGCGGTCCGGTCATGGCCGGCAGCCAGCTCTATTTCGTGAGCATGGAGGGCGAGCTCTGGGCCCTGGAGCCCACCGCGGCGCGGCCCGGTGTCCTCCGGCAGTGGGGCCTGGGCGCGGCGGCCTCGGCGGCCCCGCTGATCACCGAGAAGCGCATCTACCTGGGCAGCCATGACGGCTGCTTCCGGGCTCTGGACCGGACCAGCGACCGCGAGCACTGGCGCTTCCGGAACACCGACGGGGCCATGCGCTCCGCCGCGGCCCTGGTCGACGGCCTGGTCATCTTCGGGTCGGACGACGGCTTCGTCTACGGGTTCGACGAGCGGCCGTGACCTCCGGAGGGCTGGACTGGGTCGCCCTGGCCGTGGTGCTGGCCCTGGCCGTGGCCGCCGTGGTAGTCTGGATGGCCCTGGCGGCGCGCCTGGTGGCCAACGAGGAGAAGGCCAAGGAGCGCGCCGAGGCCGAGCGCCGGCGCCTGGACCTGATGCGCGAGGCCGCCGAGCAGGAGCAGCGCCGGGAACCCGCGCCCGCGGCCCGGCCCTCCGCGCCCCCGCCGGCGCCGCGCCGCGCCGCCAAGGGCGGGAAGTAGTCCGCCGCGCCCGATGCGCATCGGGTACGACGCAACGCTCCTGCGCACCGAGCCCGCCGGGGTCGAGAACACCGTCGCGGCGCTGCTGCGGGCCATGGTCGCGCTCGGTTCGGGCGACGAGTTCGTGGTCTACTGCGGCCGCCGCTGGGCGGTGCCGGAGTGGCTCGCGCGGCCCAACGTCCGGGTGCGGCGCATGCCGTTCGATTCCTCCTGGCGCATCCCGCGGATCCTCTGGCAGCAGCTCCGGCTCCCCTCGGTGGCCAACTCCGACCGGCTGGACGTCTTCCACGGGCCGGCCTACGTCCTGCCGGTCTGGATGGGCGTGCCCTGGGGGCTGGGCGTGCCCGCCGCGCTCTCCGCCGCCGACGCCATAGCCCTGTCCCATCCCAAGCTCTGCCGCAAGTCGACCGTGGCGCACCTCCGGGTTCTGCCCAAGAGCTGCCGGGCGGCCCGCCGGATCATCGTCCCGAGCGAGGCCAGCGCCGCGGAACTCGTGCGCCTGGCCGGCGCGGACCGGGGGCGCATCCGGGTGGTGCCGCACGGGATCGGGGAGGAGTTCCGCCCGATCCGCGGAAAGGAGCGGCGCGCCGAGGAGCGCCGCCGGCTGAAGCTGCCGGACCGCTACCTGCTTTTCGTGGGGCAGATCGAGCCCCGCAAGAACCTGGTCGGCCTGATCCGGGCCTTCTTCGCGGCCCGCTGCAACCAGGGCCTGGCCCACAGGCTGGTGATCGCCGGCAAGCCGGCCTGGCGCTGGCGGGAGGTCTTCGCGGAGGTCCGGAACCTGGGCGTGTCCGACGCGGTGCTTTTCACCGGCTACCTCTCCCCCGAGGCGCTGCCCCGGGTCTGCGCCCTGGCCGACGCGCTGGTCATGCCCTCGATCGTCGAGGGGTTCGGCCTGCCGGCGCTCGAAGCCGCGGCCTGCGGCGTGCCGGTGCTGACCAGCATGGACCCCGCGCTGGTGGAGGTCACCGGCGACGTCGCGCTGCACGTCGACGCCGGGAACCTGCGCGACCTGCGCGAGGGCATCGAACGGATCCTCACCGACGAGCCGCTCCGCCGCCGGCTGGCCGCGGCCGGTCCGGAACGCGCCGCCGCCTTCACCTGGGAGCGCGCGGCCCGCGCGGTCCTGGGCATCTACCGGGAGATCCGCGAGGAGGACCGCCGCGAGATGGAGGATCTCAACCGCCGCGCGGCGGAGCGGCGGGGAGGCTGACATGGTCGTGGCCGTCGTCCTGGAGACCTGGCCGAAGGCCAGCGAGCGGTTCATCTCCAGGGAGCTGGCCGCCCTGGCCGGGCTGGGGCTCGACCTGCGGATCTTCGCCGTCGCCCGGGGGCCGGAGGGGCTGCTCGCCGAGGAGCCCTTCGCCGGCCTGGCCGGGCGCGTCTCCTGGCTGCCGGGCGCCCTTTCGGCCCGGGGACTGGCGGGCGGGGCCGGCGCTGCGGCGGCCAGCCCGGGCAGGATGCTCCGGCTGTTGCCCGCGGCCGTCTCCGGCGAGCTCCGGGACCCGGTGCGGCTGGCCCGGCTGCTGCCCAGGATGGCCCTGGCCCCCGCGCTGGCCCGGGAGGTCCGGCGGGCGGGGGCCGAGCTTCTCTGGGCGCACTTTGCCTCCCTGCCCGGAGCGGTCGGCTGGATGGCTTCGCGTCTGGCCGGCGTGCCCTTCGCGCTGAGCGTCCACGCCTGGGACGTCTTCGTCAACCGCGCGCTGGTCGCCGCCCAGCTCGAGGAGGCCCGGCTGGTCACCGCCTGCAGCCGCGCGGCGATGGAGTTCCTGCAGCGGACCTACGGCCCCTCCGCCGCCAAGGTGGAGCTGTGCTATCACGGGGTGCCGCTGCCGGAGGGGAACGACCGGCATCCGGCACTCGGCTTGCGGCTTGCGGAGAAGCAGCCGCCTGCCGTTCCAAAAGCCGAAAGCCCAAAGCCGCAAGCCCGCCCCGGTTGCCCGTTCCGGGTCCTGGCCATCGGCCGCCTGGTCCCCAAGAAGGGCTTCGCGTACCTGATCGAAGCCGCGGCGCTGGCGCGCGGCGGGTTCGAGGTGGAGCTGGCCGGCGACGGCCCCGAGCGCGGCGCCCTGGAGGCGCTGGCCGCCGCACGCGGGCTGACCGAACGCGTGACCTTCTCCGGGGAAGTGGGCGCTGTGGAGCTCTCTGCTGCGTGCGCCCGGGCCGACGCGGTCTGCGCCCCGTCGGTGGTCGCGCCGGACGGCGACCGCGACGGCGTGCCGAACTCCCTGCTCGAGGCCATGGCCTGCGGACTGCCCGCCGTGGCCGCCGATGCCGGCGGTCTGGGCGAGGCCGTGGAGGACGGCCGTTCGGGGCTGCTCGTTCCCCCGGCCGACCCGCCAGCGCTGGCCGCGGCCATTGGCAGGATCGCAGGGGACCCTCCGCTGGCCGCGCGGCTGGCCTCCGGTGCCGGCGAGCTGCTGCGGGAGCGCTTCTCGCTCGAGAGGAACGTCCGGCGGCTGGCCGGGTTGCTGGCCGCGGCGGCCGGGCGGGACGCGTAGCTGCGAGTGCGTCGAGCGGGGCGCAGCGGTCGGTTGTCCGGACCGGCTCGCGTCGCTATGCCGATTCCGCCTTCATCGTCCTGAACTGGGGGTCTGCTCCAAAGCCGCCCGGACGCGCCCGTCGCCGGTCCGGCGCAGCATGTCCTTGAGCAGGGCCTCGGCCTCGGCCTGACGGCCGAGCTGCCGGAGCGCCCTGGCGGTCACGATGGCGCAGTCGACGGCCTTGGGCGAGGCCGCCAGCCTGGGCCGGAGGAGTTCGACGGCCTCGGCCGGCCGGCCGGCGTCCAGCAGCATGCCCGCCAGCTCCAGCCGGGCTTCGTCGTCCTCGGCGTCGAGGCCGACGCAGCGCCGCAGCGAGGCCATGGCCCCTTCGGCGTTCCCCGGACCGCCGGCCGCCCGCAGGACCCGGGCCCGCCAGAACCAGCCGTTGGCGTGCAGCGGCTCGATGGCCAGGTGCCGGTCCATGGTGGCCAGTGCCTCGGCGAACCTGCCGGCCTCGGCCAGGCACAGCCCCCGCCAGAACTCCAGGGGGAGGATGGCGACCGTCTCCGGGGCGAGGCCGTTGACCGCGGCGACGGCCCCCGGCCAGTCGCGCCCGGCCGCGGAGGCCATCGAGAGCAGCATGGCCCGGTCCCCATCGGGCAGGCGCAGGGCGTCGCCGACCGAGGCGGCCAGCGCGCGGCGGGTGGCCTCCGGTTCGGCGGCCAGCACCCGGAGGAAGCGCATGCGGAAGTCGCGGTCGAAGGGGTCGCGTCGGGCGGCCATGACCAGGGCCCCTAGCGCCCCGGCGCGGTCGCCGCTGCTGAGGCGGGCGGCGGCCAGTCTGCGGAGATTGATGGGGCACTCGGGCATGGTGGCGCACAGCGACTCGGCCTCGGCCAGGGACACGCGTCGGAACTCCCTGGCGGCTTCCGGGGTGGACGCCCTGCGGGCGGCGAACTCGGCGGCTTTGACCAGGGCGGCGCGCGCCTGCAGTCGGCGCACGGCGGGGCCCGGCCCGTGGACCACCCGGGCGTAGTCGAGCGAGGCGGCGTCGAAGTCGCCCCTGGCCTCGGCGTCCTGGGCCCTGCGCATGCCCTCCTCGCGGCGGGCCTCGGGCATGGCCACCAGGGCGGTGACCATCACGGCGGCCCCCAGGCCGGCGGCCAGCAGGAGCGCCTGGGATTTCCCGAGGCCGCGCTCGACGGCTCCGCCTGCGGACGGCGGCTCGGTTCCGGTGGCGGCCTGGGGTGCTGACGGCCCGGCAACGGCCAGCCCGGCGGCCGCCCAGAAGAAGGCGGTGAAGTCCCAGAGCCGCAGGGACGGGTCGCCCAGCGAACTGACCGCCACTCCGGCCGCAGCCGCGGCCAGGCCGAGGGAGAGGGCGGCGGAGTCGGGGTGGAGGTTGGGTGGGCAAGAGCCGCCGCCCGCCTCCCGCCTCCCACCCCCCACCTCCAACCCGGTCCTTGCCCCCCTGAGTCCGCCCCAGGTGACCGAGGCCAGCAGAGCCAGCAGCAGAGCCAGGCCGACCAGGCCGCCCTCGGCCGCAGTCTGGGCGTACTCGTTGTGGGCCAGGTTGAAGTAGTCGTCCCCGTAGCTGCCCAGGTAGTGCTCAGGCGGCAGGTGCGCCGGGGCTTCGGCCAGGAAGCTGTCGGCGCCGGCCCCGAGCACCGGGTGCTCCGAGAAGATGCCCCAACCGGCGATGGTGCCGAAGTAGCGCGGCCCGATGCTGCCCAGCCTGACGGCCTCCCACAGGTTGGTCATCCGCGCCTGGTCCGCCGTCAGCCACAGCAGGCTGGCGGCGGCGGCCAGGGCCAGGGCCGCGGCGCCGATCATCCGCCACTTCGGTCGGACGTGGACCGCGGTCAGGAAGAGCGCGGCGGCGGCCAGGCCGACCATCCCGGTGCGGCTCCCGGTCAGGACGAAGACGACCAGGGACAGGAGGGCGACGAGAACGGCGGCGGCGGTGGACGGTGGAAGGTGGAAGGTGGAGGCCCCGGGCTGTGGTGTTCCGCACCCTCCACCCTCAACCTTCCACCTTCCTCCCCGCATCAGCAGCGCCGCCGCTCCGGCCAGGGGGAAGAACATCAGCACAGCCACGGTGTTGGGGTTGCCGATGGGGTCGCCGAGCCGCGAAGGGGGCGAGCCGCCGCCGAACCGGGCCGCGAGGTGCGCGGCGAGGCCTACGGCGGCGATCAGGGCGCCGACGCAGAGATGGCCGGCCAGCAGGCGGCGGCGCGCGGTGTCCGACGAAGAGGCGGCCAGCAGCCAGCCTGTCCCCCAGGCGGCCAGGGCGGTGAGTTCCATCGCCCGGGCGGCGGCGGGCGACGGGTCCCGCGCCCAGGCGGTCGAGGCCCAGGCCAGTGCGGCCTGGCCCCAGACGGCCAGCAGGAAGAGCCGGGCCGGGCCCCCGGAGAGCGCCAGGGCCAGCGCCCCGCGCCGCGGGCCGAGAGCCGCCAGTCCGGCGGCCAGCGCCGGGGCGGCCAGCACCGCCAGCAGGAGCTCGCGGACGTAGGTGGTGCGCACCATGGACAGCCCCAGCCACGGTGCGTAGGCCAGCGCGGTTAGAGCCAGCGCCGGGATCAGCAGCAGAGCCGGCCAGAATGCCGGCCTGTCTTCCATGCCTTTGGCTGCTGTGCGGTCCAAGCCGGATCGATCTCCTCCGAAAACGCGGGGCGGCCCAGATGGGCCGCCCCGGGGGTGTGCGGATCGAATGGGCTGACTATTCCGTGTTGACCAGGCAGGAATCGTGGACCATGGCGGCATTACCGACCGCCCAGATGTCCGTGTCTTCCGTGTTGCTGTAGGCCAGGGCGGTTCCGGTCCTGGCTTTCTGCATCTTGGTCACGCTGCCGTCGATGGCCAGGAAGTTGGCGACTTCGCCACCGTGGTTGGTGCCGACCGAGCCGCTGTCCCTCTTGTCGCCGGCCACGATGGTCGGACCTGCGTGAGAGCTGGTGTGTCTGGGGTCGTACGAGTAGCTCGTGTCCGCGGGGTCCAGGCTGGCGATGCTGCCAACGTCCGTGACGTTTCGGATGTTGGCGTATTGCGACGCCTTGGACGCGCAGCTGAAGATCTTGACGTTGTCGGTGTACTTCCCGTTGTAGAGCAGCCACAGGGCCTGAACGGAAGCGTCGGGCAGCACGTTGCCCACGCCGTACCCGGTGGTCGTCCAGCAGGGGAACCTGCCGTCGTAGTCTTCAGCGTACAGGTGCATGGCGATGCCGATCTGACGCAGGTTGCTCTGGCACGCAGTGCGCCTGGCGCCTTCCCTGACCTTCTGAACTGCCGGCAGCAACAGGCCTACAAGAATGCCTATGATAGCAATGACCACCATCAGCTCGATCAGGGTGAAGCCTCTCCTCTTAGTCATGCAGCTCACCTCCTCCTTTACTCCTCTATTGGCCCGCCGGCTGCGGCTTGAGTCAACTGCGCCCGCCGCCGGCCTAATCCGGGCAACCCCCCACAGGGTCACCCCCGCACACCCGCATATAATGTATCGCCATGGCCTGGTGGAGTCAATAGGGAAAGTCGGCCAATCTTCGCCGCAAGACCCAATGGGCTGGGGCGTTGCGATCCGAAGCTGGCAGGGCTAGTGGGGTGGCGCGTCTGTGCTTGTCCCTGTTCTCGTCCCCGCTCCAGGCCGGGCTGCGCGGGAGGGGCTCGGGTATGGGGACGGGAGAGATGGCGGAGATGGTGTGAAGCTGCCAGAAACCGGGACAGCCATCGTCCTTTCTTGACACCGCCTCGGACCGGACTATACTGCCCGCACGTCAGGAGGCCTTAACTGAACCATGGTCAGGGTAGTTCTGGTGACCTGTCCGCCCGAACGGGCCAGCGAGATCGCCGGCCACCTCCTCACCCAGCGGGTATGCGCCTGCGTTAACATCCTGCCCTCGATAACCAGCCGCTACTGGTGGGAGGGCCGGCTGGAGAGCGCCGAGGAGTCCCTGCTGATCATCAAGTGCGACGCGGCGCAGGTGGATGCGGTGGTCGCGCAGGTCAAGGAAGTGCATCCCTACGAGGTTCCCGAGGTCGTCGCCCTGCCGGTCGACGGCGGCAACCGCGACTACCTGGACTGGGTGCGGTCGGCGCCGCGCACCGGGGGGGCTGCGCCGAAGCCGTCCCCGGATGCCCAGCCGGCGGTTCCGGCGTCGACCCCTGCCCCGGCCCCGGCCCAGGACGACTCGCCCTTCGCCGCGCTGGAGGAGATCGACCGGGCCTTCACGCCGGCCGTTGGCGCCAACACCATGGTGATGGTTGCGGCTGGCGCCGTTCCGGCCCCGAAGCCCGGCCGTGTCCAGTCGCTCTCGCCTTCGGAGGCCTTCCGGCAGATCCTGGGCTCCGTCCCGGAGCCCTCGGCCGAAGTCCGGGCCCGGGCCGGGCGCCTGCGGATCGTCCTGATCGGGCCGCCCGGCGCCGGCAAGGGCACCCAGGCCAAGCTGCTGGCCGCCCGCTACGGGCTGCGCCACATCTCGCCCGGTGACATCATCCTCAAGGCCGTGCGCGGAGGCACCGAGTTCGGGCGTCGGGCCCAGGAGTACACCAAGGCCGGCCGGCTGGTCCCGGACGAGGAGGTCAACGCCCTGGTCCAGCAGTACCTGGGAGCTCTGGGCGAATCCGGCTGCGTGCTCGACGGTTTCCCCCGGACCCTGGCCCAGGCGGAGAGCCTGGCGGCCACCATGAAGCCGGACTGCGTCTTCTACATAAACGCGCCCCAGGAGGTGCTGATCGACCGCCTGACCAAGCGCAGCTACTGCGACTGCGGCGCGGCCTACGGCCCGGCCAGGCCGCCGGCCAAGGCGGGCGTCTGCGACGTCTGCGGCGGCAAGCTCTTCCAGCGCGATGACGACCAGCCCCGGCACGTGCTCACCAGGCTCGACGAGTACAATTCGAAGACCCGCGAGCTGCTGCGCTTCTATCGCGACCGGCTCCGGCCGGTGGACGCCTCCCAGACCATGGGCGACATCTTCAGGCAACTGTGCAAGCTGTTGGAGAAGTAGACCGGAGCAGTCCGGAGGTACGCGCTGAGTTCACCTGCCCCTGAGGATCGACTTGCCCGGCACGCCCTGCTCCGGCAGGACCGGCTCGGCGTGGCCGTCCATGACCGCCAGGACATCGGCGTTCTGTTCCGCCGCGCGCGCGGCGGCCAGCGCCTTCCGGGCCTCGGGCAGCCCGAGCCGGCGCAGGGTGTCGGCGCACCAGGCCCGGACCCACGGCGACTGGTCGGAAGAGGCCGCCCCGGAGAGCGCCGGGACCGCCGCGGCCCCGCCGTGGCGCAGCGCCCTGGCGGCCAGCGACCGGATCCGGGGGTCCTTGTCCGCGGTCAGCAGCCCGGCCAGCCCGGCCTCCAGCATCGCGCGCTCGTCCCCCCGGACCTCCATGGACGCGAGCTTCATCGGCTTGGCCAGGTCGGCCAGCTCCGGGACGACCCGCGGCCCAAGGCCGGACGGGTCCTTGCCGGCGGCGTGGGGCATGGTCATGGCCGGCACGCCGCTCAGGCACTTCTCCAGCCGCCAGACCGCGGCGGCCCGCAAGCGCGGCTCCTCTTCGGGGCGCGAGGCCAGCTCCAAGAGGACGCCGGGGGCGCGGAGGTCGCGGAGCTCGGCGAGCAGGTCGACAAGCTGTATGCGGCAGCCGGCCGGGTGTCCCTCGTACAGCAGGCGCTCGGCCAGGGCCGGCAGGGCCTCCTGGCCGAAACAGGAGATCATCGCGCGGGTGGCGTTGTGGCTGCCCCAGAGGGCGTCTCCGGCGGGCTCCGCGGCGCCGGCCGATCCGGATACGAGCGGAGCGGCCCCATGCTTGTCGAGGAGCTCGGCGGTCCTGGCCTCGGCCTGGCGCCAGAGCAGCGCGTCGCAGAGGCGGCCCAGGGCCGCGTCGGCACCGGCCGCTCCGCGGGTGGCCCGGAGCTGCTCGCCGGTGGCGGTGCCCAGGAGTGCGCGGCGGGCCTCGATGTAATCCTTCCCGCGCAGCTTCTGCAGCGCGCGAACGGCTTCGAGCTGTGCCGGCGGCGGAGGTGGTTCGGCCCGGGCTTCGGCCGGAGTTGTCACGGCGGGCGGCTCCGCCGCGGCCGCCGGTTGCGGCGCGGGTGCGGGGGCCGGGGCCATCGGCTCGGCCGCTGCCGCGGCCTGGGGCGGCGACTCCTCGCCGCCGAGCGCGCCGGGCCGGACCGGGGCCAGGGCCGCGCTGGCGGCGCAGGCCAGGGCGGCCAGAAGGCGGGCGGGCCCGGCCGGACGGGTCATTTCCTCTTCATGCCTCCGAGCACGGCCTTGACGATGGTCGAGAGCTTGGGCTCGGCCCCGTTGGCCACGGCGATGATGTCCCCGATCTCCGCGGGCTCGAGCGCGTCGGGCAGGCAGCGGTCGGTGATCACCGACAGGCCCAGGACGCGCATGCCGGCGTGGACCGCGACGATGACCTCGGGCACGGTGCTCATGCCCACGCAGTCGGCGCCCATGGCCCGGAGCATGCGGTACTCGGCGCGGGTTTCGAGATTGGGCCCCAGCACCCCGACATACACGCCGCGGTGCGCGCGGATTCCGGCGGCCAGCGCGGCGGCCTCGGCGGCCGCGAGCAGCCGGCGGTCGTAGGGCGCGCTCATGTCCGGGAAGCGCGGGCCCAGGCGCTCGTCGTTGGGCCCGACCAACGGGTTGACGCCCATCAGGTTGATGTGGTCCTCGATGATCACGATGTCGCCGCGCTCGTGCAGCGGGTTCATGCCGCCGCAGGCGTTGGAGACCACCAGGACCTCCGCGCCCAGCCGGCGCATGACCCGCACCGGCAGGGTGATCTCCTGCGGCGAGTAGCCCTCGTAGAGGTGGAAGCGCCCGTCCATGGCTACCACCGGGACGCCGGCCAGGTCGCCGGCCAGGAACTGCCCGGCGTGGCTGGCCACCGTGGACTGCGGGAAGCCGGGGATGTCCCGGTAGGAGACCTGGCCGCTCTTCCTGATCTCGCCGCCGAGCGCCCCCAACCCCGTGCCCAGGATGATGCCGACGCGCGGCTTCTTCTTCACGATCCGGTCGGCCGCTTCGGCGGCGCGTTCGACGATCTCATACGGCGTGGGCATGGGCCGATCCTCCTGAGCGGATTCTATCCGGGTCCCGGGCGGCATTCCAGGCAGAACGGCGGGGGGCAGGGCACTGCGGAGTCTTCGCCGGTCCCGCACCTCCGGCGGCCGAATCCTCAGCCACTCCCGCCCGTCGCGGCCAGCAAGGCGCCTATCCTTGCCGCCAGGGCCGCGACCTCGATGTTCCGTATCAGGACGACCTTGTCGCGGGAGGTTTCGCCGCTCAGGAGTTCCACGTCCGGCCGCGGCAACCCCAGGGCCTTGGCCAGATGCCGGACGAGCTCCTTGTTGGCCTTGCCCTTCTCCGGGGGAGCGGCCAGCGCCACCTTGAGCGCCCCGCCATGCTCGCCGAGGATCGCGCTGCGGCCGGCGCCGGGCCGGGCGGCCACGCGCACGGTGGCGCCCAGGCGGTGGCTCCGGACCTCGACGGCCAAGGCCTCAGTCCTTCTTCTCCGGGGGCTTGACCGGCTCCTCCGCCTTGCCGGGAGCGGGCGCCGGGGCAGGGGCGGCTCCCTTGAGGCCCTTCTCCGCGGCCTCCAGGAGCGGCGCTATGGAGGCCTTTAGCGCCGGATCGGTGTTGAGCAGCTTCTCCAGTTCGTCCTTGGCCTCGGCGAAGAGCCCGCGGCGCAGAGCGAAGCTGGCCATGGTCAGGCGGTCTTCGGCGGAGAGCGTCATCCGCCGCATCAGGCCGATGATGGTCGCCACCGGCACCTCGCGCCACGGCACGGAGGCGTTCCGGTTCATCCCGCGCGTGTAGGTCAGCTTCTCCGGGTCCAGCGAGACGACCTCGGCCTGGAGCCCGTCGGCCAGCTTGACGCGGGCCATGGACAGCCGGCCGGCGTCGGCGTGGTCGATGAGCTTGTTGAGCAGCGCGTACTCCTTCTGGTAGTCTCCGCCCAGCCGGCGGACCGCATCGGCCTCGGTGGAGAGCCCGTCGCGGCCGTAGGCCATGGCCGCCTCGGAGAACTTCACCCGGGCGGAGATGTACTGGTAGTCGCGGGCCAGCTTCTCGGCCTCGTCGGCGATCAGCTTGCAGGCCGCGGAGCGGCGCTGGCGCTCCTCGGCCTTGCGGCGTTCCTCCTGCGCCACGGCGACCCGGCCCTTGTAGTCCTCGACCGCCCGGGACACCTCCGCGGCGAAGGAGCCGGGGGCCTCGGCCTTGAGCAGGCGGTCGAAGGCCGGCACCACGGCGTCGAGCTCGCCCGCGGCCAGCTTGGCGTCGGCGGCGGCCCGGGCGGCGGCTAGCTCCCTGCCGGGCAGGGCCCTGGCCTCCTTGGCGAACTCGGCGGCGCGGGTCCCGGCCGGGGTGGAGGCGAGGTCCGCGGCCAGCTTGTCCCACTGGCGCTGCAGTTCGGCGAACCGCCCGGCCTTGACCAGTTCCTCCTGCCGGGTCTCCAGGGCCTTGAGCGCGGCGTCGGCGGTCTCCGTCGCCCGGGACCGATGCCGCTGGGCGGCCAGCCGGGCCTGCTCGGCGCGCGGCGACGACGGGTAGTCGGCCGCGAACCGTTCGTAGGCGGCGGCGATCTCGCCGGACGGCTGGGCCCCCGCGGCGAGCCGCTCGATCCGGAGCCACTCCTTCTCGTCGGGCTGGTCGCTGCGGCTGACGGCCCGCTCCTTCCAGACCTCGGCGTCGCGGGCGGCGGCCTCGTCGTGGAGCAGCGAGCCCTTCTCGGTCAGGCCCATCACGCGGGTGAATAGGTCGTGGGCGGCCTGGAGGTCGCCCCGGGCGGCGGCGTCCTCGGCCTTGCGCATCAGCGCCGGCGGGTCGTTGTCGCCGCCGTCCTTGCCGCGGATGACCTTGACGTAGAACAGCCAGGCCGCCGCGCTGAGCAGCACGAGCAGCGCCAGCATGAAGATGCCCGTGCTCCGGCGCCTGCGCACCACGAACTTGCGCCGCGAGGACATGCCCGCCGCGGCGGCGTGCTGGCCGGTCCCGGGCTTCACCGGCACCAGGTTCTCCTGCAGTTTGGTCAGTTCGATGACCAGTTCGCGGGCCGTCTGGTAACGCCGGTCGGCCTTCTTCTTCATCATCTTGCCGATGACCCGGGCCACCTCGGCCGGGATGGACGCGTCGATGGAGCGCAGGGCGGGCGGCTCCTCGTAGACCTGCTTCTCCATGATCTCGCGGGCGTTCTTGCCGGTGAAGGGGGTGCGCCCGGCGACCAGCCGGTAGAAGGTCGCGCCCAGCGCGTAGATGTCCACCCGGCGGTCGATGGGCTCGCCGCGGGCCTGCTCGGGCGCCATGTAGTGCGGCGAGCCCAGCACGCCGCCCTCCTGCTTGACCTTGGCGCCGCGCGAGGCCACCGTCCGGGCGATGCCCAGGTCGGCCAGGCGGACCTCGCCGTCCTCGGTGAGCATGAGGTTGTCGGGTTTGATGTCGCAGTGGATCACGCCCTGCTTCTCGGCGTACTCCAGCGCCTTGGCCGCGCCCAGGACGATCTTGACGGCCTTGTCCACGGCCAGCTTGCGCCCGCCGCGGATCTGGTCCTGGACCGAGCCGCCGGCCAGGTACTCCATCGAGTAGTAGTAGATGCCGTCGGCCTCGCCGACCTCATGCACCTGGGCGACGTTGGGGTGGTTGAGCTTGCCGGCGGCCCGCGCCTCGGTCATGAAGCGCTGCACGAAGCTGGCGTCCTCGGTCAGCTCCGGCGACAGGATCTTGATGGCCACCGGCCGGCCGAGGGCGATCTGCACCGCCCGGTAGACTTCGCCCATGCCGCCCGAGCCGATGCGTTTGACCAGCTGGTAGGCGCCCAGGCGTCGCCCGGCCAGTTCACCCTCGTCGTCGGGGGCGCCCTCCTGGAGCACCAGCTCGGTCTCGCCCAGCCGGATGGAGTCCCCGAACTTGAGCGGACGCTCCGTGTCCTTGGCCAGCTTCTCCTCGTTGAGATAGACGCCGTTGTGGCTGCCAAGGTCGACCACCTTGTAGGCCTCGCCGATGCGCTCGATGCGGCAGTGCTGGCGGCTGATCAGGGGGTCGGTCAGGACGATGTGGCAGTTGGGGGCGCGGCCGACGATGAAGACCTGGTCCCCCGGCGGGAAGCCGTAGCAGGCGCCCTCTTCGATTCCGGAGGAGACGTAGATGCTGGGCATCGACTACCTGGAAATGCAGAATGCAGAATCATGAATGGTGAATGACGGGGCAGGACATGCCGCCTCGTGCCTGGTCATTCTGCATTCACCATTCATCATTCACCATTCGCGGTTCTAACCGCGCCCCAGCTCCCGGCTGCGCGCCGCCGCCCGGCGCACGGCCTCCACCATTCTTGTCCCAACGCCCGCGGAGTCAAGCACTTCGACGGCCGCGGCGGTGGTCCCGCCCGGGCTCGTCACCCGGCGGCGGAGTTCCTCGGGCGGGGCCTCGCCGCGCGAGAGCAGCTCGGCCGCGCCCCGGAGCGTGGCGGCCGTCAGCCGGCGGGCGCTCGACTCGGGCAGTCCCTCGGCGCGGCCGGCCTCGATCATGGCCTCGGCCAGGTAGAAGAGGTAGGCCGGTCCCGAGCCGGAGACGGCGGTGACGGCGTCGAGCTCCGACTCGTGGAGCCCGACGACCAGCCCGCTGGCCTCGAAGAGCGCGCGGGCCAGATCCATGTCGGCGGGCGTGGCCCCCGCTCCGGCGGCGATGCCGGTGGCGCCCATGCCGACCAGGAGCGGCGTGTTGGGCATGGTCCGGACCACGCGCGAGCCGGGCAGCGCGGCGGCGATCCTGGCCGAGGGCGCCCCGGCCACGATGGAGATGGCCAGCTTGCCGGCGGCCAGGTCCCCGATCCCGGCCAGGGCCGCCCCGAGCTGCTGGGGCTTGACCGCCAGGATCAGGACGTCGGCCGCGGCGGCCGCCTCGCGGTTGTCGGCGGTGACCCGGGCGCCCAGCCCGGCGAACACCTCCCGGCGCGCGGCCGACGGGTCGGCGGCGGTGACCTGCCGCGGCGTGCAGAGCCGAGCGGCCAGCGCCCCGCGGAGCAGGGCTTCGGCCATGTTGCCGGCGCCGATCAGTGCGAGCTGCCTGCCGTCGAATGGCGAAGTGTTCACCGGGACTGGTCTCCTTGCCCTGGCGGGCGCCTCTCGATCAGGTCGGCATTCTCCACGCCGAACACCGGCAGGTCAAACTCCGCCGCGAAGTCCACGCCCGGGGTGGCGGCCGCGACGGCCAGCGTCCACGCGACCGACGGGTTCTCTCCCGGCTCGGTGGTCGGCGGCAGCCCCGCCGGGATGGGCACCTCCACGGGGATGGCCGTCCCGCCGCGCTCCCTGCCCAGGTCGTGGTCGCCGGAGACCTCCACGGTCGAGTCCAGGAGCGTCTCCGTGTGCCGGTGCTTGCCGCTGCCGGTGGTCTTCCTGCACCGCAGGGTGAGCCTGAAAGCCCCCTCCACATCCACGTGCCGGCGGCAGAGCACGATGGCCGTGAGCGCCCGGCCGGGGACGGCCGGCAGCTCGGCCATGGCCAGCCGCGGGGAGCCGTACTTGGCGAGTCGGGCCGTCCAGTAGACCGCCAGGCCGGCCATGAACACGGCGCCCAGGACGAAGGCGCCGGCGAAGAGCCGCGCGAACCACGGCGCCTCCGCGGCGAAGATCGCCACGGCGACCGTGCCGGTGAAGGCCGAGGCCAGCAGGGCGGTCAGCCAGGCGAAGCCCGCCTTCCGGCCGGCGTGGGAGTCGAAGACGAAGCCGGCGGCCCAGCGCGGGTCGGCCCGCCAGGGGCGGCCGGGATTGGCGGCCAGCCTCCTCCGGCGCCGCAGCCAGGCCTGTACCCGCCAGACCCCGGCGGCGCTGACTCCAACCCCGGCGCCCGCGAAGACCAGCCCGAACGGCAGCAGGGCCCACGACATAGGCGCTATCTCCCGGAAGAGCATGCAGTCTCCGGGGTTGGCCGGGTTGACCCAGGCCGGGAAGGGCTCTCGGCGCTCCATGTGGGCCTTGAGCAGCTCGTAGCGCTCGAGGTGGCGGACGTCGCTCGAGGCCCCGGTGTCCGCCGCGACGCGCGTTCCGGTGCAGCGGCCCCCGTCGCGCTCGAAGCTGTAGTTGGCCTTGACCAGGTAGCTCATCCCGCCCTTCGACCCGCGGTGGGACTCCAGTTCGGCGGATTCGATCCGGACCGGCACCCGTTCCCAGGAGGCGGCCCGGCGGCAGTCCATGTAGATTTGCCCGAAGTGCCCCAGCACGAAGAGCCCGGCGGCCAGGAAGGGCAGTCCGAAGACGGCCATCAGGCAGCCGCCGCCAAACCGCCCGGCCGACGCGCTCCGAGCGCCGCTCATGGGCGCGCACCCTTCCGGAGCCGGCCTGCGTCGGCCCGGCTTGAGGCTGGTGGGAGCGGCTTCGTGGCGGACATGCGCGGGTCCTCCGGTCGAGTGTGCCCGCGGCGCGCTGGCGCCGCTGCGCCGATTCTCGCCGGGCGGGCAGGTTCTTCAACGTCCGAGCCGCCGGCGTCGCGCTTCAGCCCCGCGCATCCCCGGAGAATATATACGGATGCGCTGCCCGATAGCCGATAATCACTGATGCCGGGCGGTGGCTCTGATCCCCCCGGCGGGAGGCATGCGCGTGCGCACCGGAAGACATCTTCTCGTGGCTGGCGTTGGTCTGGCGGCACTGATCGCGGGCGGCGTGGCGTCAGCCGCCGAGGGGCCGCAGGATCCGGACGTTCCGAGGGTCATCCCCGCCGGATACGCGCCGCCCGAACTGGTCAGGCAGATCGACGCCGGCACCCGGCTCATCTTCCAGAAGGAGAATCCCTTCCACCTGGAGATTTCGGACCTTGGCAAGAACGGCGCGGACATCTCCGAGCTGCTGCTCCAGGTCTTCGACCCCGACGCGGCCCCGAACGGACGCTGGAAGGGCTACGGTCTGATGGAGCTCAAGACCGAGCGGCGCGGCGTCGGCGAGGTGCGGAGCCTGTCGGCTTCGATCGACTTCGTCGCGCCGGCCGAGGGCATCTACAGCCTGCGCACGGTGGCCCGCGACCGAGCCGGCAACCTGGAACGGAAGACCGAAGACCTGCGCGACATCCAGTGGCAGGTGGTCCTCGATCGCACCGCCCCGAAGGTGGAGCTGGCCGTGCCGGCCGGCGACGGCAAGCCCCTCCAGCCGGGAGACACCGTCGAGCTGGGCTGGAAGGTGCGCGAGGGCTTCCTCCCGGAGGCCGGCGGCCGCCCGGTGCTGATCGAGATCTCCCGCAACGGCGGCGCCACATGGCTCAAGCTGGCCGAGCCCGAGAAGGCCGGGCGCGAGGGCCGCTTCGATTGGAAGGTCGACGGGGCCGACACCGAGGCCCTGCTCTTCCGGATCAGCGTGCGCGACGCCGCGGGCAACGTCACGACGGTCGCTTCGGCCAAGCCGCTGGCCGTGAAGCATCCTCCGGTCGAGGTGAAGTCCGGGCCTGCGACCGGCACCGGGACCGGGACCGGCACCGGCACTGCGCAGCAGCCGCTTCCCGTGGAGCCCGGCCGCGAGCGCGTGCGCCATGCGTCCCAGGCCCTCCTGGCCTATCAGACCGGCGTGATCTACATGGACCGCGGCGAGCTCGAGGAGGCCGCCAAGTACTTCGAGGAGGCCATCCGCCTGGACTACGAAAAGGTGCCGGCCTACGTGGACCTGACCGCCACCTACCTGGGGCTCTACGACCGCAATCGGGCGCTGGGGGCCGGATACCTGGACAAGGCCGCGCGCGCCGCCGCCGATGGCCTGAAGGTCCTGCCCCGCGAGGTGGCGCTGTACTACAACCAGGCCCAGGCCCAGTACCGCATGGGCAAGCTCGACGCCGCCGCGGCCAGCCTGAACTCCGGGCTGGCGGTCCATCCTCGGCACGTGGAGAGCCTGTACCTGCTCGCCCTGGTCCGCTCCACCCAGAAGCGCACCGGTGACGCCGTGATCCTCTGGCGCCAGGTGGCGGCCATCGGGGGCATGTCCCATCGGGACATCGAGAAGCGCCTGGCCCGCGAGGCGGTCCGCTGCCTGGCCGAGATCGAGAAACAGGAAGCGGCCCGCACCTCGTCCGCGAAGCCCAAGGCGCCGGCCGAGAGCGCGCTCCAGTAACCGGAGGGCCAAGGATGACCTGCGCAGCCTGCGGCCGGGGCGAGACCCGGCTGTCCACGACCACCATCGTCCTCGAGAACGGCCCCGGGAGCATAATCTTCCGCGGTGTGCCCGCCAACGTCTGTCAGTCGTGCGGCGAGGAGTTCGTCGAGGACCGGGTGGCGCTGGAGCTGATCAAGCGCACCCAGGCAGCCGCGGCGTCCGGGGCCAACCAGCAGACCCTGGACTACGCCGCGGGGTAGACCTCACAAGGTTCTGGGTGTCAGGTGTCAGGGGGCAATCCTGACACCTGAGGCCCGGCCCCTCAGACCTGAAGCCTGAGAACTGCCCTCAGCCCCGCACCGCTTCGTTCAACGGTCTCCCTGGTAGCAGATCACCTTCCCGCTCCGGGTCACGACCAGCGCCCGGCCGCCGGCGATGGATAGTCCCTCGGGGATGGCCCGCTCGGCCAGCGGCAGCGACTTGAGGCTCTTGCCGTCGGCCGCCGACCAGACCTGCAAGGTCGATTCTCCATTGGGGTCGTCGCTGGGCGACCCGCCGACCCAATAGAGCCTCTCCTGCCCCATCACCAGGCCGTCCACGCGCATGCCGGCTGCGGGGGCCTCCCACTTGACCTTCTTCTTGGCCTCGAAGGCCACCAGCTTGTGTTCGGGAGCGAGCACGTCCTTGGGGTCCTTCCTGGGCACGAGCACGGTGGCCACGCTGAGCTTGTCGGTGAAGGCTGCGTTGGTGCCGACGGCCTTGCCGTCGCCGAGCAACTCCCGGCGCTGGCAGACGTTGTGGCGCTCCTGGCTCGAGAAGTAGTCGTCGAGCGCCGTGTAGGAGCCGAGCCCGCCGATGGAGTAGAGCACGATGTTCAGGCTGCCCGGCGGCTCGGCATAGCGGCTTGAGAGTGTCCTGGCCGCCAGGTCCACCTGCTTGGCGTTCATCAGGAACGTGCTGCCGGAGGCCGTCGCCACCAGCAGGTCGGCGCTGACGACCTCCCGGAAGGCCTTGTTCCAGGCGGGCTTGCCGGTCAGCGGGTCGAAGGCCACGAGCTGCACGCCGCCGTCCAGGGTCCCGGCGCGGCCGGCGCTGGCGTAGCCGACGCCGTTGAGGACCAGCACGCCGCCGACCACCGGCCAGCGCGACTCGAACCGGTCCTGGCTGCCGATCAGGCAGTCGTCCGGCGCGGCCCGGAGCTTCCAGACCGGCGTGCCGGTCTTGGCATCAAGCCCCCAGACCCAGCCGGCCGAGGTCCCGACGAGGCACATGCCCCGGTGAAGCGTCGGCGGGTAGTCCACGCGGCCGCCGGCCGGGAAGGACCACTTGATCGCACCGTTCTCGGCGTCGAGAGCCACGACCCGTTGGCCCTCGCCGTCGGCCAGGAAGACCATGCCGTAGGCCGCGGTCGCCTGGGTGAGGCCCGCGCCGCCGACCGGCGTCTCCCATTTCTTCTTGAGCTCGGAGCCGATGTCGGCCCCGATGCCGCTCGAACGCTGCGGCGTGCCCCGGAAAGTGGGCCAGTCGCCGGGCGAGTCGGTCCCCCCGCCGGAAGTCCCGCCCATGGCCAACGGTGCGGGGGCAACGTACTTCTCGAAGTCGTACTCCCGCTCGGGAGCACCCATGGCCACCACGCCGCGGACCAGTGTCCCGCAGCGGCAGTTGTGAGCCAGATTGAACATCTGCCGCTCGGCGGGAATGTGCCCCACGCCGCAGACCGAGCGGATCAGGCCGTTGACCGTGACCTGGGCGTCCCGGCGGCCGAAGAACATGTTCCGCGAGTAGAGCATGTACTCGCCGGCGCCCTTGGTCCACCAGCAGTGGGTGGACTCGTTATCCATGGTGAAGTTCTTGCGCTTGGCCTTGCCGGTGGCGGCGTCGAAGCAGGTCATGGTCGCGATGTAGCCGGTCTTGGGGCGGGGCGCGCCCATCTTGAACTTGTACCAGATCTCGTCGTCGTAGGCGACCATGTCCATGCGCTCCTGGATGTCCTTCACATCCGGGTAGACCGTATGGGGGTTCTCGGCCTCGGAGCACCAGAGCGGCTTGCCGGTCTTCTGGTCGAGGCCGAAGACGAAGGTTTTTGCCTTGTTGCCCTTGGCGTAGTGGACGCCGGCCGCCGTGCAGTAGACGCCGCCGCGGAACTCGACCTCGGGGTGCTCGTCCTTGGAAGTGTCGTGGGTCCAGAGCTCGGCGCCGGTGTCGAGCCGGCAGGCGATGACCTTCGCGCCGGAGGGCACGAAGATGGCGTCGCCCTTGATTGCGCCGACCATCTTGCCGGTGCCGGTCTTCGCCCAAAGGCGCTTGCCGTCATCCAGGGAATGGACCGCGATATTCCCTTCGCCGCCGAAGACCAGGAACTTGCGGTAGATGGTCACGGTGCGGACGTTCTTGCTGACCTCGGGGGAGTAGAGCAGTTTTCCGGTGGCCGCCTCGAGGCAGACCAGCTTGCCGTCGCGCTCGACGCAGATGCGTCCTTCGCCGATGGCCAGCAGCGAGGTGAAGGTGCCGAAGCCGTACATCGGCCGCCGCGTGGGCTCGTCGGCGTGGCGCCAGAGCTCGCGGCCGTTGTAGGCGTCGCGGGCGATGAGCACCCGCTGGAACTGGTCGACCGAGCCGGGGACCACTGCGATCTGGCGGACCACGAAGACGCCGGCGCCGCAGGCCAGGCCGTCGAAGTGGTAGTCGCGGGCCGCCCAGCGCGGGCCGGTCCGCCAGCGCAGCGTCATGGTCGGAGTCATGGTCGAGCCGGGCAGCGAGTTGCCCAGCTCCGGTCCGCCGGCCAGGTTTCCCCAGTCCTCAGTGGCGGGGAGCTGCGCTTTGCGCACCACGAGCGCGCCCGAGGCCGAACTGCCCTTGGCCAAACCCAGCTTCTCCGCCTCAGCGGCGAAGCCCGCCGGCGCCCCGGGGAGCACCGCGGTGCCGCCGGGCGTCAGGACGCGGGCCACCTCCGCGGCAGACGGGCCGCCGGCGCCGCCCCGGACCACGAGCAGGTTGACGGTGTCGCGGGCATAGGGGAGGGGATTGGTCCCACCGCAGAGGGCGGACGTGCTGGCCCTCTCCGGCCCGGCGTCGAGCGCCCGGAGCCACTCGAGCGCGGTCTTCTCGTCGGGTGCCAGCAACTGCACGAAAAGTCGGCTCTCGGCGGCCAGCGACTTCGCGAAGGCCGGGTCGCAGCCGACCGCCAGACACAGGCCCCTGCTGACGCCGGAGTCGGCCAGGACCGCCTTGGCGTCGGGCTGGGCCTCTCCGGCCCGCAGGCCGGGGGCCAGTGTCAGGCCTGCCAGGAGTACGGCGGCGGACAGTATGCGGACGATGGACATGGGCGATCTCCTCACTTGCTGGTCAGGGTGCGGTAGAGTTCGGGACGGCGCGCGCGGCGGAACTCCTCCCAGAGGTAGCCCTCCAGGCGCCGGGTGCGGAGGCCGAGGTCGACGGAGGCGATGGCCACGCCCGGCTCGCGGCCGACTTCGGCCAGGATCATGCCGTTGGGGTCGGCCACGAAGGAGCGCGCCTGCCAGGTGCCGTACTCGAAGGGCGGGGGAGGGCAGAAGGAGCTGGCCGCGAACCAGCAGACGTTCTCGACGGCGCGGGCCAGGCAGAGCGCCTCGAAGGCCTTCTCGGACGGCGCGTTCATGACCCGCGTCGGGTGGAAGAGCACCTCGGCCCCGGCCAGGGCCATGACCCGGGCCGGCTCGGGGAAGTAGATGTCGTAGCAGACCAGCACGCCGACCTTGGCGAAATCCAGCTTGACGACCGGCAGAGCATCGCCGGCGACCACTCCGCGCGCGGCCTCGCTCGGCGGCAGGTGGCATTTGACGTAGCGCCCCGCCTCGTGGCCGCGGCGGTCGAGCAGGAAGGTCACGTTGCGGTCCTCGTGCGGCAGGCATAACACCAAGTTATTGCGCCGCTTGGCCCCCAGCT
Source organism: Planctomycetota bacterium (assembly GCA_022703445.1). GTDB lineage: Bacteria > Planctomycetota > SZUA-567 > JAKLDR01 > JAKLDR01 > JAKLDR01. Next base: position 10,510 of record JAKLDR010000042.1, on the reverse strand, counting down.
TCCCGAGGACTTCCAGGAAGCGCGGGGTGTGCGAGGCAATCTCTGCCAGCGGCAGGGTCTTTTCGCCGTCGGTCGAGGCCGTCGCGAAGAACTCCGGGAAGCAGACCGCGTCGGTGCCCTCCGGAACCCGCCCGAGCAGGTCGACGGCCTGGGCGAGGTTCTCGTCCACGGTCATGGGCGGCTCGCCCGGCCGCCGGCGCAGCGGCTGGACGACGGCGATGGTGGCGTTCCTGGTCATGCGGTCCTCGCTTCCCTCTGCACTCTCATGCTCTCACTCCCTGGCGGCAGGAGGTGGATGGTGGAGGGTGGAGGGTGGAAGGCACGGGAAACTGCGCGCCGTCTTCCGCCGCCCGTCCCACCCTCCACCTTCCACCACCGTTTACGGCACCACCACCGTCTCCTCCGCCGCGTAGACTATCTTCGCCCGGAGCAGCCGGCGGTTCATGCTGTCGCCCATGTAGGCGTAGCGGTCGGTGACGCCGACTCCGACCAGCCAGCTGAAGGCGATCTCCGGGACGGCCATGGCCTTGTCCTTGCTCTCCGGGCCGCAGCTGTCGGCATTGCCGTAGCCCCCGAAGCTGGCCAGGTCGTTGCCGTTGGTGTCGAGGACGCACACCCGGAAGCGGCCCAGGTCCGGGTACCAGACCCGGCCGAACTCGTCGACATCGAAGCGGGTGTTCTCGCAGTTGCAGTAGTGCAGGTCCAGGTGGCTGATGCCCATCTTCACCCACTCGGCGCCGGTGACCTTGACCGGGTTGAACCGGAAGCCGGTGTAGAAACCCATGTCGGCGGTCTTCAGTCCCGGGTCGAGCTTGGGCTCGCCCTTGTAGGGGTTCTCCCCGCCGTAGTGGATCATCCCGCCCCTGGGGCCGAACTTGACGATGCTGCCGTAGATGGTGCAGACCGAGTCCTTGACCGGGTCGTCTGCAAAGTAGCTCTTGCCCGGCTCGACCTTCCCGACGACGCCGGCGAACTCCGGCGGGCAGGGCTGGTCGAGCGGTTTGATCTGCTCGGCGATGTAGATGTTCCCCTGCTGGTCGAACTTGGGGCCCACGGCCGCGTCCGAGACCTTCCAGATGATCGGCGTATCGCTGACCCGCTTGCCCTCGACCGTGTACTCGCGGAGCATCTTAGGCGGCCGGTCGCCGGGGTGGCCGGGCTCGAAGACGAAGATGCGCCCGTCGCTCGGGCGGATTCCCAGGGTGTGGGTCATGAAGACCATGCTCACCGGCACGTAGATGCCGTGGGCCGGGCCCTTCTTCCCCTCGGGGTAGCCGACGTTGCCGGCCGGCCAGGCCAGCGGCTTGCCGTCGCGGGTCCAGCGGAAGAAGTCCTGGGGGTAGGCCAGGCCGTAGAGGTTGCCGTCCGGCCCGGGCAGGATGCACACGCCCTGGTTGATGGCCGTGCCGGTGCCGACCTGCTCGCTCTTGCCGGTTTCCTCGTTGAAGCGCAGCCAGCGGCCGGCGCCGATGCGCGCGTAGACCTCGCGGTCCGGGCGGAAGCGGTCGACGGAGATGTCCTCGAAGGAGGCCGAGCCGAGCGCGCCGGTGTTGATCTTCCGGGCCTCGAGCTTCGCGCCCTGGTCCTCGATGCGCATCAGGCTGCCGTAGTCTCCGCCCATCCATACGATCGGAGGCTTCGCCCCGGAGTCCAGGGCCATCACCCAGGGGTTCCGCGAATCGCCCTCGCCCTTCAGCGGGAGCTTGGCTACGTCCTTGGCGTCCTTCCAACCGCTGAACTTGATGACCTCCACGGACCCATCGCCGGCGGACAGGCGCGAGACGTAGACCGTGCCTGTGGCTTGGTCGACGGCCACGTGGTCGGGCTTGTCGACCGGGAATTGGCCGACCACCTTGGCGTCCTTCTCGCCCACGACCACAATCCGATTATTGGCGTGGTCGGCGATCAGGAGATTGCCCTTGCCATCGAGGGCCATGCCGCGCGGCCCATCGCCGAGGTGGTCGTCGTCCTTGCCGGCCTCCTCGGGCTTGCCGAAGAAGGCCGTCATGGGTCCCTTGGGAGGCAGCTCCGTCTTCCAAACGCACGCGTGGCGGAGTCGGTCGGGCTTCTGGCCGGGGCGGATCTGGCCGGTGCCGGTCACGTAAGCGCTCTTGCCGTCCGCCGCGGGGCACACGAAGGCCCGCTCGTAAAAGGCCCGCGAGAGCGCCAGGATCGCCGGCCCGAGATCCGATCCGCCCCAGGCCGCCGTGCCCTTGAGGGTCAGGGCGGACAACGTGAGTGGACCACGGGCCTGATAGCCGCCGACCGGTCGAAGGATGACGCCGCCAGCCGCCACCGCCATGCCGCCCTTGCGGAAGGCCTCGGAGCCATAGAAGCTCCGGGGGATCACCGCCTTGACCAGCGGGACCGGCCGCCCGTCGAGATCGAAGACGCCGACGCCAGCGACCTCGTCCTTCTGGAGGTTCGAGGCGAACGGCGCCACAGTGCGCAGGTAGTTGCCGTCGCGCCCCAGGGCGAGGATGCGCTCGCCGCCCCAGTTGGCCACCGCGCCGCCGAAGGATGCGTCGACGTAGAGGACCCCGTCCGGCCCGACCGCGAGGCTCCGGATCCCGCCGAAGTTCTGCGGTTCGCTGGCGATGATCTTGTCGTACTTCGCTCCCAGCCCGAGCGCGACGCGGACCTTGAAGCCTCCGCCGGTCGCCGGCCTGCCGTAGTCGGCCTTGCCGTCCCACTCCACCGACTGGGCCAGGCCGGGCTTCAGCGGCGGCGGCGGGTTCTTCCCGAGCACGCCGGCCACCAGGTGGCGGACCACCTTCCCGGCGCCGTCCTCGATGAAGACAGCCACGTCGGTCTCGCGGTCAACGGCGAACTCGACCGTCACCTTGTCGCCGGCCCGAGCAGCAGTCGGCTTCTTGGTGAAGGTTGGAGGCGCCGATGGCTCAGCGGCGGAGGCGATGGTCGCGCAGAGCGCCATGCAGGCGAGTTGGATCAGGGTGTTTCTCATTGGGCAGGGCTCCTTTGTCAGACGTCTCGGACGCGTCCGATCTGTCAGACAGGTCGGATCGGCCAGATCCCTCTCACTTCACTTCGCAGCTTTCCTCCGCCGCGTAGACCAGCTTGGCCCGCAGCAGCCGCCGGTTCATGCTGTCGCCCATGTAAGCGTACCGGTCGGTGACGCCGACTCCCACCAGCCAGCCGAGGGCGATCTCCGGGACGGCCAGGGCCTTGTCCTTCGACTCTGGCCCGCAGCTGTCTGCGTTGCCGTAGCCGCCGATGGTGGTCAGGGCGTTGCCGGCGGTGTCGATTACCCGCACCTGGTAGAGGAAGGTGTCCGGGAAGAAGACCCGGCCGAACTCGTCGACGTCGAAGCTGGTGCTCTCGCAGTTGCAGCGCGCCAGGAAGACCTGGCTGATGCCCGGATGGACCCACTCGGCGCCGACGACCTTTTCCGGCCCGCGGAGCTGCCGGGCCTCGTACCAGACCACCGCCGTTTCCTTGAAGGCCGGGTCGGCCTTGAACTCGCCGGGGAAGGGGTTCTTCCAGCCCTTGACGTCGATGATGCCACCCTTGGGGCTGAACTTGACGATGCTGCCGTAGCCGTTGGCCACGGCGTCCTGGGCGCCGGTCGGGCGTGTCTTGTTCAGTTCGACCTTCGCCGGGAAGGCCTGGTCGAACTCCGGGGGATAGACCCAGCCGGCCGGCCGGACCACGTCGGCGACGTAGACGTTGCCGGCGGCGTCGAAGCGCGGCCCCAGCGCGGCGTCGGAGACCTTCCAGACCAGCGGGGTCTCCGAGACCAGCTTCCCGGTGGGCAGGTACTCGCGGACCATCTTGGGCGGGCGGTCGCCGGGGGCGGCCGGCTCCATGGTGAAGATGTGGCCGTCCGAGCCGCGCACGCCGAGGGTGTGCGGCTGGTCGGTCATGCTCACCGGCACGTAGCTGTTGTTCGGCGGCCAGACGAACTTCTTCCCGCCGCTCTCCGGGATGGTCACGTCGGCGCGGCGCGGCTCCTCCCAGTCAAGCTGCTTGCCGGTGCGGTCGTGCTTGTAGAAGGAGTAGGGCCAGCGCAGGCTGTAGATGTTGCCGTCGGGCGCGGGCATGACGTTCAGCCCGGAGTGGGCCGCACCGCCGGCCCGGAGCGTGAGCTTCTCGGCCTTGCCGGATTCCTCGTTGAAGCGGAAGTACCAGTTGCCGCCCTCGCTCGCGCGCGCGTAGATTTCCCGGTCCGGGCGGAAGCGGTCCACGGTGATGTCGTTGAAGGCGGCGTTGCCCAGGGAGCCGCTGTTGACGTCCTTGGGTGCACCGAACTTGTCGCCGGAGTCCTCGATGCGGTAGAGCCGGCCGCCGTCGGTGCCGACCCAGATGACCGCCGGTTTCTTCGAGAAGTCCGCGGTCATCACGCAGGTGCCGTTGCCCCAGGGGTTGGTGATGGCCACCCGGGAGAGCTCCTTCGGCTCCTTCCAGCCTGAGAACTTGACCAGCGCCGGCGCGCCCTTGCCGGAGGCGAGGACGTAGACCGCGCCCGACTCGCGGTCGACGGCCAGGGTCCCGGGGCCCTCGACGGGCATGGAGCCCGCCGGCTTGCCGTCGGCCTCGGCGACCACCAGGATGCGCCTGTTGGCCGGGTCGCTGATGAGCAGGTTGCCCTTGCCGTCGACGGCCAGCCCCGCGGGACCCGCGGCGCCCAGGTGCGCGTCGTCGCCTCCGGCCTTGGCGGCCTCTCCGAAGAAGACCTCGGCCGGGGTGCGCTCGGGGAGCTTCACGCGGTGCACGACCGGCTTGCCGAGCCCGGCAATGTAGGCGCTCTTGCCGTCGGGCGAGGCCGCGACGCACGGGAAGGTGCGCGGCCCGTTGGGCAGCGCGGCACCCTTGAAGGACCCCCAGGCGGCCAGCCCCGACCGGCCCTCGACCGCGCCGAGGTGGCCGGAGGGCAGCAGCATCAGGATCACGCCGTCCGGGGTCACGCCCATCTGCGCCTTGCGGGCGCTGGCGGCGCCGATCGGGGCGCAGGGGGGCGAGCCCTCGCCGTTGTTGCCGTTGAGCTTCTGGACCAGCGGGCAGGGCCGGCCGTTGACCTCGATGGTGGCGAAGGCCTTGGCCTGCTCGGCGGTGAGGTTCGCCGGGAAGGGCATGACCGTGCGCAGGTAGCTGCCCTCTCGGTCGAAGGCCTTGACGGTGGCGCCGCCGCCGCCCAGGGCCGTGCCGGTGCCGTGCATCACATAGACCGTGCCGTCGGGGGCGGCGACCAGGCCGGAGATGCCTCCCAGGCTCTGCGGATCGCTCAGCACGGCCTTGTCGTACCGGGCGCCGAGGGCCAGGGCGACGCGGACTTTCAAGGGGACTCCCGGCGCCGGCCTGCCGTAGTCGGCCTTGCCGTCCCACTCCACCGACTGGGCCAGACCGGGCTTGAGCGGCGGCGGTGGGTTCTTGCCGAGGACGCCGGCCACCAGGTGGCGCACGACCTTCCCGGCGCCGTCCTCAATGAAGACGGCCACGTCGGTCTCGCGGTCGACGGCGAACTCGACGGTCACCTTGTCGCCGGCCTTCGTGGCGGTCGGCTTCTTGGTGAACGCGGGCGGCGCGGCCGGCGCCGCGGGCTCACCGGCGATCGCAGCCAGGCTGATCCCGAGAAGGAGCGAAGCAATCATGCGCAAAGTCTTCATGGTCTTACCCTCATCGGTTCACTGTGCGCCGAAGCAGATCACCTGGCCGTCGGCGGTGGTCAGGATCAGCTTGCCGCCGACCGCCGACAGCCCGTCGATGCTCAGGACGCTCTCGAGCTGGATCTTCTGCAGTTCCTTGCCGTCCGCAGCGGCGAAGACCCAGAGCGCCGGTGCGCCCTGGCCGTCGCGGACCTCGGGGACGCCGGCGGCGTAGACCCGGGATCCGGCCAGCACCAGCCCAGTGATCTGCTGGCCGGTGTCCTTGTTGGTCCACGCAGAGGAGCCTACGGAGACCAGGCAGGAGCGGCGGTCCGGAGGCCCGAAGTTCTTGGCCAGCTCTCCGTTGGCCACCCACCAGGCCACGCTCTGCTTTGGCGTGAAGGCGATCATCAGGCCCTTGGCCCGGTTGTCGGAGAGCAGCGACTTCATGTCCCGCGACTGGAGCGGATCGGCCGCCGCGGCGAAGAGGTCGAGGATGGAGATGCCGGCGTTGGTGTTCCAGCCGAACTGTAGGAGCGGCGTCGTGCTCGCCGGGGCGGTCTTGTTGTCCCGCCCGTCGGCCGGGGATATCCGGAGCGCCGTGAAGTAGAGGAGCTTGCCGTCGCTGACCAGGAGGTCGGTCGGCCGGGTGTCGGTGAACTTGCGCTTCCAGCGCTCCTGGCCGGTGGCCGCGTCCACGCCGAAGAGGCTGAGCCCGCCCTCCATGGTGCTGATGCGTCCGGCGATGAAGAAGGCCTGGTCCTCGAGCACCAGGACTCCGCTCTTAACCGGCCACGACGACTCGAGCTGGTTCGTGGCGCTCATGTAGCGCTGCTCCGGAGCGGCCTGGAGCTGCCAGATCAGCCGGCCGTCCGCGGCCCCAACGCAGTAGACCCAGCCGGCGCCGTCGCCGAAGAGGCAGGTGCCCTTGTGGTAGGTGGGGGCGATGGAGACGCGGCCCTCGGTGGTGAAGGACCAGGCCTGCTTGCCGGTGTCGGCGGCCAGCGCCACCACGCGATGGCCCTCGGAGTCGGCTGCGAACACGAGGTTCCCGGCGCCGGTGGCCTGCGGGACGGCCCCGCTGCCCACCTTGACCGCCCACAGCTTCTTCAGCTGCCCCGGCAGCTCTCCGGAGTACGCGTTGGAGCGCGCCGGATCGGCGCGGTGGACCGGCCAGTCCCCGGCAGCCGCCGGCGCCCCGCCGGGGGCTCCCGGCCCACGGACCAGGGCCGGCGCGACCTCGCCCTTGGGCATGGCGCTGCCGCCCGAGAGCGCCGCGCAGCCGCGCAGGGACACGTCGCAGTTGCAGGGGTGCTGGGTGTTGTACTCCAGGCCGTACGCCGGGAACTGCCCCGTGCCGCAGGTGGAGCGGACCCCGGAGCGGCTGAAGGACTCCCCCGACTTCCGGTCCATCAGGATGTGGATGTCGAAGAACGCGAACCGTTCCGTGGCCCGCGGGCCCCAGCAGTGCGAGCCCATCTGGACGGTGCCGCGCACCACCTTGGCCTGCTTGCCGGTCCTGGCGTCGAGCAGAACGTGTTCGTTGAAGTTGCCGACCCGCTTGGAGATCCACACCGCGTCGTCGAAGGTCAGCACCGAGTGGCCGGGCTGGTCCCACATCTGCGACCAGAGCAGCTGACCGTTGGCACGGTCGAGCGCGGTCACCCGCAGATGGCGCTTCTTGGCCGGATCATCGAGGAAGCGGAAGCCCTCGCCGATGCCCTGGACCAGGTAGACGTTGCCGCCCTTGGCCATCAGCTGGCCGCCCTTGCAGTCCTTGAGGGCCTCCAGGGGCGTCTTCCACTGGCTCTTGCCGTCGGCCAGGGCCACCGCCTCCGCGCCGGCACCGGTGAGCAGGTAGGCGGTGCCGTCCCTGGCGGCCGGGTGGGCGATGCAGTCCGGCCGGCTCCAGAGCGTCTTGCCGCTGTCCCTGTCCACGACCTTGCCACCCAGGATCAGGCTGTTGCCCAGTACGGTGGCGTGCATGACGTCGGGGTAGGAGCGGACCAGCTTGCCGGTGGCCGCGTCGCGCTGGACCAGGTCCCGGTTCTCCCCGTTGTAGACGTACTTGTCGTCGGCGCAGAGCACCTGGGGACGGCCCTGCGGTACGCTCTCGCGCCACAGGTCGCACCCGTTGAAGGCGTCGCGGGCCACCAGGGTCCAGCGGCCGACGAACCGGCTGGGCTCCTTGAGGTTCGGTCCGACGTACTGAGCCTCGCGGTAGAAGGCCCGCCCGCCAGCGATGACGATGTTGCCGGTGGACCCGGTGGACCAAGAGGGCCCGTTGTACCACCGGACCTCCTTGCCGGGGGTTAGGGCCTTGTCGCCCGAAACCATGGCCATTTCCGGACCGCCGGCGTACGACGACCATTCGCCGAAGTCCGGGTCCATCAGCTTGGTTATCCTGATCCAGGCGCCGTTCCGGGGGAGCGTCTCCGCCTTGGCCAGCTTCACCTTGCCGGCCTCGGCCAGGAGCGCCGCACCGTCGGTGCCGGCGTCGCTGCCCACGACGGCCACGCCGCCCGGGCGGAGGACCCTGGCGATTTCGGCGAGGGCCTCCGCCTTGGCGCCAGCGGCCTCGGGGCCGACGGCCACCACCACGTTGATGAGGTTGTCGAGGTAGGGCAGGTGGCGGGTCCGCCGCCAAACCGCCGAGGTCCGGCCCGCCGGGCCGCTAGCCTCGAGCGCCAGCCGGACGGCCTCGGCCTGTTTCTGATCGGCGGCCAGGGCCTGGACGTGCATCCGGGTGGCGCGGGCCAGGGCGGCGGTGAGCTTGCCGTCGACGTCGCCCAGGACCAGACCCAGGCCCTGGTCGGTGGAGGAGGCCTTGGCCGCGACTGCCGCGAGGTCGTCGGCAGGCTCGGCGGCCCGGCTCGCCGTTGCCGTCAGGACCAACGCCGCGGCGCAGCTCAGAATCAGGCGCATGGGGGGCCTCTGTGCGGGAAGGGTGGAGGGTTGAAGGTGGAGGGTGGAGGGCGCAGTGCCGGAACCGCAGAATGTCGAACATCGAAGGCCGAAGGTCGAAGTCCACTTCGACATTCGGAATTCGTCATTCGTCAATCTGCGGTTCATCTCGCCATCCACCTTCAATCCACAGCCATTCTGAGCCGCACCGGCACCTTGACGCTCAGCGGCGGCAGTTCGGGATTGCTGCGCCGCTCGGCCATCCTGGCCAGGGCGGTCACGGCCATGGTCCGGACGCTCCAGGTGGCTGCGGTGGGCACCGGGCCGCCAGCGAAGAGCGGCAGGTACTGGCGCTCGTAGCTCTCCTCCGGGCACCAGCCGACCATCTGGAAATCGCGTCCTGCGACCAGTCCCAACTCATCGGCGGCGCGCTTCAGGGCGACGGTGTGGCCCTGCCAGAGCGCCGCGATCCCGTCGGGCCGGTTCGGGCCGGAGAGCATCTCCCGGGCCCGGGCGACGTTGTCTTCTCCGGGGTTCGACGAGAAGCATCTGTCGCTGGCCAGCTCCCGGCCCAGCGTGAGCAGCCTGGCGGTGAAGCCGCCGAGCCGGGTGAGGGTGTGCGAGTTGCCGTCGGTCGGCCCGAACCAGGCGATCCGCCGGCAGCCGATCGAGACCAGGTGTTGGGCGGCGAGCACCCCGCCCTGGTGGCCGTCCTGCATCACCGAGTCCGTGCCGGAGTCCTCCTCCCAGTCGTCGAGCATCACCGCCGGGAGCCGCGCCTCGCGGACGGCCGCGAGCAGGCCTTGGTCGGGGGTGGACAGCAGCGCCCCGAAGGCGCGCGAGGCGGTCAGGCGCTCGACCGTCTCGCACGGCGAGAGCCCGCCGACGCTCAGCACCAGCAGCGACCAGTCGCGCTCGCCGGCGGCGGCCTTGAGCTCAGACAGAAGCTGTTCATTGAAGTCGCCGGAGGACGCGGCGGTCTTCGAGCGCCAGTCGAGAAAAGCCACCGGGCAGCCCGCGTGCGGGTCGTTGGCCTGCGGGAGGACCTGATAGCCGCTGCCGGGCCGTGCCACCACCAGGCCCTCGGACTCGAGCGCCTTGAGCGCGCGTCGGGCGGTCTCGGGAGCGAGCTGGAGATCACCGGCCAGCTGGCGCACCGAAGGCAGAAAGCTGCCCGCTCCGTACTTGCCGGATTCAATGTCCGAGCGCAGGCTGGCGATGACTTCCGCCGAGCTTCGGCCCACTGCTTTGCCGTTAACTGTGCTGCTGCCGGCCATGTAACTGTCCTCCTGCCGACATAATACACCGCAGTCTGTAGATTGTCCAAAAAAGTCTCAAACAAAGTGTGGTCTAAAGGGTAAAGGATTACGATAGGAGTACACCAAGGAGGACGATAGCATGACTGTTGTCGGAATGTTGGGTGGACCGCTGGCCAGCAACCTGGCGGGCAAGCTGAAGAAGGAGATCCTTGAGGGCAGGATCCCGCCAGGGCAGTTCCTTCCCAGCGTCCGGCAGCTCAGCGGCAAGTGGCAGCTCGCGCCCAAGACGGTGCACCAGGCCATGCGGCAGCTGGTCGGTGACGGCCTGGTGTCGGCGGAGGTCGGCAGGGGATATCGGGTGCTGTCCATGGTCAACGATCCGACCAAGGGCTGCCCGATCGCCTGCGTGATGTATTCACAGGCCCCCGACCAGGAATGGCGCGGGTTCAACGCGACGCTGCTCGCGGCGCTGCAGGCTGCGGCCGCGACGCAGAGCTGGTCGCTGCTGGGCGTCGGGGCGCGCGGCATGCCCGCGGAGCAACTCATCGAGCAGTGTCGGGCGTCGCGGGCCTGGGCGCTGATCGTGGAATCCTATGATCCTCGGGTGTTGGAGCTGGCCGCCAGGGCCGGGCTGCCGGCGGTGATGGTCGATTCCTGGCACCCGGACGCCCGCGCCGACGCGGTGCTGCAGGACGGCTTCCTGGGCGGGTACCAGGCGGCCCGGCACCTCGCCTCCCGCGGGCA
>JAKLDR010000041.1 GCA_022703445.1 Planctomycetota bacterium | reverse complement strand
ATCCGGCGCTCGTTGTCGGGCGTGGACACCAGGGCCAGCTTCCGGGGCAGCAGGAAGTTGCGGGCGTAGCCGTCGGCCACCTCCAGCACCTCGCCGACCTTGCCGAGCTTATCGACGTCGCTTCTGAGTATGACTTTCACGTTAGATCTCCCCTCACCTGCCGATGTACGGCAGGAGCGCCAGGAAACGGGCGCGCTTGGCGGCCTGACGGAACTGGCGCTGATGCTTGGCGCAGTTGCCGGAACGCTTGCGCGAGAAAAGCTTGCCCTGCGAGGTGCACAGCTTCTGCAGCGTGCGGATGTCCTTGTAGTCCACGCGCGCGGGCTCGAGCGGCGGCAGGGTGGGCACGGTGGTCGGCCCGGTCGCCGACGGGACCGCGGGAGCCGCGGGGACCGCCGGAACCGCCGGAGCCCCGGGCGCGCCTTCGGCCGGCTTCTTGCCGCGCCGGCAGAAGCGGCACTGGTTCTTCTTGGGCGGGAGCTTCTTCTTGTCCTTCTTCTTGAACTTGCCGACCTTCTTCTTGAAGAACGCCACGATCGCTGATCCTCCCGGGCCGGGAACCGGCCCTCAAATCCTCAGAACGGAATGTCCTCGCTGGCCTCGAAGTTCTCCTCCGCGCCATCCGGAGGCTCGGGGGCGTCGCCCGCCGGCGCCTTGCCGGGGGCGGCCGGGCGGGCCGGTCTGGCTCCGGCGGCCCCGGCCGGACGGGCCGGAGCGCCCCCGCCGCCGGCGGCGCCGGCGTCGCGGGTGCCCAGGAACTGGAAGTTCTCGCCGACCACCTTGAGCTTGGAGCGCTTCTGCCCGGTGGCGCGGTCCTCCCAGCTGTCGAGCTTGAGGCGCCCCTCCAGGAAGAGCGGCCGGCCCTTGGCCAGGTACTGCCCGGCCAGTTCGGCCTGCCGGCCCCAGACGTCCACGTCGACGAATGTGGTCTCCTCGCGCATCTCTCCGCTGCCCTTGTCGCGCCACTTGCGGTTGACGGCCAGGCCGAAGCTGGCCACGGCCATGCCGCTGGGCGTGTAGCGGATCTCCGGGTCGCGCGTGAGGTTGCCCATCAGGAAAACCCGGTTGAGATTGGGCACGGTTCGCCTCCTGTCTTCGGGCCGGGGTTACTGGGCGGGCGCCCCTGCGCCGCCGGCGGCCATCGGACGGGCCATGCCGTCGCGCGGCGGGCGGTTCTCGCGGAAGCCGCCGCGGTCCGGCCGGTCGCCGCGGTCGCGGTCACGGCCGCCATCGCGGTCGCGGCCCTCGCGGTCGCCGTGTCCGAAACCCTCCTCCTCCGGCTCCACCGCGAAGACCGGGAAGGCCTCGCCGTCCTCGTCGACGGTGATCAGCACGCGCAGCGAGGTCTCGCTGAGCTCCGCGGCGCGCTGGACCTTGACGATGGAGTCGCCCTCGGCGTTGAAGTGCGCCAGGTAGTAGGTGCCCCGGCGCCGCTTGGCGATGGGGTAGGCGAGCTTGCGCTCGTCCCAGCGGTCGCAGTTGACCACCTGGCCGCCGCCCTTCTCGATGACCGCGCGGAGTTCCTCGATCACCTTGGCGTGATCCTGTCTGGCGCGGTTGCTGTCCACCACAAACATGGCTTCGTAGAGCTTCAAGTTCCTCCCTCCGATTTGACCGGCCCGGCAGACCCCTCCGTCGGGGCCGCATTGAACCGGTTCATGCAGGCTTCCAACCCCTCCTCGGCCCAGACCCGGACGGCGCTCGCCGCCCTCTCTACGGCCGGACCGATCTGTGTCTCGTCCGACTTGCTGAAACGTCCCAGGACGTAGTTGACCGAACTTCCCCGGCACTCGCCGATGCCCAGGCGCAGGCGCGGGAACTCCGGCGTGCCCAGCTCCCTCATGACCGACTCCAGCCCGTTGTGGCCCCCGGACGACCCCCCGGAGCGGACCCGCAGCCGGCCGAGCGGCAGGTGGAAGTCGTCGCAGACCACCAGCAGCGCCCGAGGCTCGAGCCCGTAGAAGTCGACCACCGCCCGCGCCGAGCGTCCCGACTCGTTCATGAAGGTCTGCGGGCAGGCCAGCAGGACCTTCTCCGCGCCCAGGCGGGCCTCGGCGACCAAGGCGCGGAAGCGCTGCTTCTCGACCCTCTCGCCAAGCTCCCCGGCCAGACGCTCGACCACCCGGAACCCGACGTTGTGGCGGGTGTCCCGGTACTCGTCCCCGGGGTTGCCCAGGCCCAGCACGGCCAGCACGCGGCGGCTCCCTTCCCGCCCGGCAGCCTACTTCTTCTCCTCCTTGGCCTCGGGCTTCTTGGCCTCGGCGGCCTTCTCGGCGGCGGCCGGAGCCGCGGGGGCGGCACCCTCGGCGGCTTCGCCCTCGGCCTCCTCCTTCTTGGCGGTGAGCACTTCCGGCCCGGCGGCGCCCTCGACGGCCACGGCGGCCTCCAGGTCCTTCTCGGTGCGCGGCGCCTCGACCGCCACCACCACCGCCTCCGCGGCGGTGGCCAGCTTGACCTCGGCCGGGAGCTTGACTTCCCGGGCGCGGATCACGTCGCCGATGGCCAGCGCGGAGATGTCCAGGCGGATCTCCTCCGGGATGTTCACCGGCAGACACTCCACCTCGAGCTCGCGGATCACCGCGTTGGTCACGCCGCCGGAGGCCGCCCCGGCGGGCGTGCCGCGCAGCAGGACCTTGACCTTGACCACGATGGTCTGGTCGGCGCGGACCTCCTGGAAGTCGGCGTGGATGGGCCGGTGGCTGACCGGCGCGTACTGGATATCCTTGATCATCGCCTGGCGCTCGGCCGGGTCGGCGCCCTCGATGCTCAGGGTGACCAGGCGGTCGCCGTGGGCCAGGGCCGCCTCGAGCACCGCGCGGTCCATCTGGATGCTGGACGTCTTGCGCCCGGCGCCGTAGAGCACCGCCGGCACCAGCCCCTTGCCGCGCAGGCCGCGGGACGGACTGGTCCCCGCCGCGGAGCGGACGGCTGCCTTGAGAACCGTGAATTTCTTAGCCATGAGCTTGGACTCCTTATCGCGGCCCCGGGCCGCACCCTAAACGAAGAGCCGGCTGAGCGACTCGTCCTTGCGGATCCTGCGGATGGCCTCGCCGAGCAGGCCCGCCACCGAAAGCACCTTGAGCTTGATCCCCGCTACCTCGCCGTGGCGCGGGATCGTGTCGGTCACCACCACCTCGTCGGCCCCGGCGGCGCGCAGCCGCTCGCAGGCCGGACCGCAGAACACCCCGTGGGTGACCATGGCCCGCACCGAGCGGACCCCCGCGTTCCGGCAGACCTTGATGGCCTGGCTGATGGTCCCGGCGGTGGTGATCATGTCGTCGACGATGACCGCGTCCTTGCCCTTGACCTCGCCGATCACGTAGCCGCACTCGACCTCCGCGTCGCCGGTGCGGCGCTTGTCGACCAGGGCCAGGCTGGCGTTGAGGCGCTTGGCGAAGGCGTTGGCGGTCTTGAGGCGGCCCGGATCGGGCGCCATGACCACCAGGTTGTCCAGGGGCAGGCCGATGTCGTGGATGTAGCGGATCATCACCGGCGTGGCCAGCAGGTGGTCCACCGGGATGTCGAAGAACCCCTGGATCTGCGAGGCGTGCAGGTCCATGGCCAGCAGCCGGTCGATGCCCGCGGTGGAGAGCAGGTTGGCCACCAGCTTGGCGGTGATCGGCACCCGGCCCTCGTGCTTGCGGTCCTGCCGGGCATAGCCGAAGTAGGGCATGACCGCGGTGATGCGCTTGGCCGAGGCCCTGCGCAGGGCGTCGATGATGATCAGCAGCTCGAGCAGGTGCTCGTTGACCGGCGGGCAGGTCGGCTGGATGACGAAGCAGTCCTTGCCGCGGACGTCCTCGAGGATGCGCACCTTGCTCTCGCCGTCCGGGAAGTGGCTGACCTCCGTCTCGGTCAACGGCTGGCCGAGGTGGTGCGAGATGGCCCGGGCGAGCTCGGGGTGCGCGTTGCCGGCAACCAGGCGCATCTTGTCCACGTTCACCTGCCTCCTGCCGGGCCGGCCGCGCGCCGCGCCAGGGCGGCTTCCACGGCGGCCAGGTCCTCGGGGGAATTCACGCCCAGCGCCTCGTCCGGATCGTCGGTCTTCAGAGCGGCGACGCCCAGCCCGTCGGCGATAAGCAGCCCGACCACGTCGGTGAGGTAGTATTCTCCCTGCGCGTTCTTATTAGTCAAGCGACCGAGGCGCGCGAAGAGCTCCCCGGCCCGGAAGCAGTAGGACCCGGAGTTCACCTCGCGCACGGCCAGTTCCGCAGGTGTCGCGTCCTTGGCCTCGACAATCCGCAGCACCCGACCGCCGGGGTCCTCCACCGAAGAGGGCTTTCGGCTTTCGGCTTTCGGCTTTCGGGACGAGGGCTGTTCCGAAAGCCCAAGGCCGAATGCCGAATGCCGGCCGTCTTCCCGGATGATGCGACCGTAGGCATTCCCCGGAGGCGCGTCGAAGGTCAGCACCGCGGCCGCGGCGCGGTCCTTCCGGACCATCGCCACCAACTTGGAGAGCGTATCGGACTTCAGCAGCGGGGTGTCCCCGCAGAGCACCAAGACCTCGCCGTCGAACCCCTTGAGGAGCGGCTCGGCCTGCATGGCCGCGTGGCCGGTGCCCAGGCGCTCGCGCTGCTCGACCCACTCGACGCCGGCGGGGAGCGAGGCGGCCACCTTCTCCTTCTCGTGGCCCAGGACGCAGACGACCCGCCCGGCGCCGGCTGCCCGCGCCGCGGCGATGACCGCGTCGATCAGCGTCCGGCCGCCGGAGCGGCAGAGGACCTTGGCGACCCCGCCCATCCGCTTGCCCTGCCCGGCGGCGAGGATCACGGCGGCGAGCTTGGCGTCAGCCACGGGGGACCTCTCCACAGAGGCGCACAGGACGATGGCCGGCACTCGGCATTCGGCTATCGGCTATCGGAACGGCCGTTGTTCCGAAAGCCCAAAGCCGAAAGCCGAAAGCCCGCTGCGTTGAACTCACGGTCGCACCACCGCGCCGGTGTCGGCGCTCGAGACCATCGGGGCGTAGCGCGCCAGGTAGCCGGAAGTGACCGCCGGCGCGAGAGGCTTCCAGGACTTCCGGCGCCGGGCGAGCTCCCTGGCCGGCACCAGGAGTTCCAGCCTCCTGGCCGGGATGTCTATGCGGATGCGGTCGCCGTTCCTGACGAGCGCGATCGGCCCGCCGGCCGCCGCCTCCGGGCTGATGTGCCCGATGCACGGTCCGCGGGTGCCGCCCGAGAAGCGCCCGTCGGTGACCAGCGCCACCGAGTCGCCCAGGCCCATGCCCACGATGGCCGAGGTGGCGGCGAGCATCTCGCGCATGCCGGGGCCGCCGCGCGGGCCCTCGTAGCGGATGACGAGCACGCTGCCGGGCTTTACCTTCTTCGCGAGGATGGCCGCCATGGCCGCCTCCTCGCGCTCGAAGACCATCGCCCGGCCCTCGAACCGGCGCATCTTCTCGGAGACGGCCGACTGCTTGACCACTGCGCCGCCGGGCGCGAGTGTTCCGGAGAGAACGGCGATGCCGCCCTCCGGCGCGTAGGGCGCCTCGACCGGGCGGATGACGTCGGCGTCGAAGACCTCGGCGGCGCGGGCGATCCTGGCCACGCTCCGGCCGGAGACGGTGGGGGCGTCGTGGAGCAGCTTCCCGAGGCGCTTCTCGACCGCGGGGATGCCGCCGGCCCAGTGCAGGTCCTCCATGAAGTAGTCGCCGCCCGGCCGCAGGCTGCACAGGCGCGGCGTGGAACGGCTGAGGCGGTCGAAGTCCCTGAGCTTGAGCTCGATGCCGGCCTCGCGCGCGACCGCGACGAGGTGCAGGCAGGTGTTGGTCGAGCCGCCGATGGCCATGTCCACGCGCACCGCGTTCTCGAAGGCCTTCTTCGTGGCGATGGAGCGCGGCCGGATCCCGGCGCGGACCAGCTCCACGGCGCGGATCCCGGCCTCGCGCGCGAGCCTGGCCTTCTCGGCCGAAACGGCCAGCGCGGTGCCGGTGGCGGGCAGCGACAGGCCCAGCGCCTCGGTCAGGCAACTCATGGTGTTGGCGGTGAACAAGCCCTGGCAGGAGCCGGCGCCGGGGCAGGCCGACATCTCCAGGCAGGCGAGCTCCTTCGCGTCGATCTCGCCGGCGCGGAAGCGGCCCGTCGCCTCGAAGGCGTCGCGGACCAAATCACGGCGGACCATGCGGTGCCGGCCGGTCATCATCGGCCCGCCGGTGACCACGAGGCCGGGCAGGTCCATGCGCAGCAGGGCCATGAGCATGCCCGGGGTGATCTTGTCGCAGTTGGTCAGGCAGACCAGCCCGTCTAGGGCGTGGGCGCGCACCACCGACTCGACGCAGTCGGCGATCAGTTCGCGGCTGGGCAGGGAGTAGCCCATCCCGGCGTGGCCCATGGCCACGCCGTCGCAGATCGCCGGCACGCCGAAGCGGAAGGCGACGCCGCCGGCCTCGGCCACTCCGAGGGCGATCTCGCGGGCCAGTTCCCTCAGGTGGATGTGCCCGGGGACCAGGTCGCTCGACGAGTCGGCGATGGCGATGAAGGGCTTGGCCAGGTCGCGGCGGGCCAGCCCTGTGGCGTGCAGCAGCGCCCGGTTGCCGGCGCGCTCGATCCCGACAGTGGTCTGCCTGCTGGGCAGACCGCCCTTGCCCTGTTTCACGTCAGCCTCTGCTTCGCTCTTCGGGGCCGGAGCCCCATCCGTCAGTTCCGCCATTCAGGGCGCGGCCGAACTTCCCGCGCGCCCCAGTAAGCAGGAGGAGAGCCTTGCCGCCTGTCCCCTCCGCTCCGTGTACGAGCCCCCGGCGCGGACCTCCGGGGCTGCGGGCGGGGATTATGCACGGGGCCCATGGCAAGTCAAGGGCAGGCGTCGGAACGTCCCCGGGTCCAAAGCCTCCCGCTTGACTCCGTCCCGGCGCGGGGCTAATATCCGTCCGAAGGCTGGAACCCAGAGGAAAGGCCGACGATGCCCACCCCCGCAGGCTACCGGATGCCACCCGCCGCCTCCCGGGGCCCGGCCCTGCTGCTGGCGCTGCTCCTGACCGCCGCCGCGCCAGGCTACCCGGCCCGCGCCGGCGAGAGCGGCCCTCCGCTCGATTCCCAGCGGCGCGCCGCCGCCCTGGCCGACATCGGCAAGCTGCACCTGGAGCTGGCCACCGCCGCCGACAACGCCGCGGCGATCACGGCGCTCAAGGAGGCCGCCCGCCTCGACCCGGCCAACATCCGGGCCCGCTTCTGGCTGGGCGCGGCCTGGCTGCGCTCCGCCGGACTGGGCTCCGGCCGGGCCCCCGACCGCGAGATGGCCGACCGCGCCGGATCCGAGATGGAGGCCGTCTTCCGCCTGGCCGCCCTGCAGCGCAGCGCCGAGTCCGAGGACCTGCGCCTCAGAGCCATCGCCCTGCTCGACCAGTGCGCCGCCGAGTTGCCCGCCGCCGAGGCCCGCTTCCGCCCCTGGTGGGCGGCCCGCCGGGCCGAGCTGGTCGCCGGCCGGAACACGGTCAGCCTGGTCCACGTGGTCGCCCGCGGCGACACCCTCCAGTCCATCGCCCGACGCTACTACGGAGACCCGGACCTGGCCGCGCGCATCGCCGGCGCCAACCCCGGGGCGGACCCGCGCAGCCTGGCTCCGGGGCAGAAGCTGACCGTGCCCGGGGTGCGCGTCGAGCCGCCGGCGCCGGTGCCGGGGGTGGACGCCGTCGACCGCGACCTGCTGCGCCAGCTGACCTCGAGCGCCCCCGCCGCCGAGCGGCGCGCCGCCGTCGCCCGGCTGGCCACTCGCGAGTGCCTGATGGCCGTGCCGGCCCTGGCCGGGGCGCTGCGGGCCGACGAGAGCCAGTGGGTCCGGGCCGAGTGCGCCCGGGCCCTGGGAGTCATCGGCTCGACCGACGCCGAGCCGGCGCTGGCCGCGGCGCTGGGCGCCGATCCCTGGTCCGGCTGCCGGGCCGAGGCCGCCCGGGCGCTGGCGCGCGTCGGCGCCCGCGGATCGCTGGCCGGCCTGACCGCCGCGCTGGACGACTCCAGCCCCCAGGTGGCCGCGGCCGCGGCGCGCTCCCTGGGCGCCCTGGGCCTGGCCGAGTCGTCCGGCCCGCTGCTGGGCGCGCTGGGTTCCAGGTCGGAGGCGCTGCGCAGGGCGGCGGCCTTCGCCCTGGCCGAGCTCGGGCGGCGCGAGGCCCTCGGCGCCGCCGAGCGCGAGCGGCTGGCCGCGCTGGCCAGGAGGGGACCGGCGGCGGCGCGCGCCGCGGCGCTCCTGGCCATGGGCCGGCTGGACCCGGCCGGCTCCGAGCCCCTGCTCCGGGAGGCCCTCGAAGACGAGGAGGCCGTCCGCCGGGGGGCCGCCGAGGGCCTGGCCCTGGCCGCCGCCGCCGGCCACAAGCCGGGGGCGGCCGCGATCGAGAAGCTCCTGCGGCTCGCCGCCCCCGCCGGCGGGGCCGACCCGGCCACCGCCCTGGCCGCCGCGGCGGCCGTTGCCCGGGCCGGGCGCGGCACGCCGGCCGGCCGGGAGGGTCTGCTGGCCCTGGCCGCGCTCCTCGACGAGCACCGCGCCGTCCACTGGGCCGACGCCGAGGAGCCCGAGCCCGTCTCCGCAGCGGCCGCCCGCCTCCTCGGCGAGCTCACCGGCGCCAGGTTGCCGGCGGACCGCGCCGGCTGGACCGCCTGGATCGAAAGGGAGCACGCCAAGTGACCGCCTCGGCGGCCGCCCCGTCCCCGCGCCGGCTGGCGCTCGCGGTGGGTCTGCTCTGCGCGGCCCTGGCCGCCGGCTGCGGCCCGCACCGCGGCGCCTGCGCACCCGGGCCGGGGCCCGGCCGACCGGCCGGCCAGACCGCGCCGGTCATCCCGCCCGTCCCGGCCGGCGCCCGGCTGGTCTCCTTCGACGCCGGGCGCGAGTCGGCCACGGCCGGCGCCTTCCTGGAGCCGGCCTGGTGCGTGCAGCTCACCGCCCGGGTCTGCGGGGCCGACGGCCGTCCGCTGGCCGGCGCGCCGGTGCGCTTCGCCCTGGACCGCCGGACCGGCTGCGGGCGGATACTGCCGGCGGCCCTGGCCGACGAGTGGGTCCTGACCGACGCCTCCGGCGACGCCCGGACGCTGCTGGTCTCCAGCGACCGCCCGGAGCGCTGCCGGGTGTGGGCCGGCTGCGGCCCGGCCAGCCTCGGCGCCGAGGTCGAGTTCGTGCGCGGCGGGGCCGCGGAGCCGGCCGTCGCCGCCGGCTCCGCCGGCGGCCCCGGCGCGGAGCGCCCCGCCGCCCCGGCGTCGCCCTCGGCCGACCTGGACGCGCGGGTGGCCCGGCTGCTCGACGACCTCGGCCGCGGCGGGGCGGCCGCAGAACGCGCCGGCGCCGAGATCGCCGCGATGGGCCGGGCGGCGCTGGCCCCCCTGCTCGTGGCGGTCTACGACGGCCGCAGCAGCCCGGCCCGGCGGGAGCTGGCCGCCCGGGCGCTGGCCCTGGTGCGCGACGAACTGGTGCTCGGCGAGCTGCTGGCGGCGCTCGACGACCCCCGCCCGGCGGTCCGCGCCGGCGCCGAATCGGCGCTGGTCGAGCGCGGCCCGGCCCGCTGCGCGGCCGGAGTGCTGGCCCGCCTGGGCACGGCCGGCCGCCTCGGCCGCGCCTCGGCGCTGCGGGTGCTCTCCGCCTGGGGCCGCGCCGAGGACGCCGCCGCCCTGGCCGCAGCGGCCTCCGGCGACGCCGACCCGCTGGTGCGGGCCACCGCCGCCTGGCGGCTGCGGCCCCTGGCCGAGCGTCCCGAGGCCTTCGCCGCCCTGGCCGCCGCGCTGGGCGACCGCTCCCGGTTCGTCCGCTACACCGCCGCCAAGGCGCTGGGGCTGGTTCCCGCCGGGGCCGCCCGGGCCGCGGCGCTGGAGTCGCTGCGGGGGCTGGCCGACCCTGACGCGGCGGTCCGGGCCGCCGCCGCGCGCGCCGCCCGGTCCCCCGACTGCGCCGGGCGCCACCTGGCCCTCCTGGCCGACGAGGACGAGCGGGTCCGGCGCGCCGCGGCCGAGAGCCTGGGCGCGCTCTCCGCCGGGCGCCCCGAATTGCTCGACCGCCTGGAGCGCCTGACCGCCGACCCCGACGGCGAGGTGCGCGAGCTGGCCTCCCGGGCGCTGGTGGCCTGCGGCGGCCGCAGGGAGTCGGCCCGCATGCTCCGGGCGCTGTCCGCAACCGACCCCGAGTCCCGGGCCGCGGCCCTCGGCTCCCTGGAGCGCGTCTACCTGGTGGAATTCGGCCGGCCCGGCCTGGGCGGGGTCACCGCCGAGCGCCTGGCGGCCGACTGGGCGCGCTGGGTCCGGGACTGCGGCCCCCTCGCCGACCGGGCCTGCCTGGAGCGGGCCGCCGACGCAGCCGGTTCGCGGCTGCGCGGCGAGGCCCTGCTGGCCCTGGCCGAGGCGGCGCGCGCCGAGGGCCTCAAGCCGGTGGCGGCCTGGGCGGCCTCCGCCGAGAAACTCTCCGCCGACCCCGACCCGGCGGTGCGCTCCCCGGCGGCGGCCGCGCTGCATCTGCTGGGCGTCCGCCGGGGGCTCGGGGTGGTCCTCATCGACCTGGCCTCCGCGGAGTGGCCGGCGCGCTACGCGGCGTGCCGGGCGGCAGCGCACCTCGGCGCCGCCGAGGTGGGACCGGCGCTGGCCGAGCGGCTGGCCGACGACTCGGCCGCCATCCGCGCCGAGGCCCACCGCTCCCTGTGCCGGCTGGCCGGCCGCGACCTGGGCTTCGACCCCGAGGCCGGCCGCGAGGCCCGCGCCGCGCAGCAGGAGCGCTGGGCGGAGTGGGCCCGGACGAGCGGGCGCGCGAACCCGTAGGTCGGGGCGGGGGCGCTCCCCTTGCACTTTCGACCCACAGCCATAGACTTCGCCCGTGACGCGGCCGGGGCGGCCGCATCCGGCAGGAGAGACCGTTCATGACCGGCGATATACGCAGCCTGGCCACCGGGCTCTTCCGGGAGCGCTTCGGCCGCGCCCCGCGGGCGCTGGCCGTGGCCCCCGGGCGGGTCAACCTGATCGGCGAGCACACCGATTACAGCGGGGGCCACGTCCTGCCCATGGCCGTCGACCGCCACGTGGTGGTGGCCTTCGACGCCGCCGGCGGCCAGGCCAGCCGCTTCTGCTCGGCGGATTTCCCGGAGATGGCCGAGTTCGACCAGCGCGCCCCCTCGTCCTGCGGCGCCGGCCACTGGACCAACTACGTGATGGGGCCGGCCGGCGTGTTCTCCAGCCAGGGCCGGGACATCCCGGCCATCGACGCCGCCGTGGCCGCGGACCTGCCCAAGGGCGCGGGGCTGTCGAGCTCGGCGGCGCTGGAGGTGGCCTCCGGCCTGGCCTTCCTCTCCACGGCCGGCTGCGCCGGGGAGGTCTCCCCGCGCTCGCTGGCCCTGGCCTGCCAGGAGGCCGAGCACCGCTACGCCGGCGTGAAGTGCGGCATCATGGACCAGCTGAGCGTGGCCTGCGCCGAGGACGGCAAGGCCATGTACATCGACTGCCACAACCTCTTCGTCAAGACGGTGGAGCTGCCCGCGGCCATGGCCGTGCTGGTGGTCGACAGCGGCGTGCCCCGCAAGCTGGCCGAGGCCGCCTACAACCAGCGCCGGGAGGACTGCGAGTCCGCCGCCCGCAAGCTCTCCAAGGAGCTGGGCCGCCGCGTCCGCCTGGCGGAGGTCACCCACGACGAGCTCAACGAGTTCGGCCGCTCGGCGCTGGACAAGACCGAGCTGCGCCGCGCGCGCCACGTGGTCGGCGAGGAGCTGCGCTCCTCCCGGGCCGTCGACTGCCTGCGCAGGGGCGACCTGGAGGCCTTCGGGGAGCTGGCCCGGGAGAGCCATCGCTCGCTGGCCGAGGACTTCGAGGTCAGCTGCCCGGAGCTCGACAAGCTGGTCGCGGCCGCCTGCCGGATCGAGGGCGTCTTCGGGGCGCGGCTCACCGGCGCGGGCTTCGGCGGGGCCGCGGTGGTCTTCTGCCGGGCCGACGGCGTCGGGCCCATCTCCGCCGAGCTGACGGCCGCCTACCGGGCCCGCACCGGCATCGAAACCCGGCCGGTCCTGGTCCGGCCTTCGGCCGGGGCGCGCGTCGAGCAGCTCCGCTAGCAGCCTGCCCGGAAATGGCCCGGGGGCCGCGGCGCGCAAGCGTCGCGGCCCCCGGCGTTTATCGGAGGGCGTCCGGGAACCCGGCCTCTACAGTGCGCCCTTGGAGGCGTCCGGAGTCGCCGGCTTCTCGGCGGGCGGGGCCTTCTCTTCCTTCGCCCCGCCATCCGGCTTCTTCTGGCCGACCTGCTTGGCGGCCTCCAGGATGTCGTCGCAGGGCAGCACGGTGACGCCCGCGGCACCGTCGGTGTGCATCAGGGCCAGGCCCAGGGGCTCGCCGGCCAGGTTGAAGACCGGGCAGCCCTGGAAGATCTGGCCGGAGGCCAGGTAGCGCACCCGGGGCTTGCGGATCACGGTCAGGACCTCGCTGAGCGCCACGCCGGGCTCGCGGTTGGCCTTGCGGTTGAGCCGGGTGACCGCCACCATGGTGTCGAGCAGCGCGGGATCCGCGGCCTTCTTCAGCTCCACGCAGGGCAGCTTGACCGCGGCCTTGGGGCGGAGGAAGGCCAGGTCCAGGTCCTTGTCGGTGATGACCAGCTCGGCCTCGTGCTCGGTGCCGTCGGCGGTGACGATCTTGGCCGACGAGGTGGAGACGTCGGCGCGCATGCCCATGCGCCCCAGCGCCGCGCTGGGGTCGATGCTGGCGTTGGAGACCACGGTGAGGCCCTCGGGGGTGATCACCGTGCCGTTGGCCTCGAGCTTCTGCTCGCGGTCCTGGCTCTGGCCGCCGGCGCTGATCTTCATCTTGACCACGACCTCGACGAGCACCACCGCGTCCTTGTACCGGTCGAGGAGCTTGCGGGCCGCATCCCGGGCCTCGGCTTCGCCGCCGGCCGCCGGCAGGGTCCAGGCGGCCAGGGCCGCGATCAGGGCCAGGGAGAGGAAGAGCGTTCTCGATTTCATGTCCGTTCCTTTCATCGCCTTCAGTTGGTGGCGCCGGCCCAGTCGGGCTCGAGCTCCAGGTACATGCCGTGAACGCCGCGCTTCACGAAGAAGGTCACGCTGGCCGGCTTGGTCGCGCGCAGCGCCTTCATGATCTTCTCCAGGGCGGCCACATCGGCCACCGGCTGGCCGTCGATCTCCAGCAGCAGGTCGCCCACCCGCATCCCGGCGAGCGCCCCCCAGCCGGCCTGCTCCACCGCCTCGACGAAGACCCCGGCCTGGGACTCCTCCCACTTGTTCCTGGCGCGGTCGTTGAAGGCCACGTCCCGGCCGGTGAACTCGAAGACCTCGTCGCGGTAGCGCTTCATCTCCGCGACCGGCACCGGCGCGGCGGGCAGTTCGATCTTGAGCTTCACAGGCTTGCCGGCGCGGACCACGGTCATCTCCGCCTCGGCCCCGATCTTGTAGCGCCGGATCATCGCCGGGAAGATGCCGTCGTCCTCGGGCTGGGAGGCCTCCACCGGCGAGCCGTCCACGTGGGTGATGACGTCCCCGAGCTGGAATCCGGCCTTCTCCGCGGCGCTCCCCGGGAACATCTGGGTCACGAGCACGCCCCGGGTGCCCTTGAGGTTCATGGCCTCGGCCAGGTTCCGGGTGAAGACCTGCACGGCCGCCGGGAACCAGGCCTTGCGGACCTCCGGCGAGCGGCTGTCGTCCTCGGCCGGCCCGATGCGGATGGCGGTCAGGAGCCGCTCGGTGCCGCGCTCGAAGGCCACCACCGTCAGGACCGGCTCGGTCTTGCCGGCGGTGAGCTGGGCGCTGGCCTTCTTGAGCTCCTCGAGGTCCTTCACGTCGCGCTCGCCGACGCGCACGATCAGGTCGCCGGGCACGAGCTGCGGCTTGGCCTGGCCGGAGGGGCCGCCGGGCCGGACCGAGGTGACCATGACCCCGTCGGTGGCGGGGCGCTTGAGCTCGCGGGCGGCGATCTCGGTCAGGTCGCGGAAGGTGGCGCCCCAGGAGCGGACCTCCTCGTCCTCCCCCCGGGCCTTGCCGCGTGCCGCGGTGGTCAGCTTGAGGTTCCCGGCCTTGCCGGCGCGGAGGTACTCGACGGCCACCTCCTTGCCCACCGGGGTCTCCAGCACCAGGCGGTTGAACTCGGGGAGCTCCTCGGCCCAGCGCACCTGCACCGGCTTGCCGTCGAAGGCGGTGATCACGTCGCCGGACTTCAGGCCGGCCTTGGCCGCCGGCGAGCCCTCGGCCACCGCGTTGACCAGCACGCCGCGGTCGAGCTTCGAGCCGCGCAGCAGCGGCCGGACCTCGGCGCCGATCGAGCTGCGCCGCACGTCGCCGGTGCGGATGAGCTCGTCGGCCACCCGCTTGGCCAGGTTGGCGGGGATGGCCCCGCCGAGCGAGGCCACGCCGATCTCGTTGATGCCCACGATGCGGCCGGAGAGGTCGACCAGCGGCCCTCCGGAGTTGCCGCCGATGATCGCGGCGTCGTGGGCGATCCAGCGGACCAGCGAACCCACCGGCTCGCCGTCGAGGTTCGCGCCGCCCCAGGGCAGGATCAGCTCGGTGTTGCTGACGATGCCCTGGGTGACCGACTGGGAGAGCGCCCCGGGCGAGCCCATGGCCAGGACCACGTCGCCGACCTTGAGCCGGGCGGAGTCGCCGAACTGGGCGCAGGGGAACTGCTTGACGGGCGTGCGCATGGTCTCGGGCTTGAGCTTGATCACGGCGATGTCCGCCAGCGGGTCTGAGCCGACCAGGGTGGCCTCGGCCTCGTCGCGGTTGGCCAGGGTCACCCGGATGTTCCGGGCCTTGCCGACCACGTGGTGGTTGGTGACCGCGTAGCCGTCCGGGGTGATGATCGCCCCGGAGCCCGAGCTCTGGGACTTCTGCTCGCGGCCGCCGTCGTAGTACTTGCCGACCACGTAGATGCGGATCAGCGCCGGGAAGACCTTGGCCACGGCGGCGTCGACCTGGACCTGGGAGGCCTCCGCGGCCCCACCCGCAGCCCTGACCGGCGCGGCCGGCGCGATCTCGGCGCCCGACCCGGAACGGGTTCCGCCGCCGTCCGTCCAGCACCCGGAAACCAGCCCCGCGGCCAGCGCCGCGCAGGCAAACGCCCCGATGAGAACCTTGCGCATCTGCATCTCCCGATGGCCCGCGCCGCCGGCAGCGGCGGCAATTGGGGGATATCTAATACTTAGTGGAGCGCCGCGGTCACCGGAAAAGTCCGGACAACGGACGCCGCTCTCCCCCCGCGCGCCCCGCCCGGCGCCCGGAAGCGCTCTTGTGACTTGTGGCCGGCCCGGCCGCGGATAAACTCCCGCCACAGACGCAGGACTCCCTGCAACCACCGCTTCACAGGAGTTCCACCCATGGCCATGGCCAAGAACACAAGCTTCGCCGCGCAGGCGGAGAGGATCCTTTCCCTCCAGGTCAAGCACCGGACCAGCCGGCTGGGCGGCTACGGGCCGGACGGCGAGGTCATCTACGAGGGTCACCCCAACGGCTGCCCCTCGGTGCTGGTCACCAACCTCCCGGGCGCCAAGGCCACCTTCCAGTCCAATGGCTCGATCGACTTCGAAGTGAAGCTGCCCGAGGGGCTGGAGGTCCGGGTGCTGAGCGGCAGCTTCGACACCACCGAGAAGCGCGAGACCGGCGTGCCCTCCGCCAACCTGTGGCTGGACCTCGGGACGATCGCGGGCGCGCGGCGGATCGCGGCGCTGGTCAACCCGCGCTGCGGGACGAACTGCGAGCCGGAGGGCATCCGCATCGTCAAGCTCGGCGATCCCGGCCGGTGCATGTGGTACTGCGCGTCCTTCCGGCCGGCGCCGGGCGTGGCCTTCACCACCGCGGTCAGGCTCTCCTTCGTGGCCGCCGCCGGCGGCCCGGCGCTGCTCCGCGAGGTCCTCATCCGCAACGACGGCCGGCGCGCGCTCGCGGGCAAGCTCTGGAGCTTCTTCAACCTCCACGGCACCCAGCGCTTCGTCTACAACAAGGAGATCTGGTACGACAGCGGCCTCCCGGTCACGCCAAACGACATCGTGGTCAACGCCACCGTGCCCTACAGCGACATCGTCCAGCTCAAGCGGGTCTCGAGCGTGCCGGGGCCGGGCCTGCGCCCGGCCGAGGCCACCTGCGACTACTCGGCCTTCGTGGGCGACAGCGGGGCGCTGTCGCTCCTGCCCGAGGCGGTCCGGCGCGGGGAGCTGCTCCCCGGCGCGGGCCGCAAGCTCAACCGCTTCTCCGTCGGCACGATCGCGGCCGGCACCTTCGACCTCCGGCTCGGCGCGGGGAAGGCCGCGGGGCTCGCGCAGAGCCTGCTTTACGTGACCGACCCGAAGCTCGCCGCCGCCTTCCGCGCCAAGTCGAGCTGCAGCTTCTCCGACTACCCGCGGGTCGCCGCGGCCTTCACCGCCGCCGCCAGGGAGCTGGTCCGGCGCACGCCCGACGCCCGGCGCATCGCCGCCGCGGCCGCCGCGGCCAGCGCCCGACCGCAGCCCGCCGCCTTCGCCATCGAGATGCCCGGCCAGCCGGTCGTCTCGGAGTACGCCAAGTCGGTGTGGATCGGCGTCGAGGAGCTCTACGAGAACTGCCGCGCCCACGGGGCCAAGATGGCCGAGGGCATCGAACTGGGCACCCGCGACCGCGCCCAGGACATGTGGCCGAAGATGAAGGCCGACCCGGGCCGGGTCCGCGCCGACCTGGTCCACGCCATGGGCTTCATGTACGTCACCGCCGGGGCCGGCCGGGCGTCGCGGCCCATGACCCTGGTCGAGAAGCTCCACGGCATGTTCCCGCGACAGTACCCCAGCCGCTGGGACGACCGCTCCAAGGAGGTCAAGAACGACAACCGCCCCTACGCGGACAGCCCGCTGTGGTTCCTCAACTCGGTGGCCATGTACGTGCGCGAGACCGGCGACGCCTCGGTCCTGGCCGAGAAGGTCACCACCGTGAAGCTGACCGACCCGGAGCATCCGGAGCGCTCCGGGATCGTCGGCGCGGACCGGACCCAGACCGTGGCCGCGGCCATGCTCGAGGTCCTGGAGTGCTTCGGCCGCCACGTGGCCGACTCGCCCTACGGCCTGGCCCAGATGATGTACGGAGATTGGTGCGATCCGCTCGACATGATCGGCACCTCCAAGGTGGGCGACGCGCTGACCCGCGGCCGGGGCCGCGGCACGCAGGTGCGGCTGTCGGCCCACCTCTTCGAGTGCCTGGTGGAGACCATCGACCTGCTCGAGACCCCGCGGGTGGCCCGGGCCGTTGCGGCGCTCAAGCTCGCCGGCCGGCTGCCGGCGCTCAAGAAGCTGGCGAGTGAGCTCCGCAAGAGCATCGTCCGCGTGGCCTGGGAGCCGGCCGCCAAGGGCGCACCTGCGGGCTTCGTCGCCTGCATCCACGAACTCCGCTCCGACGGCTCGCGCCCGAAGTACGCCAAGGGCGAGACCGGCTACGCGGTCGGCTCGATGCGCTCCCGCGAGTTCGACGGCGTCGGCCGGCGGGACCTGGCGACGCAAGCTTACTGTTTGAAGATGCTCCGCACCGAGCGCGACTGGCTGGAGCCCGTCGCCGGCGGCGCGGGGATCGCCGGCGAGCTGCTGGCCGGCGTGGACGCGGCGCTCTTCGACGACCGGCTGGGCCTCCGGCTCTGGCACCCGCCGATGGCCAACAGCGCCCGGACGCTCGCCCTGGTCGGGCGCATGGGCGTCCTCCCGGCGGGCTGCGCCGAGAACGGCGAGTACCATCACGGCCAGGTGATGATGCACCGCAACCGCATCGGGATCGCCGGCCAGACCGGCCGCGCCTGGGAGCAGTTCAAGCGAATGATCTCGGCTATGCGCGACGAGACCCTGGCCGGGCCCTTCGAGACCCCGGCCACGTCCTACGCCTCGGACTCGGCCGACCCGCACTACGGCAAGGGCATGTACTTCGGGCTGTCCGGCTCGACCGACTGGATCATCGAGCTCTTCGGCCAGGTGGCCGGCGTGGAGCTCAACCTCCACGACGACCGCCGGCCCGCGCTGCGGGTCGCGCCCTGCCTGCCGGAGGCCCTCGGCGGGCGGCTCTCCTTCCGGCGGATCATCCACCAGGCCCGCCCCGGGGGCGGCTACCGCAAGATTCCCTTGAGCTTGGAGGTCTCGACCCGCGGCTCGGGATCCAGGGTGCTCGGCACCGAGGTGACCCTGAACGGCCGGCGGGTCCCGGCCGCCGAGGTGGCCAGGCTCGACGGGCTGAGCAGAGTCGACCTGGCCGTGACCGTTCTGCGGGGCCGGTAGGACAGGCGCCATGCTGGTCATCGACGACCGGGGCCTGGAGCGCGGCGCGCCCGGCCTGGAGGTGGTCCGGCCGGTGGGCCTGCGCCGGATCACCCACGCCATCCACGACATCGACGGCACCCACAGCCTGATCCGCGACTGGCCGCCGGTGATGAGCCTGTCCATCCACTGGGCCATGACTTGCGGCCTGCGCGACGACTTCGACTCGCCCGCGCAGCTGCGGGAGCTGATCGCCCGGGTCGGCCGCGAGAAGCTCGAGGAGACCGACCGATTCTGCGTGGAGTCGGCGGGCCTGTCCGCCCTCACCCAGATGGAGTTCGGCATCCGCCGGGCCATCGAGCTGGGCAACGTCCCGGCCGACCCGCGGTTGGCTCTCTCGGTCGAGGAGCGGCGCGGCAACTCCGAGATCATCCGGCGCATCTGGGCCGGCCAGGAGCGCTTCCTGGACGTGGCGCAGCCGGCCGGGCTGATCGCGTTCATAGCCGAGCGTTCCGGGCGCCTCTTCAAGCTCTACGAGGCGGTCCTGAACGGCGCCTGCCGCGACCGGAACACCGCCGACGCACGGAAGCATCCGGCGAAGTGGCGCGTGCCCGGTGCGCTCGAGTTCATGGAGCGGCTCCACGCCATGGGCTGCCGCAACTACTTCGTGACCGGCGCGGTGCTCTACGCCGGCGGCGGCATGCTCGAGGAGGTCGAGGCCGTGGGCTTCGAGGTCGGCCCGGGCAAGGCCGTGGAGGCCCTGCTCGGCTCCTCCTGGGACCGGAAGATGCCCAAGGACGAGGTCATGCGCGAGCTCTTCGCTCGAGAGGGCATAGATCCGAAGGCTGCGCTGGTGATCGGCGACGGCCGCACCGAGATCGCCGCCGGCGCGTCCTTCGGCAGCGTGTGCCTGAGCCGGCTGCCGGAGGACGCCCGCCGCCAGCGCGAGCTGCACCGCGAGCTCGGCACCAACTACATCCTCCGGGACTACACCGTGCCGGAGCTGCACAGGCTGCTGCGCAAGGAGTGAGCCAGTGAAATACCAGGGCCGCTACCCGATCTTCGACCTCTCGAAAGTCGGCACCTATCCGCTGAAGACCCGTAAGAACAAGGTGGAGGTCGATGGTTTCCTCGACCCGGCGGCGCTGCGGGCCGAGGCCCAGCGCCGCGCGACCGGGCCGTGGTTCCGGAACGGCGCGTCAGGCGGCGGTGCCGACCAGTCGGCGGGGATCGACGAACTCGCCCGCCGGATCGCCGAGTGTCGCCGCGCCGGAGCCCCGGTGATGGTCATGTCCGGCGCGCACTGCATCAAGAACGGCGAGATCGCGCTGGTGGTCGACCTGATCGAGCGCGGCATCGTCACCTGTTACTCGACCAACGTGGCCGGCTCGATCCACGCCTTCGAGCTGGCCCTCACCGGCGCGTCCTCCGAGTCGGTGCGCGACGCGCTGCCGGCCGGCCAGTTCGGCATGGCCTTCGAGACCGGCGCCTACCTGAACGAGACCATCCGGCTGGGCCACGAGCTCGGCCTGGGCTACGGCGAGGCCATGGGCCGGCTCTACTGCGACGCGCCCTTCCGGCGGCTGGTCCTCGACCGGGCGCTGGCCGGCTCCGCCGACTCCTCGGAGTACTTCAAGCCCTACGACGGCTTCCAGTACGCGGCGAGCTGCGTCTTCGCCGCCGCCTACAAGAAGGGCATCCCGGCCTGCGTGCACGGCTCCCTGGGCACGGACATCATCGACCAGCACCCGGGCTTCGACGGCGAGGCCAAGGGGGCCACCAGCGGCGCCGACTTCCTGCTTTTCACCCAGGAGGTCTGCCGGATGACCGGCGGCGGCGTGGTCCTCAATATCGGCAGCGCGGTGATGGGCCCCGAGGTGCTCTTGAAGGCCGTGTCCATGGCCGCCAACACCGGCCACCGCCCCAGCGGCCTCTGGACCGGCGACTTCGACGTGCGGCCCTTCAGCTTCGACGACGAGGTCCGCGACGAGTCCCAGCACTACTACTACCTGCGCGACCAGAAGTCCATCGCCACGCGCATCCCCAAGGTCTTCGGCGGGAACGGCTTCTACTTCCAGGGCCTGCACGCGGACACGCTGCCGCCGCTCTACCAGGCGGTGTGGAGGGAGATGGGGCTGACGTAGGGGCAGCAGCATGCTGCGCCCCTAGGACGCGACAAAGCCGAACCCGGGCAGAGGGTCCTGCCCCCTCTACTTCTCTGCCCCCTTTGCCTCTCTGGAAGGCGGCTGAGTGACGTGGGCAGGCTTTTCGACGGCCTTGCGGCATTCGTATCGGCTGGTCGAGAGTCCGCCATCTGGAATCTTCGTGCCCAGGGGATTTCTCGTCCACGTGATGGCGATGTATCGCACGTCATTGGGCGTGGTCTTCAGGCAGTCCGCGATCGGGAAGGCGATGCGGTGGTAGTTGCCGGGGCCGATCTTTATCAGCTTGGCCGGTGCACGCTCGACGAGAATATCGAAAGGTGTTACGTAGACTTTTTCATGCTTGGCGTTCAAACCCGTGATCACGAGGTTGGCTCCCTCAGCAAAGAACTCATCAAGAACGAAAACCTCCTTGGTGTCATTCTTCACTTCCAGATGGAAGCCACCATCGACAATGGTCCAGTCCAGGACGACCCTGCCAGCGCCAAAGCGGTCTTCGGCAGGCCCTGACGCCACTGCCGCCCTGATCTCCGCGATCACTTCGGCAAGCGGGGTTTCGGCCAGGTCGAACAGCCCTCCGCCCTCCTTGGGCCATGCGACCTTGTCTTGTCTGATCGGACGAATGCCCAGCTCCCAATTGGAGCCGGCCCAGAGCATCCCATCCTTTCGAAGGAAGAGGATGAACCGGCCTGGGGTATAGCTGCACTGGGCGCAGATTAAGTCCTCCATGCCATATACGGCAATCTCGCCGTCGATCTCGCCCTTCAGACAGCCCTCCACCTTGACGGTGGCTTTCTGTCGGTAGGTCCATGTCGTTCCTCTCTCCCCCTCCGCCAGGACCTCAACCTTGGTCACGGTTGCTACCGCAATGGCCTCTGCCTCCCGAATCATGTCGGCCTTTCCAGCATAGCGCGCCTTGGCCAGACACGGGACAGCCTGGGCGAGCAATATCAGAACCACCAGGACACTCTTCATTCCGACCTCCTGTGGGCAGTCAGCCCAAACAGTTGGACGATAGATCCCTTCGCCGGTTTCGCGGAAGAACCTCCGGGATGTTGCAGGACGTTTCCGGGTAATCTCTGGAGGTGCGCGGGCAGTTGACGGCGGGTCGCAAGGTCCCAGCCAGCCCGGCGATTACCTCAGCAAGAGCAGGACCTCATATCCGCAAGCGCGTCGGCCATCACCCCGCCTCGATCAGCCTCACTCCCGCTCGCTCCAGCGCCGCGGCGGCCACGCCCATCCCAGGCGCAACCTTCCCGCCGATGTGCGTGGACTTCACCCCGCAGGACGGGCTCCTGGCCTTGAGGCAGGCCGCGCAGGCGCCGTGACGTCTGGCCAGCTCGGCGGCCGCCTCGGCGCCGCGGAGGAACTCGGCGGTCACGTCGGTGCCGTCCGCCCGGAGAACCCGCGCCGAGCCGGCCAGGGCCGCCCGGCCGTCGCCGCCGGCGAGCTCGGCCGGCGGTCGCGGCGTGGGCAGCCCACCGAGTTCCTCCGGGCAGACCGGCAGCAGGGCCTGGCCGCGGATTTCATCAGGCAGTTCCAGGGGAGGGAGCACCGTGCCGTCGTAGCGACAGGGGACGCCGAGCAGGCAGGCGCTGATGAGGATCACGGGACGGGTTGTGGGTCGCTGGTTGCGGGTTGCTGGGCAGAAGCTTCGAGAAGCAGTGGGTTCCAGCGGTTGGCGTCGTTCCGGTTACCAGCAACCATCAACCAGCAACCAGCAACCAGCAACCGCGCCTAGAACGCCGCCAGCGCCGCGGACCGGTCGTTGACGATCTTGAATATCTGGGTGAGCCCCAGCAGATCGAACACCTCCCGCACGCCCTCGGTGGGGTTCAGCAGCACGATGTCGCCGCCGTTCTCCTGGCTCTCGCTCCGCGCGCCGATGAGCACCCCTGCGCCGGCGCTCGAGATATAGTCGACGCCGCCCAGGTCCACCACCAGCTTGAAGCATCCGGACTCGAATATGCCGCGGATGGTCTCCTCGAGCTGCTCGAAGGTATGGGCGTCCAGGAAGCCCTCCACGCGGAGCAGGGCGATCCCGTTGGCGTTCTCGCGGCTGATCTTGAATTCGGACATGGGCATTACTCCTTGCGGCCGGCGGCGGCCGCCGGATCCTTGCGCTGGGTGCGGTCGACGTACTTGATCATCTGCAGCTGGTTCTTCTCGCCGTGGACGTAGGAGTAGTTGATCTCGTCCATGATCTGCCGGATCAGGAAGATGCCCAACCCGTGCTTCTGGCCCTTGCCCACGTGGGTGGCGATGTCCGGAATCTCCACGGTGCTGGGGTCGAACTCCTTGCCGCTGTCGCGGATGATCACCTCGAAGCGGGTGGCGTCGGCCTCGAGGATGAGCTCCACGTCGAGCTCGCCCTCCAGGTCATTGTCGTAGGCGTGCTCCATGATGTTGGTCACGGCCTCGTCCACCGCGAGGATCAGCAGCTTGCGCTCGCGCAGGCCGAAGGCGCTCTGCTCGACCACCCGGGTGACCTCCTCGCGCACCGTGGCGAGGTACTGCGTGTCGTTGGGCACGACCAGTTCGCGGCGGACCATGGATTCTCCCTGGCTCCTCTACTCGACCCTGACGGTGACCACGGTGATGTCGTCGTGCGGCTCGGCCTCGCCGCGGAAGGACTCCAGCTCCTTGATCAGGCCGTTGACCACATCGCGGCTCTTCTTCTCGCGGGCGTTGGTCTGGACCCAGCGGTAGAAGCGCTCGTCGGTGTACTCCTCGTGCTTCACGTCCATGCACTCGACCACGCCGTCGGTGTAGAGCACCACCTGGTCGCCCTTGTAGAGCTGCAGGGTCTGCTCCTTGATGGTGCGGTTGAAGATCGGGCCCTTGTCGAAGCCCAGGGCGATGCCCGCCGGGTTGACCAGCTCGACCTGGCCGGTGCGGGCGCGCAGCAGCACCATGGGGTTGTGCCCGGCGGAGGCCACGGTCAGGGTCTTCTGCCGGACGTTGAGGATCCCGTAGATCATGGTCACGAACATGCCGCGCTTGATGTCGCGGGCGATGACCGCGTTGACCTGGGAGAGCGTGCCCGAGGCCGAGGTGTTGCCGGTGGCGATCATGCGCAGCACCGCGCGGGTCTGGGCCATGACCATGGCGCCGGGCAGGCCCTTGCCGGAGACGTCGGCCACCACGATGCCCAGGTTCTCGCGGTCCACCGGGATGTAGTCGAAGTAGTCGCCGCCGACCTCCTTGGCGGAGATATAGGCCTGGAAGATGTCGAACCCGGGCAGCTGCGGGATCTTGGCCGGCAGCAGGTGGGCCTGAATCTCCCGGGTGGTGTTGATCTCGCCCTGGACCCGCTCGGCCTCGCGCTCGAGTTCGCGCGCGGCCTGGAGGCTGCGGGTCATGTCGTTGAAGGCCAGGGCCAGCAGGCCGATCTCGTCGGTGCTGGTGGGCTTGGTGACGTGGTCGAAGTCCCCGCGGCTGACGATGTCCATGTCGCGCATCAGGCCGCGCACCGGCTTGACGATCCGGCTGGCGAAGGCGTAGGAGACGCCGATGCCCACCAGCACGCAGAAGAGCCCGGCGATGAAGGCGGAGGCAATCACGCTGTTGACCTGACTGTCCACCCGCGACGACGAGATGATCAGCACCGCCGAACCGCCCTGGGCGTCGCTGGGTAGCTCGATGGGCACGGTGAACTGCAGGGCCGGGACGGTGCCGGCGCTCCGCCGGTACTCGCCACGGCGGCACTTCACGTTGGTGTAACCGCGCCCGCCGATGTACTCCTCCTGCCCCTTGAGGCCCTCGGGGACCGCGTCCTTGGCGGAGGCCACCGGGTGGCTGGTGACCCCGTACAGGATGATCGCGTCCTCGATGTCGGCCATGACCGGCTGGCCGCCGCCCTCGGGCCGGAGCTCGAGCAGCTCGCGCATGATCACCCGCGGCGGGTTGGGGATGTTCTCGCCGGGCCTTGTGGCCGCCTCCAACCGCTGCTTCTCGACCTTGAACTTGTCGAGCTCCAGGCGGCCCACCCGGCCCAGGCACAGGGCGGCGGAGGCGCCGTAGCGCTTGATGGCGTCGTAGGAGCTGTCCTTGACGATCACGGTCAGCACCGTGCCCCAGGCCGCGACCACCAGGATGACCAGGGCGGCGATGGACAGTGACAGTTTGCCGGCCAGCCCCAGCCCCTGAACCCGGCGGCCGGCGACCGAACCGTGCCCGCGGGGAGCGAGGCGGGGGGCAGCGGCCATCACCCCGGAGGCGCCCTGCGCGGCCTGGGCAGCCTGGGCGGCCTGGGCTCCGCGCTGACCGGCGCCGGGGGTGGGCAGCTTGCCGACCGCCTGCATCTTGGAACTAGAACGGCTGGCGCCGCCCTGGGCCGGGGCGCCCGGCGACTTGCGGGCCGGGGACGCCGCGCCCGCTCCGGTCGTGGGCGGACGGGACGGCTTGGCCGCGCCCGCTCCGGCCGTGGGCGGGCGGGACGGGCTCGGCCCCGGCCCCGTCGGGGGCCGCGGGGGCTGAGCCCCGCCGGCGCCGGCCGGAAGCCGCACGGAACTCTTCTTGTTGGGACCGCCGATGTCAGCCACGCTTCTCTCCCGCGGACGAACCGCCGTCGGCCGCTCCGGACGGGGCCATGACCACCCGGTTGCGGCCGGAGGCCTTGGCCCGGTAGAGGGCCGAGTCCGCCGCACCGATCAGCTTCTGCTTGTCCTCGCCGTCGTCGGGGAAACAGGCCACCCCGAAGCTGGCGGTTATCCCCAGTTCGACGCCGCCGCACTCCACGCGGGCGGCCTCGATCCGGCTGCGCAGGCGCTCGGCGACCTCCTGGGCCTTGTCGCGCTCGATCTCCAGCAGGATGACCGCGAACTCCTCGCCGCCGTAGCGGGCGACCATGTCGACGGTCCGGACCGTGTCGCGGAGCACCGCAGCCGCCTTGCGCAGCGCGGCGTCGCCGGCCTGGTGCCCGTGGGTGTCGTTGACCTTCTTGAAGTGGTCCAGGTCGACCATCACCAGGCAGATGCCCCGGCCGCCGTAGCGCTTGATGCGGTTGATCTCCTGGTTGAGATGGGCGTCGAAGTGCCCGCGGCTGGCCACCCCGGTCAGGTCGTCGATGATCGACCGCCGGTAGAGCATCTCGTTGTGGAAGGTGATGGCCACGGCCTGCCCGAGCAGCCCGAGCATGCGCTTCTCGACCGGGCCCATGGGCCCGCCGGCCAGCCGCTCGCCGAGGAGCAGCAGGCCCTCCAGCTGCGCCGGACGGTCGCCGTCGGCCTGCTGGACCAGCGGCACGCAGGTCACCAGGCCCAGGGAGCGCAGGCGCGCGGCATCCTCGAAGGCGGCCACGTCGCCGGAGGACAGGTCGAACGGCCGGGCCGCGCCCAGGGCGAACTGGCCCAGCGGGCCCTCGACCTCGACGGACAGCTCCGGAGCGCTGAAGCCCTGGGCGGCGGCCAGCGCCAGCATCCGGGCCTCGATCTCGGTCCGGCGCAGCACCGCCAGGCGCGGGACCATGAACTGGCCCATGACCGTGCGCAGCAGGTACTTGATGAGGCTCTCGGAGTTCATGGCCCGGGCCGATATCTGCCCGACCATTTCAAAGATGGTGGTGAACTCCTGCTCCTGGCGGCGCAGGCGCTTCTGGTGGTCGGCGGCGCGCTTCTCCAGGTCGTCGAGGCAGCCGCCCAGCAGGCGCATCTCCTCGTCGGAGATCCGCCCGCCCAGGATGACCTCGACCTTCTGCCTCGCGCTGGTGTTGTCCAAGGTCGCTCCGACCCCCGTCAGACCAGGTCCGGCCTCATCCCGCGAAAGGCTGCCCCGCCACCAGCCAGGCCACGCCCCTCACCGAGAGATTGGCCGCGGCGCCGGCGAAGAGGTCATCCATCAGGATGCCCAGGCCTCCGGTCATCCGCCGGTCAAGCCAGCCGATCATGCCCACTTTGGTGGCGTCCAGCACCCGGAACAGCAGGAAGGCGCCGGCCACGAACGCCACGCCCCAAAGGCCATGCTGCGGATGATTGTAGCCGGCCAGCCCGTAGAGCGCAAGGAAAGCTCCGCCCAGTTCGTCCAGAACGAACCACTTGGGGTCGTAGTGGCCGGCGGCGCGCTCGGCCAGCGACCCCAGCGCCAGCGTGGCCAGCGAGAACCCGGCCACGGCCAGGACGCAGAACTGGTCGACTAGGCCCGGCCGCAGCCCGTGCTTCTGCGCCAGGGCCAGGCCTACGAACCACAAGGCCAGCGCCGCCAGGCTGCCCCAGGTGCCGGGGGCCAGCGGCAGGAAACCGGCCCCCAGGAAGCTGCCCGCGGCCTTCACGGCCCAGGCGGACGCGCCGGTCAGCGGCGGACCCGGCGGCGGCCTGGGCGGCTTGGGCTCGATGCCCAGCAGCAGGCGCATGCGGTTGGAGCTCGACCCGAGCAGGTCCAGCGGCCCCGGGCGGCGCGGGGGGCGAGCGCCGCCCGAAGGGGGCGGGGAGGGCGGGGAAGCGTTCTCCGCCAAGCTCAAACCTCCAGGCGTCCGGAGGCCAGGGCCCTTCCGGCCAGGGCCTCCATTCCGGCCCGGCCCTCGCCGCGGTCGGGCCAGACCGCAGCCTGTAAGCGGACCTCGTAGGTCGAGCCGGCCGCCGGGGCCCCGCCCGGGAAGGCCACGTAGAAGTGGTCGTCGAGCCAGCAGCGGCAGAGCTCGTAGGCGCAGGGCGTCCCGGCCGGGCGGCAGGAGGTGACCAGCACCGCCAGGTTCCCGGCGCCGGCCGGGCCGTGCGGCCGGGCGGCGTACTGGGCCAGCAGGAAGGGCGGCTGAAACTCGACCTTGCGCAGCCCCTTGGAGCCCTCGCGGTTGTCGACCGCCCGGAGGAAGCCGGACGAGGCCGCCAGGGTCTCGTCGTGGGTCCACTCCTCCGGCATC
Organism: Planctomycetota bacterium; assembly: GCA_022703445.1. Taxonomy (GTDB): domain Bacteria; phylum Planctomycetota; class SZUA-567; order JAKLDR01; family JAKLDR01; genus JAKLDR01. The sequence goes on along the minus strand of JAKLDR010000041.1, from coordinate 7,836 downwards.
CGGGCCTTCTCCGGGAAGAGGTTCATGAACTGGAAGTGCGGCACCGGGAAGGCGCCGGCCACCTCCAGCCGCGCGGCCACGTCGAGCGCCAGCGCGCCGGAGGGCGTGAGCGCGAAGCCCACGTCGAAGGTCGACAGCGCCGCGCGCCCCGGGTTCGCCGCGGCCAGGCGCAGGCGCACCGCGCCGGGGCCGTTCTCGACCAGCTCCCAGGACTCGAGCAGGTTGGCCGAGTGCCAGGGGCTGGGCGCGTTCATCAGGTACCAGTAGAGCGGCAGGCAGGCGGCCGCCGGACGGCCGAGCCCCGGCGGACGCAGGTCGCGCAGGCGCAGGTCGTGGAGCGACAGCCGCCCCAGTGGCGCGGAGGCATCGCGCGTCGACCAGAGCAGGAGCTCGCGCCGGTCGTCCTGCGAGAGGCAGCTAAGCGACAGGCCCTCGGCCTCGGCGACCTCCACGCGGGTCGGCCCGGAGGGCGAGAGCCTCACGGCGAGCTCGGCGCGCTCGGCCGGCCGCTCCCGGGCGGCCAGCACCGGCCGGCCGTATCCGTCGGGGCGACCGTCGTTGGGGCCGTAGGGGTCGTCGGTGCGCCCCACCGAGACGAGCTGCGGCCGCGCGGCGGCGCCGTCGACCGAGCAGGCGAACGCCGCGGCCGGCGCTCCGTCGACGCGCACCAGCGCCGAGCGGCCGAGCGGGTCGGCCGGGAAGGAGACGGCGCACTTCTTCCCGGTGCGGCGGAAGCGGTAGCTGCCCTCTAGGTGGTCGAAGCCCACCACCGCGGCGCCGTCGGCCGAGGGCGTCACGGGCGCGGCCAGGGCCTCCAGGCGCCTGCGGACCTCGGCCTCGTCCTCGGACCAGGTGAGGGCCAGGGCGCCGGAGAAGTGCGCGCCGGGCTCGATGGTCAGGTCGGAGCCCTGGTGCCAGCAGAGCGTCATCCAGTCGCCGGCCAGGCCGGGCTGGTCCACGAGCAGCGCCGCGCCGGGGCGGGCCTGCCAGCCGTTGGGACCGTGCCACTGGCGGAGCTGGCTTTCCCAGCAGTTGAAGAACGGGGCCAGGTCGCGGCCGTCGATCCGGGACCAGAGCCCCTCGCCGCCCAGCCTGGCGCACCAGCCGTCCTGCTCCGCGCCCCAGAAGACGCCCAGGAAGCCGCGCACGTCCCGGACGATCAGCCAGTCGCCGACGTCCCCGAAACGGCAGGCGCCGGAACCGGGCGGGGCTCCGGCGGCGGCCACGACCGCACAGTCCGGGTCGAGCTGCAGACCCCAGCCCAGGCGCCGGGCCCGCAGTCCCGGGACCGCGCCGGGGAAGCGCAGGCCTATGCCCACCAGCAGGAGGTCTTCACCGGCCAGGGAGATCTCCTGGATGCAGTCGCCGACGTACCGCTCCTCCGCGTCCTCGATCCGCGCCGGGAGCCGAGCCGCGCAGCGCTCCGGCCCCTCGGCGGCGGCGAGCGGTCGCCCGGTGCGGAGCCGGACGGGGCCCTCCAGATCCCCGGAGAGGTCCAGGACCGGACCGAGGTGGAAGCCGACCGGCCCGTCCTCCAGGCCCCAGACGCCCCCGCCCGACGCGGTGAATCCGGCGCGCCCGGGCAGCAGGAAGCCCTCGGAACTCTCCTCGCTCTGGATGAAGCCGAATGATCTCACTCCGCTGGACTCCTTCGCGCCGTCACTGGTCGTTGCCGCCGCGGCCCCGGCGGAACTTCCGGCAGGCCGTACGGCTGCGTTCCTTCTTCTCGTCGCGGTGCAGCTTCTCCGGAGGCGGCATCGGGAAGCGCGGCAGCTTCGGTTTCACCGGCTTCTTCTTCGGCATCAGTCCGCGCCTCCCGCCCCCGCGCGGTAAGTCTCGCGGCCGGCCACGTAGGTTGCAAGCACCTTGGCACCGATGATCTCCTCGGGCCGGCAGGTCGCCAGGTCGCGGTCGAGCACCGTGAAGTCCGCCGGGCCGCCGACCTCCAGGCTGCCCGGGAAGTGGCTCCAGGCGAAGAGCCGCGCGGCCGAGCCGGCGTAGAGGTCGAGCGCCGCCTTGCGCGGAATGGCGTGGGCCGGGCCCCACTCCCGCCCGGAGAGCGAGCGGCGCGTGACCATGGCGTGGATGCCGGCCAGAGGCCCGAAGTCGCAGATCGGCGCGTCCGACCCGGCGGCCACGGTCACGCCGGCGGCCAGGTAGTCGTCGAGCGGGTTGAAGTCGCCGATGCGCTCCCAGCCGACGAAGCGCTCCAGCGTCTCGGCCCAGTGGCGCAGGAAGACCGGCTGGGCGGCCAGCCCCATCCCCAGCGCGGCCATCCTGTCGGGCAGGTCCTCGGGGGGGAAATAGGCGTGGATCAGCAGGCTCCCGGCCGGCACGCGGCGGGCCAGCTCCGCCTCGAAGGCCTCGACCGCCTCGGCCGCCCCGCGGTCGCCGGTGACGTGGATGGCGACCGGGAAGCCCCGCTCCCGCGCGGCGGCCAGCCGCGTGCGCAGGCCGTCGGGCGGGATGTTGCGCCGGCCGAAGTTGTGCGGCTCTCCGCGGTAGGGCCGGGTCATCAGCGCGGTGCGGTGCATCACGAAAAGGTCGTAGAGGATCTTGAGCGGCCCGACCCGCGAGAGCGGCCCGAGCTCCTCGCCGAAGGACAGCCCGGAGGCCTGGAAGTCCTCCAGGTCGCCCTCCCAGGAGGTCGCCGGGTGGACGATGGCCCGGCAGCCCAGGAGGCCGTCGGCGTCGAGGCGGCGCACGGCATCGGCCTGCGCGGCGAGCGTGTGCCCGTCGACGGCGCAGGTCACCCCGCGCCTGGCCAGCACCTCGGTGCCCAGGCGGAAGTCCTCGGCGAAACCGCCGGGCGCCTGGGCCATCAGCTCCTGGCTCAGGAAGCGGTTGACCCGCACCGGCCAGTCCGGGCCCTCGGGCAGCGCGCCGGCCGCCTCCGCGGCCCGGGAGTTCAGCACGCACTTGTTGACGTCGACGACCGCCACCGGCCGGCCGGGATCGGCCCGGTCGAGGTCCTCGGCCGCGGGCAGCCGGCCCTCGGCCAGGACGCGCTCGTCGAGGCAGCCGGCGCGGGCGACGATGGCCGGCAGCTTCGGGTGCCGCCGGGCGAAGTCCGCCAGGCGCTCGACCATCTCCGCGATCGAGCGGGCCTCGTAGAGCATCGGGCCGAAGCGCGCCGCCGCGCCGGTCCGGGCGATGTGGATGTGGGTGTCCCAGAAGCCCGGGCGGACGAAGCCGCCCGGGAACCCGAGCACCTCGGCCCCGGCCGGGGCCGAGCGGCGGACCTCTTCGGCCGAGGCGCCGAGGGCGGCTATGCATCCCCCGGCGATCGCCACCGCGCGGACCGGGGCGGAGCCGGCAGGGCCGGCCGGACCGGTCACGGCCTCGCCGCCTCCACACCCGTCCCGGCCGGCGGGAGCACCCGCGCCAGCAGGACGGAGGGCTCGACCTGCACGAAATCCACCAGCACCCCCGATTCCCGCGCTGCCTTGCCGAGCCGCTTGCGGTCGGCGGGCTCCAGCACCAGCCAGACGCCGCGGCCGGAGCCCGGCCCCGCGCCGCGGACCCCGTCGGCCAGTTCGGCCCACGAACGGACCAGCCCCGGCCCGGGATGGCCCGGCCAGTCCGTCCAGGCCCCGGCGCGCCGGCGCTCGCGGGCGTCGGGATCGACCACCGGCAGCGCCGAGTCCAGGTAGAAGCCCACCCCGTGGGCGCAACCGCGATAGTAGCACACCTCGTCCCCGGACGCCAGGCGCCGGCTCAGGAGAAGCGCCGACTCCCTGACCCCGCGGGCGCCCAGGTACCCGGCGGCGAATGTGAACATCACCCCCCACGTGGCCGCTGCGGACAGGCCCAGGGCCCAGGCGGCCGGCGCCGCCCGCCCGCGGACCAGCGCCGTGGCGGCAGCCGCGCCCCCCAGGACCATGACGGCGCCGGCCGCCATGAGCGCCAGGGACGGACCGTCGCCCAGCCGCAGGCCGTCCACGGCCGCCGGGACGGCGGGCAGCCCTGCGGCGGCCAGGCCGAGCACGATCGGCACTCCGGCCGCGGCAATCCCCAGGGCCGACCGGAGCCGGCCGAGCGGAGATCCGGCGGCGGCCAGGCGGACCCACCCCGCGCCGGCCAGGACCGCGGCGGCCGGCAGGAGCGGCTCCACGTAGTTGGCCCGCTGGCCGCTCACCAGGCTGAAGACGGTCAGCGGCACGGCGATCCAGAGCAGCAGCAGGGAAAGGGCGCCGGGGGGCAGGCAGCCTTCGGCATTCGGCTTTCGGCATTCGGCTTTCGGCACGGCAGCGGAGGGCGGGTCTTCGTGTTCCGAAGGCCGAGAGCCGAAAGTCGAAAGCCGGCTTCTGAGCACCGCCGCCAGGGCCAGCGGCACGGCCGGCAGGCACCCCAGAAGGAAGCAGGCGGCGGCCGTTCCCGGCACAGCCCGGCCGAAGGCGCCCCCCGCAACCCTCTCGCCGAACTCGTCGGCGGCGATGGAATCGAGCCAGCCCGGGAATGCCCGGGCGATGTACAGGAACCAGGGCAGCGCCACGGCCGCGGCGACGGCCAGGACGGCCAGGGCTCCGAGGGCCGCCGCGCCGGCGCGCCGCCGGTACGGCCGGCCGGGCCCACCGGGCAGGCCGGCGCTCAGGGCCCAGATCAGGCCCGGCGCGAACATCACCAGCAGGGCGATGTGGCCCTTGGCCATCGCGCCGAGGCCGAGGACCGCCCCCAGCGCCGCCACGAGCGCCGCGCGGCGCGTCCCGCGGCACTCCGGCCTGGTCGCCTCCCAGAGGATCAGGAAGAATCCGGCCGAGAGCGCGGCCAGGAGCACGTCGATGGACACGATCCTGGAGAGGGCGAAGTGCAGCGGGCAGACCGCCAGGACGATCGCCGCGGCCGGGAGCGCGCCGGGACCGGCCAGGCGCCGGGCCAGCGCGGCGGTCAGGGCGACGGCCAGGGCCGCAACCAGGGCGTTGCCCAAGCGGACGCCGAACTCGTCGGGGCCGAAAATCAGGATGCCGGCGGCGGCCAGCCAGTCGGTCAGCGGCGGCTTGGTCAGGTGCGGCCAGCCGTTGACCGTGGGCACCAGCCAGTGCCCGCCGGCCGCGAACTCGCGGGCCGCCTCGGCGTGGCGCGACTCGGTGGTGCCGGCCAGCGGCGCGCCGCCCAGCCAGGCCAGGTTGAGGGCCGCCGCGAAGGCGAAGACCGCCAGGCAGGCGGCCGCTGCCGATCGCGTCGGCCGGTGGCGTTCGGAGTCCGGCGCGCCTGGCCCGGTCACCGCACCGGTTCGTCCGCGCCGCGGAGCAGGCGGTCGACCGCGCTCTTGAGCGAGTCGATCTCCTCGTCGGCCAGGCCGGGGTCGAAGACCTTGTGGGTCAGGCTTTCGGCGCGGTCCTCGAGCACGAGGTGGTCGCCGTGAGGACCGGAGGCCACGCCGGTGAAGCGCAGCCGCTTCTTGCGCATGAGGATCAGCGCCAGGATGAAGCGGAACTTCTGCTTCTCGATCTCGGGCTGGCCCTCCAGGCGGCGGAAGAGCTCGTAGACCGTCTCGGCGTCGATGCGCCGGGCCAGGGGCTTCTCGCGGCCGGGGTCCTCCTCGGGAACCGCGGTCTTCCAGGAGGAGAAGAAGCCGGCGGCCATGTCCGGCTTCCAGCAGGTCGGGCAGAAATCTATCCGCCGGTAGGGCAGCGCCGAGGCAGCGGGCGCAACCGCCGCGGCCGCCGCAGGCTGGACCTCGCCGGCCGGGGCCGCCGGCGCGGCCGCCGCAGGCTCCTCCCCGCGGCGCTTCTTGGGCGGGGGCGGCGGCTCGGCCACCAGGGCCGAGTAGTGCTCCTCGCCGCGGGCGAAGTCGCGGCCGCAGGCGGAGCAGCTTCCGGCGCGGCGACTGATCTGGTATTCCTCGGGCACGGGGCGGGTCTCCGGGCGGGGTTCAGTTGGCCGTGAAGAAACGCTGGCTGGTTCCGTTCGGGGCGATGCGCACCTCGACCTTGGTGGCGCACTTCGGGCACCAGCCGACGTAGGCGGTCCCGGAGTGGTTGATGTAGACGCGCTGGTAGACGCCGCAGCACTCGAACCTCACGCCGATGAACTTCCTCGGCGCGTCAGGCGTGCCCCGGCCCTGGTCGACGGAACCCAAGCCCCGTTTCCTCCGGCCGGGATTCTAAGCCCGGCCGCGGGCTATTCAAGGGCCGGGCGGGCCGCCGCCGGCTACTGGACGCCGCCCTCGCGCTGCTTCTGGAAGCAGTCCCGGCAGTAGACCGGCCGGGCGCCGGAGGGCTTGAAGGGCACCTCGGTCTCCTGGCCGCAGGAGGCGCAGGTGGCCGGGAACATCTGCTTGGTCATGCCGCCGCCGCGCGCCCCGAAAGTGCCGGAGGACTTGCGCGCCCGCCGGCAGGCCGGACAGCGCTTGGGCTCGTTGGAGAAGCCGCGCTCCCGGTAGAAGGCCTGGTCGGCCGCCGAGTGGACGAACTCCGCGCCGCAGTCGCAGCACTTGAGAACCTTGTCCGCGAATTCGCCGCCCTGAACTTCATTCTGGTCCATGTGTTCGACTCCTGTGAACGGAATGACGGGTTCCATCCCGGCGATGGCGCCGGTCCGGCGATCTACTGCGATACGTGCCCTCCACAAGCCGCTGCCCGGGGCAGCGCCCCGGACGCTCCGCACCCACGGGCGCCCTGGAGGAGGATTTTATGTGGCCCCCGAAAACCCGTCAAATGCCGTTTGCGGCCCCCTCAGAACCGCTTCACCCGGGCGTGGCAGTAGGGCTCCCCGCCCTCTCGGGAGTAGTGGCGCTGGTGGTAGTCCTCCGCCGGCCAGAAGGTGCCCGCCGGGACGACCTCGGTGGCCACCCGGAGGCCCTTGCCGCGGAGTGTGCCGATCAGCTCCAGGGCGGCCTTCCGCTGGTCCTCGTCGAGGTGGAAAACCGCCGAGCGGTACTGCTCGCCGACGTCCGGCCCCTGCCGCCCGACCTGGGTCGGGTCGTGGATCTCGAAGAAATACATGGCCAGCCGCCGGTAGTCGGTGCGGCTCTTGTCGAAGAGCACCTCGACGGCCTCGGCGTGCCCGGTGGTCCCGGAACAGACCTCCCGGTAGCCGGGCCGCTCGGTGAGGCCCCCGATGTAGCCGGAGACGGCGGCGAGCACTCCGGGCTCCTTCCGGAAGAGGTGCTCCACTCCCCAGAAGCAGCCGCCGGCGAATATGGCGCGCCCGACGCGCCCGGCGGGCACGAAGTCCATCGAGACCGAGTTCACGCAGTGGCGGACGTTCCTGGCGGTCAGCTCCTCCCCCGTGAAGACGTGCCCGAGGTGGCCGCCGCACGCCGCGCAGACGATCTCGGTCCGCCGGCCGTCGGGGTCGGCGCGGCGCTCGACCGCGCCGGGTATCTCCGCGTCGAAGCTCGGCCAGCCGCACCCGGAGCGGAACTTGTCCTCGGAGCGGTAGAGCCCCGCCCCGCAGCGCCGGCACGTGTACACGCCGGCCTCGAAGTGCCCGTCGAAACGCCCGGAGAAGGGGGCCTCGGTGCCGCGGCCGACGATCACCCGCTCCTCCTCGGGACTGAGCTGGTTGTGCATCATGGCCGATCCGCCTCCCCCGCCTCCGCTCGCCCCCCGGTCGGCGGCCGCCCCGCAGCCGGCCAGCCCCAGGAGAGCCACCAGCCACCCGGCCCGGAGCACCCGCAGGACTGACATGGCACTCCCTCCGAACTCCGGCCCCGGCGCCTCAATATCACTACCCGCCGCCGGCGGGTTTTAGTCCTGCCATGCCTTGAATCATCCTCGGTTTCCCGTGGAGGTAATTGAGAGGGCAGACTGGAGGGTGCAGAGGAGTTGGTGAACAGAGAAGGCGACCAAGCCAGAGGTGAGCATGATGCGGCCGACGACGAAGGCGGAT